>NZ_JBFEFW010000001.1:0-427517 GCF_047229145.1 Brevibacillus jepli
ATAGATGAGTACATACGGTTTTATAATTACGAAAGGTTTCAGGCAAAATTAAACAACCTTAGTCCGGTGGAATACCGTACCAAGGTTGCTTAGGACCTATCAGTTTTAATGCTGTCTACTTGACGGGGGTAATATCACTCCATCGGCGCCAGCTTTTTTATCGTTGAAATAGTTAGTTAATTATCTGAAAATTATTTATTTTAATTACATAATTATATGATGCATAAAGAAATAATAAAAATACAAGTTTTGTTATATTGTATTCAATGTTTAAAACAATAACGAAATTTCCTTATTCCTATAAGGATTGTGAGAGATAGACGCTAAAGGTAAATGAACAAATATAAAATATTATGGTAAATATTGCAACGAAACAAATATAATGATTAAATCAAATTATCCAGATATTGGTATTGAGAGATACTGGCCAGTATCAAGAAATGTTCCAGCCTTTTAAAAAAATCAGGAGTTGATCTCGTATGAAATCGTTATGGAAAAACAGTGTAGCGGTTCTCACCATGCTCTCCATCCTGCCCCTTTCACAATCCGCAGTACATGCAGAACAAAAGCAGTCTCAGCCAATCCTGGCTTCTCATGTAGACATGTCGACAGAAACATTCTCTATTGAAAAAGAAGGCTCCTTGTCAGCGGTTGAACAAGCATTCGTAGAAAAAGTAAAATCGAAAAAAGGCGTGCATAATCAAGGCGATCTGTATGTGGTTTCCCGTGGTGAAATGCCAACCTCTGGCTATGGTCTAAAGGTTGTTGGGGTTCAGCAAGGCTGGGAAATGCTCACGATTTATGTTGAGCTGACAAATCCATCTCCAGAAGATATTACAACGCCTGCTTTGCATACACCTTATATCATTTTGCGGGCAAGCCTGCCACCATACACATCAATGGTATTTGTGGATGTAAAAACCGATAATGTTTTGTTCCAATAGGCGCTTTCCGTATAGAAATGAAAAAAGGTCGGGATATCCGACCTTTTTTCATCATGAGTGTTCCTGTTAAGGCTGATCCGACGTTACATACGTACCTGCAATCAAATCATGGATCGAACGCTTATCCTGACGTACACTGACCATGATGGCGCTGACGATTATCGCAATACCGAGCGTAACCGCGTACACGAGTGCGCCAACGATGTTGCGCAACAGCATGGTTCCGATTCCTACACGCTCCCCATCGATTCTGGCGATGCGAATACCGACAATTCTTTTGCCCACCGTATAGCCATGCCAGAAAACAGGAACGAGGAGACTGTACAGTGTGGTGATGATATTCGAAATCAAATTGTCTTCTGTCTTCCCTGTAATGATATAGGTGATCAAGATTAGCGGTACTCCGATAATGAGTGCGTCTAGTAGACCAGCACCGAGCCTGCGCCAAAACCCTACGGGATTGCTTGGTATTGTAGTAATTTGTTCCATGTTTTACCTCTCCTTGTTATTCGAATAGGTATATATTATATGACTACCCATTCGAAAATAGTGCAGATAAGGCTCCGTCGCTAAGTTGACGGAGCCTTATTTTTCCATAAAATTATACACCTGTAATATTATTATGACAAGGTTACAAACATGCGAAGCAGCACGGCTATTCTGCCAGGTATGGCGTCAATGACGATGTGCTCGTGGGAAGCATGGGCTCCATCACCTACAGGCCCCAAACCGTCAAGCGTTGGAGTACCTGCATCGGCGGCGAAGTTTCCATCACTCGTCCCACCGACACCCTGCTCCGTCAATTCAAAGCCTTCCAGTCTGGCTTGTTCCTTCGCGTGTAAAAATAATTGTTCGGTACCAGAAGTACGTTCCATGGGAGGCTTGGTGATTCCGCCTTCCACGAATAGCTTGGCTTCGGGGTGGACAGGGGTCAGCTGACTCATCAATTGGGTAATGCGTTCGCTTTCCTCACGGCTTTGGATACGCACATCGATCTCTGTCATCGCAAAGTCAGGCACGACGTTTGATGCACTGCCTCCTTGAATGGTGCCGACAGACAAGGTTGTGCCCGCTTCGTAATTCGTAAACGATTGAATGGCGAGAATGTGGTGAGCGAGTTCCGCAATCGCATTGATTCCTTTGGCGTGATCATTCCCTGCATGCGCGGCGCGGCCTGCTACTTTTAAAATGAAATCTCCGCCGCCCTTGCGACTTGTTTTCAAAGAGCCATCCCCAGCAGCAGGCTCCAGCACCAATGCATATTTACTTCTTTTTGCTTCCTCTCTAATGAGCATCTCGGAAGAAACACTGCCAATCTCTTCGTCGGTATTCCAAAAAAAGACGAGCTTTTTTTGGGGGGTAAGATTATTTTCAATCATGGCACGCAGGGCGAAATAGCTAAAAACGATGCCTGCTTTCATGTCGTATGTGCCAGGCCCATAGAGACGGCCATCTTCCTCGCGACAAGGCTCTTTGGCCAATGTACCTATTTCTTTTACGGTATCGAAGTGACCGAGAATGAGGATTTGTTCGTCACCATCGCCGTACTCCATTCGCAGCTGATTTCCGTATTGCTCTTGTGGTATGCTCTCCACCCGACACCCCAATTGACGAAAGCGCTCTGTGATCAGGCTACCCAATCGGTCGACGGCTTGTTTGTTGTGGGTTGGTGTTTCCATCTCGACATATGTACGCAGCTCCTCGACAATTTCTGGGAGCTGCTGCCGAAAGTAGGACGTCCAGTTGTTTTCCATGTCAGCCTCCTGTGATTCCTTTTACTAGCACTATAAAGCCTTGTCTGCTTTTCTGCCACAAAAATAAAGATTTGTACATAAAATTCAGTATATTCTGCGTTTGAAATGTAAGTAAAAAAGGATTGAAATTGTTCAGATTATGAGTAAAATAATCATTGTGATGCATAAATATAAGTTTTCGTGCAAATTAATGCTGCAATTAGACTGCTTTATGCAGTAAATCATAACGACGGGGGTTCATCATGAAGAAATCAAAATCATTTATTTCTCTTGCACTTACTTCTTTGCTTGCGGCAGCTGTTATCGCTGGCTGCGGAACAGGCAACCAACCTGCGACAGGACAAGCATCTGCGCCTTCTGCTGGCGACAAAAAAACACTGGTCATGGCTACTTCGGCAGATTACAAGCCGTATGAATATCACGACCTGAGCAGCGGTAAGGATGAGATCGTGGGCTTCGATGTGGATATCGCCAAATACATCGCAAAAGAGCTCGGCTACGAACTGCAAATCAACGACATGAACTTTGACGGGCTGGTTCCGGCATTGCAAACAAATCGTGCGGACTTCGTCATGGCGGGAATGACACCGACACCTGAGCGTGAAAAGAACGTAGATTTCTCTACCATCTACTATGATGCGAGAAATACGATCGTAGCAAAGAAAGAGAGCAATCTGACCAAGCCTGAACAATTGGCTGGCAAGAAAGTGGCGGTACAGCTCGGATCGATTCAGGAAGGTATAGCAAAGGATCTGGCAAAAACGGTTTCTGGCTTGCAGATTACTTCGTTGAACAAGCTGCCTGAGATTGTGGAAGAAGTAAAAGCAGGCCGTGTAGATGCTGCGATCATCGAGGATCAAGTAGCAAAAGGTTTCGTGGAAAGCAATGACATGCTGCAATTCACCACAATTGAAGAGGTAGAATCGAACGGTTCTGCTATCGCTTTCCCAAAAGGCTCGCCGAATGTAGCGAAGTTTAATGAAGTGATTAAAAAAATGCATGACAACGGAGAAATGGACAAGCTGATCCAAAAATGGTTCGGTCAATAATCTCTCCACCAAAGAAGAATAACTATGTGAGCAGCAAGAGGGGAGAATGGGCATGAATTTTGACTTTTCACAAATCGTGCCCTATATTCCTTTCATTTTGGATGGGATAAAGGGTACGCTTCTCGTAACGTTGATTTCTGTTGTATTAGGCTTTGTCTGGGGTTCGATTCTCGCACTTATCAAAATTTCCAATTTTGGGCCACTGAACTGGTTTGCGGTAGCGTATACTTCCGTTTTCCGTGGAACTCCTTTGATTTTGCAGCTTACTTTCGTGTATTTTGCTACACCACAGTTGACTGGTTACAATATTACAGCACTCGAAGCAGCTGTTCTGACGTTTACCTTGAACTCGGGCGCGTACATTTCCGAGACAATTCGTGGCGGGATTCTTGCTGTGGACAAAGGTCAGTGGGAAGCGGCTAAAGCGCTTGGTGTACCTTATCACCGAATGATGCTGGACATTATTTTGCCACAGGCGGTTAAAAATATTTTGCCAGCGCTGGTCAATGAAACGATTGCGCTTCTAAAGGAATCCGCTCTCGTCTCCACGATTGGTCTTGCAGATATTATGCAGAACACGAAGGTGGTCCAAGGCGCCATCTACCGCTATTTTGAGCCATTCTTCATCGCGGGTCTGTTGTACTATGTCATGGTTATGATGCTGACTTGGGTAGCTCGCGTACTGGAACGGAGGATGAGACTCAGTGATTAAGATCGATAACATTACGAAGTCATTTGGCCAATTGAATGTATTGAAGGGCATCTCCACGAACATTGGAAAAGGAGAGGTTGTCGCCATCATCGGTCCATCTGGATCGGGGAAGTCAACGCTGTTGCGTTGCATTAACCTGATGGAAACGCCTACTTCCGGTACAATCGCGATCAATGGACAGGAAATTACTGCTCCAAAAGCTGACGTGATGGGGATTCGCCAGCAAATCGGGATGGTTTTCCAGCATTTTCACCTGTTTCCGCATATGACGGTATTGAAAAACTTGACCTATGCACCGATGAAAGTAAAGGGCATGTCCGCGGCTGAAGCGGAACAAAAGGCGAGAGAGCTTTTGACGCGGGTAGGATTGGCTGACAAAGCGGATGTGTTTCCGTCGCGCTTGTCAGGCGGTCAAAAGCAGCGTGTAGCCATTGCCCGTTCGCTCGTCATGGAGCCGCAAATTATGCTGTTTGACGAGCCAACCTCTGCCCTCGACCCAGAGATGGTCAAGGAGGTTTTGGAGGTTATGAAGGGCCTCGCTGATAGCGGAATGACCATGGCAATCGTCACACATGAAATGCGCTTTGCCGAAGAGGTGTCAGATCGCATCTTGTTCCTCGATGACGGCCGTCTCCTGGAGGATACGCCGCCAGAAGAGTTTTTTCAAAAGCCGAGAAGTGAACGGGCCCAGCAGTTTTTGGAGAAGGTTCGGTAATACAACTAGCCGCAGTGCCGATGAGGCAGCGGCTTTTTTCTTTGACACGTGCATATACTTGGGCTAGAATCAAGTGTAAAAATTTTTTTATTTATTCTATTTTGAGGAGTTGACTATTTTGGATCGTCAACGATTGGTCATTTTGTTGGAAATGGCGATGATGGCTGCTCTTGCAATTGTGTTTAGTCAGATCAAGGTTTTCGAAATGCCACAGGGTGGCTCAGTGTCCCTGGTGATGGTACCGATCGCTTTAATCGCTGTTCGCCGTGGCCTCGCCGCTGGTGTGATTACGGGCCTTGTTGTCGGATTTCTTCAATTGCTTTTGGGCAGTACGGTAGTCCATCCGGTACAGCTGCTGCTGGATTATCCGCTTGCTTTTGGGGTTCTGGGTCTCGCAGGGCTTGTTCGCTTGTCTGGCTATGAAGGGACGAAGCAGCGAATCATGGTATTGTGGAGCGGCTTGTTTATCGGCGTAATTGGGCGTTTTGTTTGCCATTTTCTATCGGGTGTTATTTGGTTTGGCAGCTACGCGCCAGAAGGTGTGCCAGTCTGGCAATATTCCCTCATTTATAACATCACGTATTTGCTGCCAGAAATGATTATCGCGGGAGTTGTTTTGACAGTTGTGCTTAGCAGCGCATCACAGCTGCTGTTCCCTGCACGCGACCGAGTCGCGTAAGATACAAAAGAAAAATCGGCATCAAGTACAAACCATTCACATAATGTAATCAGGCAGCGAGTTTCGTTGCCTGATTTTTTTACGTAGCAGACATATACATTTTTCATGTGGCAGGATACATGTTTATCCGACAGCAGAATATGATGTAATATGCACGTTTTTGAGAACACCTAAAGGAGGTGCGGCACGAAATGGGATTGCGCTCCTATCGCCTGCGACAGGGGGGCGCCTTGCGACGTGTTCTCGGGGTTGCGTTGGCTGTCGGGGGAATCACCATTTTCTTGTATTTGGCACCTCCGTGGGTTTGGTATAGCCTATTGGCATTTGCACTCATAGGGGCCGGCGTGTATTTGTATCGTGTGTAGTAATTTCGGTGAGGAGGGGTAGCATGCGGTTTTACACCATCAAGTTGCCGAAGTTCCTGGGTGGCATGATTCGGGGCATTATCGAGGCGTTCAACAAGAAAAAATGACGCCTCGACCCGCGCCTCCTTAAGGGGAAGAGTGGAGAAACGGGAGAAATGCAAAAAAGCACCTCGAGGGTGCTTTTTTTCGCGTAGTTGAATCAACTACACGCGAGTTACGAGACCGGATTTCAGTGCTCGAGTACTTACATAAACGCGCTTCGGTTTTCCATTTACGAGAATGCGCACTTTTTGTACGTTGACACCCCAAGTGCGGCGAGTTGCGCGCATGGAGTGGGAGCGAGCGTTTCCAGCTTTAGCAGATTTACCTGTTACAAAGCAACGACGTGCCATTACAATCCACCTCCCTTGTTACATATAAACGGGATTTCCTTTGTGGGAAATACAAATACTCGACTATATTAGCACAACATTGCTGTCAATTGCAATACTTGACAAGATGATTTGCCCAGTCTTTCTACTAGGGTTGATAGCTTCGACAAAACGCTTCATTTCTCTTTTGTGTTAGTGTAGAATTGAAAGAAGCATGGTTACGCTTACCTATGACGGTCAAGCTGTTTAACAGAGGAGGAGTCCTTGCATGACAGTGGAAATGAACACATCGCTAGGAAAGATCGATGTTACAGAAGACGTGATCGCACGGATTGCTGGAGGCGCGGCCATGGAAGTTTTTGGACTTGTGGGCATGGCTTCTCGCAAAGCGTTGAAAGATGGAATCGCTGAGCTGTTAGGAAAAGACAACCTGAGCAAAGGTGTCGTCGTTCATAACACAAATGGCGAAGTAGTACTGGACATGCACATTATCGTCAGCTATGGCGTAAAAATTTCCGAGGTGGCAGGCAACGTTCAACGCCGTGTGCGATATACCTTGGAGCAAACGGTAGGCATTGATGTGACTGCCGTTAATATTTTTGTGCAGGGAGTTCGTACAGACAGGGATATGTAAGGAGGAACATCAGTTGGTACATACGCGTCTAGATGGCGTGCTGTTTAGCCGGATGGTTTACCTGGGGGCGAACCTTTTATCCGACAACGTCAGAGTAGTGGATGGATTAAACGTCTTTCCTGTGCCGGATGGCGATACGGGGACAAACATGAATTTGACTTTCTCTTCCGGAGTGGAGGAGTTGTCTCGAAAGGAATCCCCCCGAATCACTGAATCGGCTGCTGCTTTGGCTAAAGGTCTGTTAATGGGCGCGCGCGGTAATTCCGGCGTGATTTTGTCCCAGTTATTCCGCGGCTTCAGTAAAACAGTCAATGGAAAAGACGAGATTCATGCTCGTCAGTTTGCTGATGCCTTGAAAGCTGGCGTGGATTCTGCGTATCAGGCAGTAATGAAGCCGGTGGAAGGCACCATTTTGACTGTTGCCCGCGAAGCGGCGGAGATGGCTGTGCGTGCAGCGCGCACGTCAGATGATATTGTCTCTGTCATGGAAAAAACATACGAGCAGGCGCAAGCTACGCTGTTGCGTACGCCGGAAATGCTGCCTGTTCTAAAAGAAGTAGGCGTAGTCGACTCAGGTGGACAAGGTCTCTTGTTCATTTATGAAGGCTTTTTGCGAGCGTTGCGCGGGGAAGAGCTATCCGCAGACCGCGAGCGTTCGGTTCCCAAAATCGGTCAGGAAGAGCTGGACAAGCTCATTTCTGAGCAGCATAATGCGCAAATCCACATGAAAACAGAAGACATCACGTACGGGTACTGTACCGAGTTTATGGTTCATGTAGCGCATAGCACCGAGCCGCACAAAAAGCCATTCTCGGAAGCGCTGTTCCGCAGCCATCTGGATACGATGGGCGATTCACTTCTTGTCGTCTCCGATGATGAAGTCGTCAAGGTACATATTCATGCAGAGCATCCGGGAAGCGTACTGCAATACGCGCAGCAATTCGGTAGCCTGCATCGACTGAAGATAGAAAACATGCGTGAGCAGCATGCGAACATCCTGAAAGCGGAAGAGAACAAAGGACAGGCGAAGCCAGAAGCAGCTGTTCAACCTGCCGCAGAGTTGCTTCCATACGGATTGATCGCGGTAGCTGCTGGTGAGGGAATCGCTACGATTTTGCGTAGCATGGGCGTACATGTGGTAGTAGAAGGCGGCCAAACGATGAACCCGAGTACAGAGGACTTCATGAAGGCCATCGGAGAACTGCATGCCCAGCAAATCATCATCCTGCCAAACAACAGCAATATCATCATGGCGGCGCAGCAGGCATCTGAACTGGCTGAGGTTCCCGTATCTGTCGTACCGACGAAGAGCATTCCGCAAGGGCTGGCTGCACTGGTCAGCTTCCGTGCCGATGCCCAGCCTGAAGCGAACGTACAAGCAATGACAAAGGCAATTGCCCAAGTGAAGACAGGCATGGTGACACATGCGGTTCGCGACACGCAAATGGGTGAGGTACAAATCAAAGAAGGCGATTTTATCGGCATGGCTGAAAAAGAAATCGTCACAGCAGGACCCGACTTGCTAGAGTGCGCGACGACGCTGCTCTTGGGAATGGTGGATGAAGACTCCGAAATCGTTACGATGTTCTTAGGAGAAGATGCGACGGAAGATCAGGCACAGGCTTTAGAAGAAGCTTTATCTGACGCGTACCCGGATGTGGAAGTTGAGATCCAGGTAGGCGGTCAACCGTTGTATCCTTTCATTTTTTCCGTCGAGTAGTATAGGTTGTTCAAAAAGTCGTCAAGCAACTTTTTGAGCACGAACGAATAGGGAGAGGAGCGTTCGTGGATGCCAATTGTGATTCTTACCGACAGTTCGTCTGATATTGATGCGTCTGTGAGGCAGTCATTGGGGATTGTTGCCGTCCCGTTAAAAATCATGTTTGGGGCGGAAACATATGTGGACGCAGTGACTATCTCTTCATCGGAGTTTTTTGATAAGCTGAAGCAATCGAGCGTGATGCCGACGACCTCGCAGCCGTCCCCGCTTGAATTTGCCGAAGCGTACAAATCGATCTATGAGAAGTACGGCAAGGACGTGCAAATCATCGCCGTTCTCTTATCAGGCTCCTTATCGGGTACGTATCAATCTGCGATGATCGCCAAATCGATGCTGGATGAAAATATTGACATTACTGTAATAGATTCTCGCAAAGCTTCCTTCGTTCACGGGATGATCTGCGTTGAGGCTGCGAAAGCCGCACAAGCAGGCAAGAACAAGGAGCAGATTCTGGAGCAGATTGATCGTTATTTGGATGAAGTGCAGGTATACTTTATTGTGGATACACTGGAGTTCCTGCAAAAAGGCGGTCGGATTGGAAGAGCATCTGCCGTTATCGGCTCGCTCTTGAATATCAAGCCGATTTTGACGCTGGACGCAGCCGGATACGTATCTGCTTTTGACAAGGTCAGAGGGACGAAGAAAGCTTTGAATCGCGTTTTTGAAGCTCTGCAAGAATACGCACAAGGCAAGCCTGTGAAAATTGCTGTGCTGCACAGCAGTGTTCCTGATCAGGCAGCTGAGCTCTTGGAGCGACTCAAGCAAGAGTTTACGGTGACGGATTCTTGGTTGGAACAGATCGGTCCAGTGATTGGAACGCATACAGGTCCGGGGCTTCTCGGGATCGTGATGGTGAAAGAGTAGTAAGGTATAGAGTATGGAGAGGAGCTTCCCTTTAGGTAGGGGGCTTCTTTTTTTATATACTTCTTTAAAAAGGGAGTTTTTTCATATAACGCGATATAACCGCATGCCATCAGCTTAAAACGGTTATGATTGCTGTATGTACAGTTTCCTCTGTAGCGCTTTCACAGGCTGTAGGATACAATGAGAGTGAATCTTGCCCTACCCCTTGTGATTCAGGAGGAGAACCGGTTGAAATATAAAAGCGTATTTGATATTATCGGCCCGATCATGGTTGGGCCATCCAGCTCACATACAGCTGGTGCAGCCCGAATCGGTCGTGTAGCTCGCAAGCTGTTTGGCAAAATGCCTACACGAGCAGAGATTGTTTTTTACGGCTCATTTGCAAAAACGTATCAAGGACATGGTTCTGATGTGGCGACTGTGGCAGGAATTCTTGACTTTGACACGTCAGATTTGCGTCTGAAAAATTCGCTGGGTATCGCAGAGAAAGCTGGCATGGAAGTTGCGCTGACCACTTCTGATGTCCTGACAGAACATCCAAACACAGCGCGCATCAAGCTGTCGGATGACGAGAATCAGATTGAACTCGTCGGTGTTTCCATTGGCGGCGGGAAGATCGAAGTGTTGGAGTTGAACGGGTTTTCCTTTCAGTTGGGCTTTGACACACCGACGCTCTTGGTCTTGCATGAGGATCGCTTTGGGATGATTGCGGCTGTGGCAAAAGTATTGACCCAGCACCGCATTAATGTCGGACTCATGGAAGTGTCTAGACACACACGCGGATCACGTGCTTTGATGGCGATCGAAACAGATTCGACGATCTCCCCCGAAGTGCTGGAGGAAATCCGTCAGATCCCCCATATCTTTGACGTATCCCTGCTTTCGTTGAACTAGGTACAAAGACGAACAGGATTAGAGGAGTGAACAACCAGATGTTTCGGAATGTGGCTGAACTAGTAGAGTTGGCCGAATCGCAGGGAAAGAAAATCTCCCAGGTGATGATTGAAGCAGAGATGGAAGTATCCCAACGCACTCGGGATGCCATTATGCAAGATATGTACGCCAACCTCGATGTGATGGAAAAAGCAGTGCGTCGCGGGCTTACTGAAGATATTCGCTCCCATAGCGGATTGACGGGCGGCGATGCGAAGAAGCTGCAACAATATATGGAGACGAAGACATTTTTGTCTGGTCCGACTCTTTTGAATGCCGTCTCGATGTCTGTGGCGGTAAACGAAGTAAACGCTGCGATGGGTACAATTGTCGCTACGCCTACAGCAGGAGCCTGTGGAATTGTACCAGGGACGCTGTTTGCCGTATCTGACAAGCTGCAGCCGACCCGTGAGGAAATGGTGAATTATTTGTTCACGGCAGGGGCAATCGGATATTGCATTGCCAATAACGCATTTATTTCGGGTGCTGCGGGTGGCTGCCAGGCAGAGGTAGGCTCTGCGACCGCAATGGCAGCGGCGGCGATTGTGGAAATGGCTGGCGGTACTCCTGAGGAGTCTGCCCAAGCCGTAGCGATTGCATTGAAAAATATGCTCGGACTAGTCTGTGACCCCGTAGCCGGACTGGTTGAAGTGCCATGTGTCAAACGAAATGCGATGGGAGCGGCGATTGCGACGGTAGCCGCAGATATGGCGATGGCCGGTATCAAGAGCGTGATCCCGACGGATGAAGTCATCGATGCCATGTACCGAATCGGCTGCGCCATGCCGACAACGCTGAAGGAAACCGCTCAGGGTGGTTTGGCTGCTACACAAACAGGTCGCATGATCGAAGCAAAAGTTTTCGGCGTACGGATGGAGAAGTAAATGGCTGGAGCTTATCAAGCGCCCGTCTCCCTGTTGCACGGGGTTGGGGAAGAACGGGCGAAGGCATTTGCAGGACTCGGGATACACAGTATCGGTGATTTGCTGGAGTATTTCCCTTCCCGTTATGAAGATTACCGTGTGCGCGATTTGACAGAAGTAAAAGACGGAGAGAGGGTCACGCTGGCGGGTACGGTGTACGGCGAACCCTCTGTTCGTTTTTATGGAAAAAGAAAGTCGCGTCTCTCGGTTAAGGTTGTGATGGATCGTGTCGTGGTGACGGCTGTCTGGTTCAATCAGACGTTTGTCAAAAGCAGGCTGTCGCCAGGCAAGGAAATACTCGTCACGGGAAAATGGGACAAGCACAAGCTCCAAATCACCGTGAGCGAGATGACGGAGGTCGACTCCGAGCGTGCGACCAAAAGAGGCGAGCTCGCTCCTGTCTATCCGTTAGGAGGCGACATGACGCATACGCTGCTGCGCAAATCGATTCAGCAAGCCTTGCGTCAGTACGGGAAAGAGATCCCGGAGATCCTTCCTGCGGATATTGTGGAGCGCTACCGACTCATGCCGCGGATCAATGCGTTTCATTCGATTCATTTTCCGGAAAATGCTGAAGACGGACGTCAGGCGCGGCGACGGATCATGTTCGAGGAGCTTTTTTTATTCCAGTTGAAAATGCAAACACTCCGCAAAATAAATCGGCAGCAGACGGATGGGGTGGCTTTGTCCATTCCGATGGACGAGGTGCGGGAATTTGTCAAAGGATTACCGTTCCCTTTGACAGACGCGCAGAAGCGAGTGGTAAAAGAAATTTTGGATGACATGCGTGCCCCTCATGCAATGAATCGGCTGTTGCAAGGGGATGTAGGCTCGGGGAAAACGGTAGTAGCTGCCATTGCCCTAATCGCTGCAGTAAAAGCAGGCTATCAAGGAGCACTGATGGTGCCAACAGAGATTCTCGCAGAGCAGCATGTGCAGTCGTTGACGAAGCTTTTGTCCGATTACGGGATTCAGGTCGCGCTCTTGTCAGGCTCGCTTACAGCCAAACGTAGACGCGAAGTCATCGGTTCGCTGCAAATGGGGTTGATCGATGTCGTGGTCGGTACCCATGCGCTCATTCAAGAGGATGTCTTTTTCTCGCGTCTGGGTCTCGTGATTACGGACGAGCAGCACCGATTCGGTGTAGAGCAGCGGCGTGTTTTACGAAACAAGGGCTTGTCACCTGACGTCTTGTTTATGACCGCTACGCCCATTCCGAGAACACTGGCCATTACGGCATTTGGCGACATGGACGTCTCGACGATTGATCAAATGCCTGCGGGACGCAAACCGATTGAGACGACATGGAAAAAGCACGATCAGTTCCCGGCTGTTTTGGAGCAAATGAGGGATGAGCTTTGTCTCGGACGGCAGGCATACGTCATTTGTCCGCTCATTGAGGAGTCGGAGAAGCTCGATGTACAAAATGCGATTGATGTCCACGCTCAGCTCACACATATTTTTCCAGAGTTTGGTGTAGGTCTTATGCACGGACGACTGCCAGCGAAGGAAAAGGATGCGGTCATGCAAGCGTTTCTTGCAGCAGAGCATGCTGTCTTGGTCAGTACCACAGTTGTAGAGGTAGGGGTAAATGTCCCGAATGCTACTTACATGGTCATTTATGATGCGGAGCGGTTTGGTCTCGCTCAGCTGCACCAATTACGTGGGCGGGTAGGACGTGGCTCGGAGCAGTCGTATTGTGTGCTGATCGCCGATCCGAAATCCGAGATCGGAAAAGAACGGATGCGTGTCATGTGCGAGACGACGGATGGATTCGAGCTGTCGCAGCGCGATTTGGAATTGCGCGGACCGGGTGACTTTTTCGGGACGAAACAGAGCGGCTTGCCGGAGTTCAAGGTGGCAGATCTGTTAAGTGATTACAAAGCCTTGGAGGTAGCGAGGCAGGAGACAGTCAAGCTGGTAGCGGAGGACTCCTTCTGGCGGGACGAAAAGTATCACTGGCTGCGTGACTATTTGAAGAAGGAAGGCGTGCTTGATGGCGTCGTCTTCGATTAATTAGAAATAGACAGCCTTCTCACTTCAGATGTGTGGGAAGGCTTTTTCTTTTAGGGTGAAACATAAAGCAGGCCATCAACGTCTATCCTCTGAAGGGAAATTTTTCTAGGAAGCGAGGCGAGTTTTTTGTCTTTGCGAAAAATTCGAGGTATCAGCATGTCAGTTGTATTCGCATTGCTTATCATGACAGGATCCGACTTCGCGCAAGCTACTTCACCGGACAGTCGGATTGCTCAGACTGGCCCATCTCATACGACCAGCCAAGCAACAAAGGAATGGAAGCAAAAGGAGCTGCCCTACGATTACGCGGCGATGAAAGAAGACGTAGTCATTCAACTGAATGAAGCTCCACAGCTCCGCTCTCCTCGAAGAACGGTCGTGGGACCTGCACCGCAGTCGTACACCTTCTTTTTCAAGGAAGCCGTGAACCGTGGAACTGTGGAAACCGCTATCCGTAACAATGCCAAGGAAGAGACGAAGAAAGAGGGCGTAGGCTATGTGGAGCCGATCTTCACGTTTCACTGGGTTCACGACCGTCAATTACAGCTGCTCGCGGCCCTTCCTGATACGCTTGCCAATGACAGAGACTGGACGGAATACGTTTTGAATGTAGCAGGAGCGAAGACAGCGAAGGGAAACGTATTGGACGATAAGGATTACTTCCGGGCGGTGGTGTTTGCTCCGTCTCAGATCTGGCGAGTATCCGTGGATGGTAAGGTGAAAGAAAAAATGACGGACTTCGCCGTCAGGACTCCCATGGAATTTATAGATCCAGAGGAGCGGTATGTGCTACTGGAGCGATTTACAAAATATTGTGAGTGCGATGCCCGTTTCCCGATGCTGTACTCGATTTATGACACACAGACACGAGAGCTGACCTCATATCCGGTGGAGCTGACAGACAATTATAGCGGGGCAGGCGACTTCATGGCAGATCGTCGCGGCTTCTTTTTCTCCCTTCCACCAAAGGGGACAGACGTACCGAAAAGCGAGTTTGCCTCCCAAGTCAAGGTCGATGGTTACGTACATGGAGCCAGCTTTAGCCTCGATCGTAAGCATTTATTGATGGCTGTAGGCAAGGCCGAGCAGAAAAAGGATTTGGATCTGGTCGTGTATGATTTTGCTACAGGAAAAGAACGTCGCCACCCAGGCGTAATCAAGGGCTGGGTCCCAACAGACGAGATGAATGGGCAAGTCCAGCCTGTCAGCTTTATTGATGATGGACGGTACGCGACGTTTGAAATGAGAACAGAGGAAGAAGGCTTTGAAGAGCTTCGTCAACGCTACGATTGGAAGATGGACAAGGTGATTAGCTGGAATCCCCCCGTACCCAAAGATGCTTGGTCCGGCTATATCCAGTCAACGGATGGCGCCTATCAAATGTACTGGAATGCAGGGGTGTTTAAGGGCGACGCCAAGCTGATGGAGGTGAAGCCAGAGGCGACATGGATTCCAGGCACTCACCATTTGGTTTATGTGGATTGGGAAAAAGCTGAACAGGGAGCGGATTCTGTGCAGTCGCTGTTTCTGTTTGATGCTGATCGCAAGCAACAATCTGTGCTAGTAAAAGGGCTGCCAACAGACGTATCTATTTTGGGAGCCAGCAATGATGGCAAATGGCTGTACATCAAGACATCGGAGATATTTGCCCCTTAAGCGTCATATTCGTTTGCCAGCATGGATAAAATCATCAACGATTCGTAAGTATCGCCTGATTTTAGGCATTCCCGCAATGTTCCTTCTACGTGAAACCCTTCGGATAAATATAGGCTGCGGGCGCGGTCATTCGTTTCTTTTACATCCAGCCATAGTCGATGTGCTTTTTGCTCGACAAATGCCCAATGCTTGATCTGACGCAGGATGCTGCGTCCGTAGCCCTCTCCTTTTACTGCCATTGTAATACGTGTAAGTTCAATACTAAGATGTGGATTGGCCAGCCCGGCGATGATGACGTAGCCTACGGGGTGGCCTGTTTCTTTTTTTTCGGCAATCATATGGAGAATATCTGGATTGCCAAGAGCATCGTGATGCCGCTCTTCGCTCCAGGGGATAATGAACGAACGATTTTCGGGTGCATTTTCTACTTCACATACAAATGGAATGTCTATGGGTGTAGTGCGGCGCAAGTGGATGGTCATACGGGTGTCTCCTTCTTCGCTTAACATTTGCTCGCCATGATCAGGTTGCCGTCGGGGTCACGGAAGTTGAACCAATGGCCATGCTGGATGGGGCCGACTACTTCTATCCCGTTCTCCTTCAGAAATGCATAAGAGGCCTCAATATCCTGCGTGTTGAAATGAAACATGGGGGCATCATCAACGATGCGCTTCGGAAAGATTTTGCTGTCCAGAACGAGCGTCAGTCCGCTTTGCAAAGGAATGCAGTAAATATGCCCGAACATGATCTCACCGTCTGCGGGAATGCCCAAGAGGTGGCAGTACCAGTCGCGTGCGCGCTCGATGTCGCTGACAGCTACAAAGATGGCTCCGATTCGGGGGAGCAGGGGAGAAGTGGTTGTCATTGTGATGAAACTCCTTTCTGTGTGTGAATGATTGTAAGTGCGACCCGTCAAAAAACGTCTGTGAAATGTCGGATCGACTCATTTTGCTTCTGCTATTCTCAAGGTGAAAGGGAGGTCATTTCCATGGATCTGCTTACAAAGCTGAATGAGGCCCTAGACTACATCGAAGAAAATTTGACCAGCGAGATTGACTATAAAGAAATCGCGCGTGTAGCTTGCTGCTCCGAGTATCACTTCAAAAGAATGTTTTCTTTTCTCGCAGGTGTTCCGCTATCTGAGTACATCCGGCGCAGACGCATTACACTAGCGGCTCTTGAGCTTAGGGACAGCAGCGAGCGAGTCATTGATATCGCCATGAAATACGGATACGGTTCGGCTGATTCCTTCACCAGAGCTTTTCAGGGTGTGCATGGAGTAACGCCGACGGAAGCCCGACACAGCGGCCATTCCTTGAAGGCTTATCCGCGAATGACCTTTCATCTATCCATTAAAGGAGGCAGTGCCATGAACTACCGTATGGAAGAAAAAGAGGCATTTCGCTTGGTTGGCATTAAAAAAAGAGTCCCGCTGATTTATCGTGGTGTGAACCCGGAGATTGCTGCCATGTGGGCTTCGTTAGATATGGAGACGATTCATAAACTGAAGTCGCTATCTGATGTCGAACCACTTGGCCTGCTTAGTGCATCCACTAACTTTTCAGAAGGTCGGCTGGAATATGGTGAGCTCGATCACTTTATCGGGGTAGCCACTACAAAGGAATGTCCAGACAATCTGGCGGTGCTTGAAGTTCCTGCTTTTACCTGGGCCGTCTTCGAATCAGTGGGTCCATTTCCCGATACGCTGCAAGACATTTGGGGTCGCATCTATGCTGAATGGTTTGTGTCCTCTGGTTATGAGGCGGCTCGCGGTCCAGAAATTTTGTGGAACGAAAATAAAGAGATGACATCACCGACCTTTCGCAGCGAGATTTGGATTCCTGTGGTGAAAAAGTAACCCTTTATTGCATTCGCTCTCGTTTGCGGAACACCTACCAGCGTGTGCCTATCCGAGAAGAAATAATTACCAACTTTTTTTTGCACAAGACAGGCATAAAAGCGAACGTTTGTTTGCTATAATAAGAACAAAGCAAAAAGAGAACATAAGTTCTTGTTTAGGGGATGATCGTATGTCCAATGCGAACAAGCGAATCGTGTTTTTGATCGACATGCAGAGCTTTTATGCCAGTATCGAGAAAGGGGCCAATGCAGAGCTGCGAAACAAGCCGATTGTCGTTGCAGGTGATCCAGAGAGGCGCAGCGGAGTCGTGCTGGCAGCGTGTCCGATTGCCAAGTCATACGGAGTGGTCACGGCAGAAGCGCTCTGGCAGGCGCAGCAAAAGTGTCGCCAGCTCGTAGTGGTTCGTCCGCGCATGGAGATGTACATTCGCATCTCCATGCAGATCACTCGCATATTCGAAGCATTTACAGACAAGGTGGAGCCGTATTCGATCGACGAGCAGTTTCTCGATGTGACAGGCAGCGTCCACCTGTTTGGTGATCCGTTGCAGATGGCTGCACAGATTCGGCAGCGCGTCTGGATGGAGACGGGAATCAATTGTCGGGTAGGAATCGGTGAGAACAAGGTATTGGCCAAAATGGCCTGCGACAATTTCGCCAAGAAGCGGGAGGAAGGGGTTTTTTGGCTCAAGCGGGAAGCGTTGGCGGATACGCTATGGAAGCTTCCCATTGAAAAGCTGTTCGGGGTAGGTTCACGTATGAAGCGCCATTTTCATCGAATGGGCGTCTATCAGATCGGGCAGCTTGCTGATATGAGGCCAGCGATACTTACTCGTCACTGGGGAGTGAACGGGGAAGTGCTATGGCGCACGGCTCATGGAATAGACGATTCGCCCGTGGCTCTGGGCTCCTATGATTCACAAAAAGGGATCGGTCATCACATGACGTTGCCACGGGATTATCATACAGCAGCAGAAATCAAGGTTATCTTGCTTGAGCTGTGCGAAGAAGTGTGCCGTCGGGCGCGGAAAAAGGAGTTGATGGGCTCCGTTCTGTCTGTGGGCTGTCGCGGAGCCGATTTGGCTGCCGGAACGGGCTTTGGGCGGCAGATGAAGCTCACGGAACAGACGAACGATGCTATGACGTTATACGAAGCAGCTTGTTTTCTGTTTGACCGTCATTGGCAGGAAACGCCCGTCCGCAGTATCGGTGTCAATCTGGGGCAGCTTGTCCCTGACAACGTGGTGCAGCTGAATCTGTTCACGGACAATCACAAGCGGCGTTCGCTGGCTCAAGCCATGGATGATATTCGGAACCGATACGGTCAGGACGCCATCCTGCGCGCTACCTCGACGTTGGAAGCGGGACAGGCGAAAGACCGTGCGCGTAAGATCGGAGGACACTACAAGTGACGGAGCCGATGGTGTCAGACGAGCAGGAATTGATACGCCAGTATATTTTATTTGGCATTTTGTTTCGGGCAGTCATGGCCGATCTGGGGCAGATGCGGATTGTGCCGTTGAAGTTTTCTTATCAGATGATGTTCGATGAGCTCTCGCGGTGGGCGGAACGACAGCATCACCAGCTGCGTCGCATCTTGAGTCAGCGAGGGTGCACAGTGGTCAGCTCACGACGTCAGGGACATATGTATGTCGTCCACTATCGACAGCGCGGGTACGTGCGAGAAGCGATCTATACGATTGAGGTATTGCGGGCAGAGTGCCAGGAGCTCGTCCATTTGTGGACCCGATATGAACAGCGAGGAGAGAACAAGCGATGAGGGAAAAACGCGTGTCCAAAAAGGAAAATGTATTCGTGGCCAGTCGGTTTGTACTGCCGGAACATCGGGAAATGTATTTGCGCATCAAGGAAGAAGAGCGCCGCTATGTACCACCCGAGCTGGATCAGGAGCAGCTCAGCGCCTTGAGCGAGCTGGTATGGCAGGCGTTCCAGACAGAGAGTATCCTGACGCTGACCTATTATGACGGACGAGAGCCGCGACGCTTGTCCGCCGAAGTCATTCATATTGATCAAGCAGCACGACGCCTCAAGCTTCGGGCAGGCTCCGAGATTCACTGGGTTCCTTTTGCCCGACTGCTGCATGTGGAGCTGGCAGCGGTTTTCTAGGCGCTCCATACATGAGGCC
This sequence comes from Brevibacillus jepli, assembly GCF_047229145.1. NCBI lineage: Bacteria > Bacillati > Bacillota > Bacilli > Caryophanales > Paenibacillaceae > Brevibacillus > Brevibacillus jepli. The sequence goes on from NZ_JBFEFW010000001.1 coordinate 19,402, forward strand.
CTGTCTAGTCGGGAACCCTTTTGCTGTTTACAACATGCCATTTCCGACGGAATGGGAGAGCTGGTACAAGGACGGGAAAAAAGTGGTCGCTCCTTTTGATGAACATGCCGTTCTTCTGGTCGGATATGACGAAACATACGCCTATGTCAATGATCCGCTTACCGGAATTAAACAGCGGCGGGTGCCCCCATACCTCCATGAAAACGAGCTGGGAAGCACTGGGTAAACAGGCTCTCAGCTATCTATAATGAAAAAAAGGGCGCCTTTGAAAAAGGCAAGTCGCAAAAAACTGCGTGCCATGCTGAAACGGTGTGTACGAAGAAGATGTGAGATTCCTGAAACGAAAAGCGGTCAAAAACAACCGTTTTTCGTCTTTTTTTGGCTTACACGGATTTTGCCAGAAAGGAGGTTTCCCTGTATTGTTAGATTATCTTTTGAAGCATATATTTGATGGATAGAACAAAGGAGATTTTTCATGCTAGCACAAGAAATGGGTGTCATATTCACCAAGCACGCCGATCAAATTACTTCCAAGCGTTGGGGTGAATTCATGCAACAATTGGAGGAAAAAGGCCTGTACGTGCTCATTGAGACAGACACGATCGGAAGAGTGATGAGTCCATTGGGCGGATTGATGCCCATGCCGTGTAAAAGTGAGACGCTCCATATTGTGACAGCTGATGAGCTGGAGCAGCGCGGCTTGCCGCTCGGTCACCACATCGTAACGAAAACCAAAGACAAGGTAGTCAATCCGTAATCAAATAAAAATCAGCGCAACCTTTCCTGCAGGAGCTAACCTCCTTGTGGGAAAGGTTTTTTGTTGTTCATAAATTCTCCGGCTAGGGGCAAGATCTATCCGGCAATCGGCGGTTGAGCGTAGATGGTCTCCATTATGATAAAGGGTGAGACAAAAGAAAAGAAGGAAGCAGAAGAGAGGAGAACAAAAATGGCAATGGAGAGCAGAGAGGGGATGCAGCCCAAAAAAGGCGTGCGTCGCTTACTGGAGATTGCGGATGAGAAGCGCGGATTGCTCGTCGTCTCGGCGATTTTGTCTTCCTTGAGCGCAATATGCATGCTGGTGCCTTATGCATCTGTCTACTTCATTTTACGCGAGCTGTTCATGCATGCAGCGTCTCCCGCTATGGCGGATGGGGCGTACATGATTCGATGGGGAGTCATTGCGTTGTTCGGACTCGTAGGCAGTCTGGTCATGATGTATGCCGGCGGGATGGTGTCCCATATTGCTGCGTTTCGCATTTTATACGGAATGCGGGTCAAATTGTCTTCACATATCGGCCGTTTGCCGCTCGGCTGGCTGAACGGAACGTCTACGGGTGCTGTCAAAAAAACATTGGAGCAAAACGTGGAAAAGGTCGAGACGTTTGTTGCACATCAGCTCCCGGATTTGGTGCATGTAGTCGTGACGACGGTGCTCATGATCGGCGTGATGTTTTACTTGAACGTTTGGTTGGCGCTTGCCTGCGTCGTGCCAATTATACTGGGACTGATCGTGCAAATCATTACCTTTTCCGGGACGAAAACGAAAGAAAATATTAAGAGGTACTACGATTCGCTAGAACGGATGAACGGATCTGCCGTCCAGTATGTGCGGGGAATGCCTGCGATCAAGGTATTCGGGCAGACGGTTCATTCCTTTCGTCGCTTTTATGCGGACATGATCAGCTATCGGGACTATTGCGTCAAGCATACTGATGATTTTCAAAACGGATTTTTGACGTTCAAGGTGATCTTGAGCTCATTTTCCACCTTCATTCTCCCGGTAGGGGTGTTCATGCTGAGCCGCGAACCGCAAAATGTCGCGTTTGCTTCTGTTCTGCTCTTTTTCCTCGTGATGGCGCCAGGTGTATCTGCGCCGATGTTTAAGCTTTTGTTTTTGACCTCTACCCTGCGTGACATTGGCGAGGGAGTGGAGCGTATGGATCGGATTTTGGCGGAGCAGCCTGTTTCCGAACCGCTCACCTCCAAGCGACCCGAGAGCTTTGACGTCATATTTGAAAATGTATCTTTTTCTTATACAGCAGAGGGGAAAACCGGGGGAGAGGCGCTTTCGAACATTTCCTTTGTGGCGGGTCACGGGCAAGTGACTGCTCTGGTCGGACCGTCTGGAGCTGGAAAGTCTACCGTGGCGAATCTCATTCCGAGGTTTTGGGACGTATCGAACGGAGCCATACGCATTGGTCATGTAGATGTTCGTGAGCTATCGAGCACGGATTTGATGAATACGGTCGCCTTCGTCTTTCAGGATACGTTTTTGTTTTACGACACGGTTTACAACAATATTGCCATCGGATTGCCAGATGCAACCCCTGAGGCGGTTCATGCAGCGGCCAAAGCAGCGCAATGCCATGATTTTATTCAAAAGCTCCCGCAAGGCTATAACACCCTGATCGGCGAAGGTGGCGTCTACTTGTCCGGGGGAGAAGAGCAGCGTGTGGCTGTCGCGCGGGCGATCCTGAAAAACGCACCGATTCTAGTGCTGGACGAAGCGACTGCCTTTGCTGATCCTGAAAATGAGTACGAGATGCAGCTCGCCCTGGCAGAGCTGATGAAGGGCAAAACCGTTATTGTGATCGCGCATCGTCTCTCAACGATTCGGGATGCGGATCAAATTTTGGTGCTGCAAAGAGGGAAGCTGGTTGAACAAGGAAGGCATCAAGCGCTTGTAGAGGCAAATGGGCTCTATGCGCGGATGTGGAAGGCTTACACCGATGCGCAGGATTGGCAAATGGGGGAAGGAAAGGGGAGTGTGGATGCAGATGAGTATGCTGAACAATATCACAGCAGGTAAACCGCGGGCGCTGATCAAACCCGTTATGTACACGACACTTGCCAACCTTGCGCAAATTTTGCCGTTTGCCTTGCTCGTGGAGGCTGCCCGTTTGATTTTTGAGCCGTTTGCCCAGCCGGGTGCCTCATTGAACATCGAGCGACTGTGGTGGGTATGCGGATGGATGGTAGTCTCGTTGCTCCTATTGTTTGTATGCGAAATTCCAGCGTATCGCTCACAGTTTCGCGGCGCCTATCGTACAGCTGCCGAAGGGCGGACCAAGCTCGCAGAGCATCTGCGGAAGCTGTCGCTCGGCTATTTGAACAAAAGAGACCCTGGTGATTTGGCCAATATGATGATGGGGGATTTTACGATGGTGGAGCACGGCATTTCCCATCTCGTCCCGCAAATGCTGGGGGCGATCATCATGCCTGTCATGGCGATCGTAGGTCTTTCATTCGTCGATTGGCGCATGGCACTTGCCTTGTTTGCTGCGTTTCCCATTGCCATTCTCTTGGTTCTGATGACGTCAGGACTTCAACGGAGGCTGGGAGCTACGCATATGCGAGCCAAAATCGACACAGCCAATCGCTTGCAGGAATATTTGAACGGCATTCGCGTCATCAAGGCGTACAATCTGACAGGCGAACGTTTTGTGCGGCTGGAGCAATCCTTCCGGGAGTTCATGCGGCAGAGCATACGTATTGAAGGCTTGCTGGGACCGATTGTGCTGGCCGCCATTGCTTTTATCCGGGCTGGCCTCACACTCATGGTCATGGTCGGCGTGTATTTGCTTATAGCGGGCAGTATGGACCTGATCACGTTTGTCATGTTCCTGCTGGTTGGGACACGTATTTTTGATCCATTGACAGCCGCCCTCGTCAACTATGCAGAATTCCGTTACCACGAACAAGCGGGGGAGCGGATTGTTCAGCTACTGGCGGAGCCGATCATGACAGGAGAGCAGCAACCGCCTGCGGAAAACGACGTAAAGCTCGAAGGCGTCTCTTTTGGCTACATCGAAAAGAACGTTCTGCACAACGTAAGCATGCACATGCCAGTCGGGTCGTTCACAGCGCTGGTCGGGCCATCCGGCAGCGGAAAAAGCACGGTGATGCGGCTGATCGCCAGATTTTATGATCCGTCGCAGGGCACTGTTCAACTGGGGAATCAACCACTGGTCAACATGGACCCGGAAGCACTCCTCTCCCGTGTGTCGATGGTGTTTCAGGACGTATATTTGTTCCAGGACACGATTGCAAACAACATTCGCTTCGGAAAAAGGGATGCGACACAAGCGGAGGTCGAGGAAGCAGCAAAGCAAGCGTGTTGCCACGAGTTTATCATGAATCTCCCGGATGGATACGATACGGTCGTAGGTGAAGGGGGAAGCACGTTGTCAGGCGGGGAAAAACAGCGCATTTCCATTGCCAGAGCGATATTGAAAGATGCACCGATCATTCTTTTAGATGAAGCGACAGCCTCACTTGATCCTGAAAATGAAGCGCAAATTCAGAAAGCGATCGACACACTTATCGAGGGAAGAACGGTGATTGCGATTGCCCATCGCCTGAAAACCATCCGAAATGCTGACAACATTTATGTGTTGGAAAATGGCAGTGTCGTCGAACAGGGGCGGCATGACGAGCTTGTGAAGAAAAACGGTTTGTATGCGCGACTGTGGAAGCTACAGCAAGAGACGAGTGGCTGGAGACTGTCTTCCTAAATTACACAAAAAGCCCGCTAGGCAAGAGAGCCGAAGCGGGTTTTGTTGTGGTCGCACTTTTGATTTTAGTTGTCCGCTTTTTTAGTAGCAGGGATGTGGCGGAATAGCTTGGTCATGCACAGCCACGCGATGAGTGGGCCCGTTCCGATGCATAGAATCAACCAGTTTAGCGTAGCAGAAGAGACGCTTGCGGACGTCACCAGCAGGAAGATGAGAATCCCCACCAACCGTCCGACATCCAGCGCGAATTCACGGAGCACGACATACTCGACCCGATTACGTGCACTCTCTTCGTTGGTGCCGATCAGATCAAAGATCGTCGAGAGCATCGGTACAGAAAATAGCGGATAAGCGATGGACACGGCAATCCCGAAAATGAGCAGCGTCTTAAAGCTCACTTGCCAAAAGAACACGAGGAGAATACCCCACATGATGACAGCGCCAGCCAGCATTCCCCATTTGCGATAACGGGGAGCAAACCATTTGGCGATCAGGAAGTAGCTCACAAGCCCGACCGCAGACGTAGTTAGCCAGTAGTTGCCTAAGGTCATCTCGCTTCTCGTGGAAATGTAGACGAGTAGACCGATCACGAAACCAAATACACCTTCACGAAGTCCTTGACCAGCCAAAGCGCCTGCCGCCCAGCGCCACTCGGGCTCCTCTCGCAAACAACGCAAGGAAAAGCTCCAGGAATACGTCCCTTCCGATTGGCGTTTTTTCAGAAAAAAGCTGATGAACACGCCGACGACAAATAGTGCAAGAGAGATCCCGAAAATAAGAGAGTAGCCGCTATTGCCTGGAAGCCGTGTAATGAGCAAGCCTGATATCCATGGAGCGAGCATACCGCCGATGGAAGCAAGCAAACCCGCCCATCCGTTGAAGAGGTCGCGGTTGTCCGCATTTGTTATTTCGAAGTACACCACATTAAAAGAAAGCCAGAAAAAGCCATTGGCCATGCCTTGTACGAGACCAAGCGGTACAGCATAAGTGACGGCTTTGGGTCCTGCGAGAAGAACAAGCAAATAGAAAAGGGCAGAAACCGCCATTCCAGCACGCAAGACATTCATTTTGTTGAGACGCTTGACGTACCAGCCAGCAAGCCAGAAGGTGATCGCACCCGCAAGATGGGCTGCGAAAGTAAACCAGGCGATCGGAGCAAATTGACTTTTCACCTTCCATAAATAGACGTTCACAAACGTACCAGAAAGAGCTCCGGCGGCAATGAATACAGCGTTGACCAGGAGCAGCAGCTTGGCCTGATTGTCTAGCCGCCCTGATTGCTTTTGCAAAGAAGGCTCACGGCGCGACATTTTCATACCAGTGGACTTCTGCGTTTGAAGGAAGGATGGAAGACGTTTTTTTGTTTTTTGTAGCATACGTTCCCTCCGTACATAAATAGGACATGAACTTAACGTGCCCCACTGCTGCTGCTTTCAACAGGAAAGTGAAAAAGCACCATGTTTTTCCTGAACGTTTTTTCATTTCGGGGAGGAAAACGACGAGCGGCAAACAAATAAGAGAGGATAGACACACGAAAATACAGAAGCGAAAAGAAAAGAGGGCGTAAGATGGCGACAACCATTTTCAGAAATGGACGGATTTACACTGGAGATTCCAAGCATTTGTTCGTACAGGCATTGGTCGCCCGTGATGGAATTGTCCATGACTTGGGCAGCGATGCGGACATGCTTCTTCAATACGGAGGCAGTGATGTGAAGGTTGTTGATCTACAGGGATGTACTGCCACACCGGGGTTAATCGATAGCCACTTGCACTTGGGCTGGCTCGGTCTCACCTTTTTGCAGTTGGATTTGAGTAAAGCTCGCTCCAAGGACGAAATGCTGTTCCTTCTAAAAGAAAAAGCACAAGCAACTCCAGAAAATGCGTGGATACAAGGCTACGGCTGGGATGAGAATTTGTTCGTGGATGGCGGCGGAATTCCTACCATCGAAGAACTCGATCAAGCCGCATCTCATTGCCCGATTCTTTTGGCACGTATATGCGGTCATGCGAATCTGGTCAACAGCAAGGCATTGGAGCTATGTGGCTATCACCGTGACATGGAGGTGCCAGCAGGGGGAGTCATTGTTCATGATCCCGCGAGCGGCAAGCCGACGGGTATGTTATTGGAAACGGCCTCCAACCTGATTCTGAAGCATATTCCGAGGCCTGATTACGATCAGTTGAAGCAAAGCCTGCGCAGCTCGATTCTCTATGCAATGGCGCATGGCTTAACAGGGGCGCATACGGAGGATTTGCGGGAACTGGGCGGATTGGGCCAGACGTATCGAATCTACGATGAGCTCATCAATGGCGAAGAGCTTGCACTGCGTTGCAATCTGCTTGTCTTCTATCCGCATATGCATGAGCTGCGCGACTTACATATGACGGCAGGCTACGGTAACGCTCATGTGCAAATCGGTGCGGTGAAAATTTTCGCAGATGGCGCATTAGGACGCAGGACCGCTTACTTGTCTGCACCGTACGCTGATGATCCGAGCACGAGCGGATATCCCGTGCATGAGCAGGATGAGCTGACAGAGCTGGTTCGACAAGCACGTGGACTGGGGATGCCGATTGCCGTACACACCATTGGCGACAAAGCGTTGGAAATGGTCTTGGATAGTCTCGATCAGTTTCCGGGAGTTGCGTATCGGGATCGCCTCATTCATACACAAATCCTGCGACCAGACCTGCTTGCGCGTCTGAAGCATCCTCATCGGATCGCAGATATCCAGCCGCGTTTTCTCGCCGGAGACTTCCCGTGGGTGATGGATCGTGTAGGCCAGGAGCGGATTTCGCACTCGTACATCTGGAAAACAATGATGGATTATGGAATCATTTGCGCGGCGGGCTCGGATACACCGGTAGAACCAATCGATCCTCTTCTGGGGATACACGCAGCGGTCACACGTAAAGCGCCGGGAGAAACACACGATGGATACTTCCCGGAAGAGAAGCTGACGATGGAGGAAGCAATCCATCTCTTTACGTTGGGAAGTGCACAGGTGACGAACGAGGATCATGTCAAAGGCACGCTGTCGCGTGGAAAATATGCGGATATGACCGTTTATTCCAAAGACCTGTTTACCATCGATCCAGACGAGCTGCTCTCGACCAAGGTCATGATGACAGTCATTGGTGGAAAAGTATGCTACATGTCTTAATAGACTAACCCCGAAAATAAAAAACAGCGGCTGCCTTGGACAAGATGCTCTCTTGAATAACGCAAAACCCGGCTCAGGATAAGTGAGTCGGGTTTTTTGTCAGCTGCTTTCCTCGCAGCAAGCTCTTCACATCGATTTCAGCAATCAGCACACTGATCAAAACGAGACCTGCGCCTATGTATCCGCGAACAGACAGTGTTTCGCCAGTGACCAGGAAGGCAAACAGAGCAGCAAAGACAGGCTCCAAGGAAAAAATAACACCTGTGTGTGTGGCGGTCGTATATTTTTGGGCCACAGTTTGCACGACGAAGCCAATCGCACTGCATAATACGCTAAGCGCGAGCACAGCAATCCATGCCTCTTTAGACTGCGGCAATGTAGGAGTTTCCAGAGTAAATGAAAAAATAATGCCCAACAGTGCAGTAAAGCCAAGCTGATAAATCCCGAGCTGGATCGTATCCGATTGATTAGCCCATCTGCCTGTTACTGTAATATGCGTAGCATAGAAAAGGGCGCCGGCAATACACAAGAGATCTCCTTGGCTGATGCGAAACTCAGCGCTTAGCGTAAGGAGGCCAATACCGATCATGGCTAGTCCTGCGCCGACAAATACCCGTTTTTCAGGTCGGTTGCGCATAAGAATCGATAAGAGCGGAACAAAAATAACAGTCAAACTAACCAGAAAGCCTGCTTGAGAAGCTGTTGTGGATTTCACTCCGTTGGTGATTGTAGCAAATACCCCGAAAAGGATCGCACCGAGTACGAATGCATGAAGCAATGTTTTCCGATTCGTGCCACGTAGTCGCTTGTGGAACAGGGCGGCTGCCAGTATAAACGCAATGCCAAAGCGGATACCGATCAGATTGAATGTCTCCAAATCCTGCAATCCCATTTGCATAAACACATACGAGGTTCCCCAAAACAGGGTAACCAAAATCATAGCCAAATCGGCTTTCACTTGCGGTTTCATGATGAGCCTCCTTGCCCGGGGAACAGCGGGCGTAATCGGTGTTGCGCAATAATCAGTATACGAGTATCGTTTGAATAAGAAAAATGAATGTTTGTGATGATTTTCATGAATCGAATTCATGTAAAGGGGACGAGGGAAAGGTGAGCCTGAACAAGTTTGAAGTATTTATCACCGTCATTGAGTCAGGGAGCTTAACAAAAGCTGGGGAAATATTAGGCCTGACACAATCAGCCATTAGCCATGCGATTGCTAGTCTGGAGCGGGAGTTTGGTTTTTCGATTTTGAGCAGAGGACGATCGGGTATTAGCCTTACGAGCAATGGGGAACGACTGCTTCCATATATGCGTGAGACCTTGCGCTGTCATGAGCGGATGAAACAAGAGGTGTTTGCCATCAACGGGCTGGAGGTCGGGACGGTGAGAATCGGAACGTTCACGAGTGTATCCACGCAATGGCTTCCGGGAATCCTCAAACGTTTTCAAGATCAATATCCTGCAATCGAGATCAAGCTGATGGAAGGGTATTATGACGGGATTGAGAGCTGGATTCAAAGCGGGGAGATTGACTTTGGCTTCGTCTCCTTGCCGACGACAGAGGATCTGGAATGTATTCCTTTGAAAAAGGATCAGATGTATTTGCTGGTGACAGATGAACACCCGCTCTATGGGGAGGAGCGGGTGCATGTGCGCCAATTGGCCGACGAGACATTTATCATGCCGAAGACAGGCTGTGACAATGATATACAGCGATTGCTGGCCCAGTATCAGCTTGAGCCTCGGATCAAGTACGAGGTGGGGGATGATCATGCGATTATTGCCATGGTCCAAAATGGGCTCGGCATCAGCATCCTCCCTGAAATGATTTTGTTCCGCTTGCCTGCAAACATTCGGATGATTCCGCTTGAAGGGGAGCATTATCGTTCGCTAGGAGTGGCAGCTACCTCTTTTTCCAAGCAGTCACCGGCTGCCAAACGCTTTTTGCAGTTCGTAACAGAATGGGTGAACGAGCTGTAGGCGAATTTCAGACAGAGAAATCGCGCCCGACCTTCTTCGTTTGCTGCTGCCCTCGGATAAAGGGCATATATAAAAGGAAAAACAAAGCGAGTGCTACGACTTCCAGCGATACAATGTACCATGGATACGGTCCCAAAAAGTCAATCAGACTGGGATTGTCTGGCTTGCGTGAGACAAATAAGTAATTGCCTCCCGTCGCATTGTTTACAAAAAGCGCGATGAACAAGAGAAGGTTTAGAAAGCCCATCGTTTTCCAAATAGATCGGACAGTTGGACGGTAGCCTTCTACCCATGTCATGTACAAGCAGGCAAGAACGATTCCCGCGTGGGCGACAAAAAAATGTACAAAGCGAAAATGCGGAAATGGATAGAACAATTCCGGTGTAAGCAATGCCTGCATGGCCCCACCAATTCCGGCAAAAAACGTAATCTCATACAGCCCGTAGCTTCTCGTCATCAGCATAATGGCAGAGAGAAGGAGGGTCACGCTACACAGCTGCAAGGGCAATGTGTAAGCCGCGGTCCAGCTCTCGGTATAAACATGCCACAGCTGATAACAAACCTCTGACAAAAGTAAGATACCCGCTAGCACGTAACGTGTGGCGAATCGATTTGCCGGGGCCTGGAGCTTTTTCCGAAATAAATAGGTGAGAACGACCAGACAGAGCACCATGATCAAGGTGATGAGGTGGGAAGGGGAAAACAGCCGAAACGGCTCACCTGTCAGGAAAAGTGAAAAATAGGGTGAGGTCATCACGATCTCCTCTTTGTTTATTATTTTTTATATTTGAAAATTCACGAAATTTTAACACATAGCTATTTGTCTGATATAAATCTTTGGTTATAATATAAATAGACTACGTTACATCATTGAGAGGAGATATAGTCTTGAACTTAGTGCTCACGGAAAAACAATGCAAGTCTTGCCAGGCTCGCTTGACCGAGTATGAAATCGAGAACAATGGTGCACTCTGCATGGAATGCTTCAAGGAAGAACAAGGCGAGTAAAAGCAACAGCAAGACATACGGCAACTGACCGTCCCCTCATATATAGCAATAGACCCTTTTCAATCAGACCCTCTCTTAACATAGAGAGGGTCTGATTTTTTAGCCAATTTTATTCAGGGAGCGGAATGATGAGTTCCATTCTTCGACTGCCGTCTTTCATGCTTGTTTCAAACAAGATTAATGTCAGTGTGCTGTTCGGCTCCGCTTTTTTCACTTTCAATGTATGCGTAAAATCTCCCCAATCAGGAGCAGCCGTCGTAGCCTGCACGAATCCTTGCGTCAGCTCGTTATGTCCATCTTCTACGACATAATTGAGTACAGCTTCGAACACGCGCGCCTGTCCTTTGATTTCAAACGTATCCTGGGCCGTTTTCTTTACAGTAACATTGCGGAAGATATCATTGGCATAGACAGTCTCTTCTGGAGCTGGTTCCTCCGTTGGCGGCTTCCCGGCAGATGTAGGTGGTTGCGTGGATGCCGGTGGCTCGGTAGCAGGTGTCTCGGGCTCGGCTGCAACGGGTGGCTTCTGTTGTTCTGTTGGAGTGGAAGGGCTTTGTGTGCCACTCGTGCATCCTTGCAGCAAGCCGATCGTCAACAGCAGCAAAAGGATTTTTTTCATGGTATCCCTCGATTCTGTCTGGTATGAAATGGTATCTACAAATAGTAAGACGTAAAAACAAACAAGAGTGTTTCAGGTGGATAGGTCTTCTTGGGTCAAACTGTGGTAGAATGGGGAGGAAGTAGCAACCATTATTCCTAGAAGGCTGGTCTGATAAGAATGGAACAACAGACGTTTCGAGTGGAAAAAGACTTTCTCGGCGAGAAGCAAATTCCAGTAGATGCCTATTATGGCGTGCAAACGATGAGAGCAACGGAAAACTTTCCGATCACCGGGTATCGTCTTCATTTTTCCCTCATTAATGCAATGGCAATGGTAAAAAAGGCAGCCGCGATGGCAAATATGGAAGTGTCCAGATTGAATCCGCGGTTAGGAAATGCGATTGTCGCTGCTGCGGAAGAAATCTTGCAAGGAAAATGGCATGATCAGTTTATCGTCGATCCGATCCAGGGTGGAGCAGGTACGTCGATCAATATGAATGCCAACGAAGTAATCGCTAACCGCGGTCTTGAGATGCTGGGTGAGAAAAAAGGAGATTATTTCCACCTTAGCCCAAATACACATGTAAACATGTCTCAGTCTACAAACGATGCCTTCCCGACAGCGATTCATATTTCAACACTCACCCTGTTGGAAAAGCTGCTCGTAACGATGGAAACGATGCATGACGCATTTGGCCAAAAGGCCAAAGAATTCGACGATGTTATTAAAATGGGTAGAACGCATTTGCAGGATGCAGTTCCGATTCGATTGGGACAAGAGTTCGAAGCATATCGTCGGGTGCTTGAACGCGACATCAAGCGTATTAAGCAATCTCGCCAGCATTTGTACGAAGTAAACATGGGCGCAACTGCAGTAGGCACTGGGCTGAATGCTGACCCTCGATACATTACGTCAGTGGTCAAGCATCTTGCAGATATTTCAGGCTTCCCGCTTACAGGTGCGGAGCATCTCGTGGATGCTACACAAAACACAGATGCGTACACCGAAGTATCTGCAGCGCTGAAAGTATGCATGATGAACATGTCCAAAATCGCCAATGACTTGCGTCTGATGGCATCAGGACCACGAGCTGGACTGGGAGAAATCTCCTTGCCAGCACGTCAGCCAGGTTCCTCGATCATGCCAGGAAAAGTAAATCCGGTAATGGCTGAACTCATCAATCAGGTAGCTTTTCAGGTCATCGGTAATGACCATACCATTTGTCTGGCATCCGAAGCTGGTCAGCTGGAGCTGAACGTTATGGAGCCTGTTCTTGTCTTTAATTTGCTGCAATCGATCAGCATCATGGACAATGCATTCGCTGTCTTTACGCGCCATTGCTTGGAAGGAATCGAAGCAAACCGCGAGCGTATGAAAGAATACGTGGAAAAAAGCGTAGGCGTAATTACTGCGGTGAATCCTCATCTTGGATATGAGACTGCTGCTCGCATTGCACGTGAAGCCATTTTGACTGGAAAGTCTGTACGTGAGCTATGCTTGCAGCATAATGTACTGACAGAAGAAGAGCTGGATTTGATTCTCGATCCATTTGAAATGACTCATCCAGGTATTGCTGGAGCTTCCTTGCTGGATCGCGACTAAACCAAAAAACTCCCGCGCGTCGTTACATGCGATGCCGCGGGAGTTTTTGCTTGCAATGCACTACTTTTTTGGAAGCTGATCCAAGCTCTTGAATTCATAGCCTTGCTTGCGAGCTTCATCGATTATCATCCCCAGAGCCTCTGCATTGTCTTTGGAGACCGAATGGAGCAGAATTACAGCGCCGGGATGCATTTGGGTCATGACGCTGTCATAAGCATATCTAGCGCCACGCTGAACTTTGGTATCCCAATCCTTATAGGCTACAGACCAAAATACGTTTGTGTAGCCCATGTCCTTCGTTACAGCAAGTGTACGATCGCTGAAAATTCCTCTGGGAGGACGTAAATAACGCATGGTAGCTTGTCCGGTCACTTGCTGGACAGCTTCACTTACTTTTGTTAATTCGTCTCTGATTTTCTCATTGGATACGGTTGTCATATCAGGATGGCTCCAGGAATGATTGCCAATCAGATGCCCCTCTTGTGCCATTCGCTTTAACAGCTCGGGCTGTTCCTTCACAAAATGACCCGTCACGAAGAAAATGGCAGGGACTTTTCTCGCGAGAAGTGTATCTAAAATCTTTGGCGTAAAGCCATTTTCATAACCGTTATCAAACGTCAAATAAAGCTCTTTTTTCGTGGTATCCCCTAAAAAAACCGCACCGTGCCGATCCACAATGCCTTTAAAGCCTTCCTCGTTGATAGAGGGTAACTGACCATTCTTGCTCTTTTTAAATCCAAAATGGTACGGGTGATCTGGTGAGGCCATAATCGAGTCAACTGGCAAGGCACTTGTAAGCAACAAGCTAATCCCGATCAACAAGCTTTGGAGAAATCGTCTTTTCAATAATGAGCTCTCCCTTCCTCAGCGAAGTCATGATGTATGCAAGGCGATTCCATCAAAAGTTTGTCCAGTCTACTTCCAAATATGTAACCGATGCGTATGCAACAGCAGACTGCTTCGTGCAATGGCAAGTTGTGTAAAAGTCTACTGTGAGTAAGGGTCAACTGTCCATACATGAACAATGAACTCTTCATATAGTATCAATGTCGACAGTGAAGCTGTTGGCAAATACTGCCAAGCAATCATTATTTCCAGGAGGTGTGGTTAACATGGACGAATGGTTGGAGCAATTACGTGAGGCCATTGGTGAAGGTGCAGAAGAAATAGAAATAAAAATTGAATACGAAGATGGCACTACGAAAAAATTATACTTCGGCAATGATGACGATGATGACGAAGATGACGATGAAGATGATGAAGATGGAGATTCTGATGAGGAAAACTATAATGACGAAGAATCCAATGACGAAGAATCCGATGACGAAGATTCTGATGACGAAGATTCCGATGACGCCTAATTGATTTCTATTTGTGGAAAAAGATACGCGTGCATGCGTATCTTTTTTCTGTTGCATTCTGTAATATTAAACATATTTCATGATGAGGATGGAACAGAAAATGAGCTTTCAAGTGAGTCATCAAACGATAAAAGAATGGTGCGGTCGCCTTTCTTATGAAAGAGGAAAGACTTTTTACCGTTCTGGGAACGTGCTTGTGGAGCATTTTCAATTGGAGCCTGCTTGGATCAAAACGACAGTGAGCGCAGGAAAAAATAATTATCAGGTTACGATTGAACTGGACGACTCTGGTATGGCAGCAGTATGCAGTTGCCCTACTTTAGCGTCGTACGATCACTACTGTCAGCATGTTGCAGCCTCGTTGCTAACCTTGCGTGATCTGCAATTAGACGAGCATCCTGACAGCTATTCCCCTTCCTTTACAGCGAGACAAGCAGGCATGACAAGACAGGCTGATTCCCAACTAACAGAGGGACTGTTCGGCTTGTTCGTGGATCGGCCGATTCGGACAAGCCATAATCGCGTGCTGCTGGATTCGCGAACAACGCTTGCCTTGGAAATCATATGTAAAATCGTGCCGTACGGCTTTCGCAAGAGCATGATCGGAATAGAGCTGAAGCTAGGGCCAAAGAGGCTGTACATCGTAAAGGACATTCGCGCTTTCTTAGACCGGGTGGATAAGCAGCAAGTGTATCGTTTCTCTAGCCAATTTACGTATGACCCGAATTTGCATCGCTTTTTGCCAGAGCATGAAGCCATCCTCCGCGAACTCCTGCAAATTTACCGCACGGAAAAAATATATCGGGAGACAGCAAGCTACCATTATCAGGAACAGAAGCATGTGGGTGGAGAACGGGTTCTGCTTGTTCCACCGTTTACCTGGGAGCGATTATTTGGTTTGCTACTTACCGCACCCTCTGTTCACATTCAGCATCAAGACCAAATGTATCCCACGTTTGCATGTATAGATGAACCGCCGCCGCTCCACTTCGAATTTGACCAGACAAAAACAGATCAATATCAGCTGGAAGTGCAAGGCTTTAAGCAAATCACTGTCTTGGAAGCTTACGGATTGTTGCTCGTCGATGGAAAATGGCACAGATTGCCGAAGGAACAATGCCACAGTTTGGCAGAGCTGAAGCACTTGTTAGAATCTCATAGCAGTGAGCGGATTCACATTCCCGCCGAAAAAATCGAGCCATTCATGGTTCAGGTTGTCCCGGCCTTGATGAAACTGGGGAACGTGCAAATTGCAAAAGCCGTCTCGCAACGAGTCGTGCAATTCCAGTTAAAAGCCAAATTGTATTTGGACAGGGTAAGAGACCGGCTGCTGGCGGGACTTGAGTTTCAATACGGCGATATCGTCATCAATCCACTGGAAGGCTATGAAGGCGAAGGGCAACGTGGCAGTGAGCTGATTTTGATGCGTGACGGGGAGAAGGAGCGGCAGATTTTAGAGCTGATGGAGGAAAGTGCTTTTATCCGCACGGAAGGAGGGTATTTTCTCGATGACGAGGAAGCTGAGTATGACTTCCTTTACCACGTCGTCCCTAAGCTGGAAAAGCTGGTAAAGGTATACGCGACGACCTCCGTAAAAATCAGGATTCAGCCTCTGCACCTACCACCAAAAGTAAAAGTGGATGTCGATGAGCGAACAAATTGGCTGGATTTTCGCTTTGATATGGATGGGATGCCCGAGTCCGAGATCCGAAGTGTTATCCAATCGGTAGAAGAAAAGCGCAGATATCATCGGCTGTCGAATGGAGCGCTTCTGCCGCTTGAGACAAAGGAATTTGAGCAAATCAATCGTTTCTTAGACGAGATGGGCATGCAATATGCTGAGCAAATGGGGAGTGGCTTTCAACTGCCTGCTTTTCGCGGGCTGCGTCTGCTTGATATCCCCACGCAGGGACAGTCTGTTCAGCTAGGCAAATCGTTGCGCCAGTTTTTGGAGAATATACGTAACCCTGATAATCTGGACTTTCCCGTACCCGAATCTTTGCAGGGGACACTTCGGGATTATCAGAAGTTTGGCTATCAATGGATGAAAACACTGGCCCACTACGGCTTTGGGGGAGTTCTCGCAGACGATATGGGCCTGGGGAAGACGTTGCAAAGTATTACCTTCCTTCTCTCAGTTCTGCCCGAAATCCGAGAACAAAAGCTCCCAGCGATTATCGTGGCTCCTGCCTCTCTTTTATACAATTGGCACAACGAGATCAAAAAGTTCGCGCCAAATATCCGCAGCGTGATTGTGGATGGCCCGAAGGAAGAGCGGAATCAAATCGTAAACGAGCTGTCACAAATCGACGTGCTGATTACTTCGTATCCGCTCTTGCGTCGTGATCATGCCCAATTCGAGGAGCATTCCTTCCACACCTTGATCTTGGATGAAGCGCAGACCTTCAAAAACTATGTCACCCAAACAGCACAGACAGTAAAACAAATAAAAGCCAAGCATCGCTTTGCTCTTACAGGAACACCTGTGGAAAACAGGGTAGAAGAGCTATGGTCCATCTACGATGTTGTTTTTCCAGAGCTTTTTCCTGCACGAAAGGAATTCCTCGACTTGCCGCGAGATACGATTGCGAAGCGGACACGTCCGTTTTTATTGCGCAGGCTCAAGACTGAGGTTCTGAAGGAATTGCCGGCCAAAATTGAAACACTGCAAAGCGCAAGGCTGTTGCCAGAACAGAAAAAGCTGTATGTTGCCTATTTGGCGCAGCTCCAACAGGAAACGGTAAAGCACCTGTACAATAAAGGCTTTCAAAAAAATCGGATCAAAATTCTCGCAGGCTTGACGAGGCTGCGCCAGATATGTTGTCACCCAGCGCTGTTCGTCAAAGAGTATGATGGAGGGTCAGCCAAGCTCGAACAGCTATTCGAGATCATCGGGGAATGCAAAAACGCCGGGAAGCGCGTTTTACTCTTTTCTCAATTTACGGAGATGCTAGGGATGATCGGACGCGAGCTGGGGTATCATGGTGTTCCGTTTTTTTATCTGGATGGACAGACACCAATAGCAGAAAGACTAGATTTGTGCAACCGATTTAACGAAGGAGAGCGGGATTTGTTTCTCATGTCATTGAAAGCTGGGGGAACAGGATTAAATGTGACAGGTGCGGATACTGTCATCTTGTATGATCTGTGGTGGAATCCAGCCGTAGAACAACAGGCGGCTGATCGTGCCCATCGTATCGGACAAAAAAACGTTGTCCAAGTGATCAGGCTTGTTGCAGAGGGGACTGTCGAAGAGAAGATGTACGAACTGCAACAAAAAAAGAAAAACTTGATTGAGGAAATCATTACCCCGGGGCAAGAGGCAATCTCTTCTATAACCGAGCAAGAAATACGCGAATTGCTGATGATTTAACACGGAACAGCTTGACTGTCGCTACCATGCGAGGGGTCAAGCTGTTTTTTTGAGAGACTTTATCCCTGTGCGAATAACGAATTGGCAGACTCCCAGTGATATTTGTCCGGTTCGAGAAAAGAACATAGCGAATAGCTTATGAAGAAGGACGAAGGCATCACCACAGTAGTGTGGGGGGAATGGAATGGAACAATATGTGATTAAGCCATGGGATACCCGAGAAGGGAATGTGGAAACACCGGCTAACTGGGATTTGACAGTGCCACCAGAAGTAGATGCGGTCGCAGAACAAGTGATCAAAGAGTATGACATGTCGGTGAAGAGTCGTACGCTCATTACTTCTAAGCCAGACAAAGGCGGGGCTATTTGGCGCATTGAGACCGATAAAGGTCCGCGCAGCCTAAAGGTACTGCACCGTACGCCTGAACGAAGTCTCTATAGTGTGGCTTTCCAAGAATACGTCGTCAAACAGGGGGCAAGGGTACCAGCACTGATTCCAGCCCGAAATGGCAGTCTTTATGTGGAAAAAGGCGGGAAACTCTGGATTGTTACCGATTGGATTGCCTTGCAACCAGCAACAAAAGTAGATTTGGTAGGCGCGCAAGAGCTTTGCTACGGTCTTGGTGAATTCCATCGTCATTCGAAAGGCTATGTTCCACCCGCAGGAGCCAAAAACTCTTCCCGTTTATATCGTTGGCCCAATCATTATCAAAAGATTGCCAAAAAAATAGGCTGGATGCGGGAAGTAGCAAAAGCCTACAGTGAAGCCCCGGCAAGTAAATCTATTTTGGCCGTCGTCGACCACTATGAACAGCAAGCATGGGCAGCCTTAGAAAAATTAAAGGCTTCTGCCTATCCGAAAATGATCAAAATGGGAGAGGCTCACTGGGGATTGGTGCACCAAGATTACGGCTGGTCAAATGGACAAAATGGTCCGGGAGGGCTTTGGGTCATCGACCTGGATGGCGTGTCGTACGATTTGCCGTTTCGGGATTTGCGCAAGCTCATCACCAGTACGATGGATGATATGGGCGTCTGGGATGTTACCTGGATGCGCGGCATGATCGAAGCCTATCATAAGGCAAATCCACTGGATCGTGAATCGTTTGAAGTGCTCTTAAATGACATGGCAGTGCCAAACGAATTTTATAAGCACCTAAAAGAGATGTTTTATGATCCCGCAATCTTTCTGTCCACGGAAGCAGAAGGCATCTTGCAGCGAGTATTGACGGGGGATAAAACGAAAGATGCGGCATTGGCAGAGCTCGCGAAAGACATCAGCAAATATGAACCGGGCAACTATGACCAAATAACGGAAGTCGTTGAACCGCAAAGGGTGGCATCAGATATCAAGGAACTCATACCTGTTGCGGCGGTTTCCATTCCGACAACGGAGTCTTTGGTCAAGGAGCCAAAAGACAAAGAGTCCAAGATCAAAGAGTCCAAGATCAAAGTGCCCAAGGATAAAGAGTCTAAGGTGAAGGGATCCAAAGACAAAGAGTCTAAAGTAAAAGATTCTAAAGTAAAAGAGTCCAAAGTCAAGGAGTCCAAAGTAAAAGAGTCCAAAGTCAAGGAGCCTGCAAGCGACCAGGCAGCCAGTTCACTTCCGACTTCCAAGCAAACGCCAGTTAAACCAAAAGAAAGTCGGAAGGAAGGGGTAGAGGTAGAACAAAGAAGCACTACCCGCAGAGCTCCGATCTTATTTTCGGGAAATGTTCCGTTTACGCCTTCAGCGCCACTCGTTTCGATAGAAGCACAAAAACTCGTTCGTCCAAACAAAAAGCGGGGAATGAGCTCTGCTGTCTCAAAAAGCAGCAGCAGAAAGCCAAGCAAGCCTCAAAGTAAAGTACGAGTCGCTATCAATGTAAAGCCCAAATCATCACAAGAAAAACCAATAAGTCAAGCAGGGAAAAACAAAAAACAAACTGTGTGGACAGCAAACCAGCAGTCCCGGACCGTCACTTCCAACAAAAGCAAGAAGGTTGCCAAATCGGCGAAACCAAGCCGTAAATTCATCAATAATCAGATGAAGAAGCAGCATCAAAAAACAAAGAAGACAAAAGGCAACTAATGTAAGAAGTCGGAACGGGAAAGGAGAATTCGGATGAAAGTTATCATGGTCTGTACAGAAAAATTGCCAGTCCCTCCTATACGAGGGGGAGCGATTCAGACTTATATTTCAGGGATTGCAGATATTCTGGGGAGGCATCATGAGCTGACTATCCTGGGAACGTCGGATCCCACGCTACCGAAGGATGAAAAAGTTCGCAATGCGCGTTATGTGCGGGTAGACGGTCAAGGTGTTTTCGAGAACTATGCACGTGAAGTAGCCGCGTTCCTGAGTGCGAACAACTATGATGTCATCCATGTTTTTAACCGACCGCGGATGGTTCCTATCATTCGAGAAGTATGCCCGAACGCACGTATCATCCTAAGCATGCACAATGATATGTTTGATCCAGTAAAAATAGGGCAGGCAGATGCTGCCAGAGCCGTTGCTGAAACAGAACGCATCATTACCATCAGTGATTATGTCGGCCGGGTCATTGCCTCACTGTATCCCGAAGCAGCAAATAAGCTTCGAACGATTTATTCAGGTGTGAACTTGGACACATTCGTTCCGGTGGAAGGATCCAAAATGGCGCAAAAAATTCGTCAGGAACTGCGGGCGACGCACAATCTTGGCAACAAACAAGTGATCTTGTTTGTAGGAAGACTGACGCCGAAAAAAGGGGCCGACATTCTGGTTCGTGCGATGAATGAACTCCGCTCCTACCATTCCAACATCGCTCTCGTCTTGGTTGGAGGGTCTTGGTATGGTGAGAATAAAATCAGTGATTATGCAGCGTATGTACGCTCATTAGCGAATCGTTCGCCTGTTCCGGTTATTACAACGGGATTTGTTCCGGCAGATCAGATTCACCACTGGTTCTGGGCGGGTGACGTTTTTGTCTGTCCATCACAATGGGAGGAGCCGCTAGCGCGTGTTCATTATGAAGCGATGGCTGCCGGTTTACCTTTTGTCACGACAAAGCGGGGTGGAAATGCTGAGGTGATCATCGGAGGCAATGGACTGTTGGTCGAGCAGCCGGAGGACCCTCTAGCGTTTGCCGTACAGCTGAAACAACTATTGTCCAGCCGCGATCTCCAGCGTCAAATGGGGAGAAGCGGACGCCAGCTTGCCGAACAAAGATTTACATGGGATCGTGTCGCAAGAGATGTGCTAGACGTATGGAATAACTGGGCAAGGTAACACCAAAAAGCGAATACTACAGCCCACTTCCCTGAGAGATCGGAGAAGTGGGCGTTTACTTACACCTTTTGGCCAAGAGAGGGTGATGTACGATCCTGCGAGAATGGACGAGCCTGCATGATAAGCTGCACCATCAAAGGCTTGTCCCATATGCGAGGGGTACACGATCACAGAAGATGCGGGGAATCTACGACATTCAGACTCCCCGCATCTTCAAGCAAAGTGAGAGCTGCGAAGAACAACAGCTTGTTCAATTGGGCTCTGCATTCGGAATAATCGCGACGATGTGGGGGATAGGAATAACGACAGATGCTCCATTCGTAGCTGAGGAGGATATTGTTTGTAATTCAATGATTCCTTCCTCCACTCTAAGAAGTTTTCCGATTCGATAGGAACGGCTCTCTGGTCCCCAATCCGTCAACAGCAAGACCTCCACGATTTGATTCTTTTTCATGCATTTGCCGAGTTCTTGACGAAGCTCGTCTAAACAGGCTTGATCAGCAGATTCTTTCGTTTCGACATCAACCTTCACAACAGGTGCGGGAATGACGATAGGGCTTGGAGCTTCGATTTGTACAACGGGTGCTTCTACTTGTACAACAGGTGCCTCTACTTGTACAACAGGTGCCTCTACTTGTACAACAGGTGCTTCTACTTGTGGTGTGGGTGTGGTCACATTTACTTGCGGGGACCGTACGTGGATACGCACAAAACGGCGTAATTTTTTGATCAAACTATTGGTTTTGCGTTTGGCGGTTCGTCGTCGCTTGCAGGGGCAGCAACGGGCTTTCTTTGCTTTAATCCTCTTCTTTCTCGATGGTTTCAAAGTCAACACCCCCCTTACAATACATGATTTATCATATTCAGTAAGGGGATGACCGCATTGGACTAACACCTGATTTGACAAAATCAGGCAGGAAAACATTAGCAGATTTAGAGGATTTTTTTAAAAAGACAGGAAAATCGTGTATACTTATCAGGTAATCTCAAAAAGAAAGATGGAGGTTTCTCAATGAATCGTATGCCGATTGCCCCCATGGGAGTGGGGAAGCTGTTGGACAAGAGCTTTTCTGTGTATCGCCAGCATTTTGGTGCATTCTTTCTGTTGGCTTTGATTTGGTTCGGTCCATTTTTACTCCTGCAGCAATTGCTTCTGGTTGATCTTACCAGGGTTCCCCTGCTTGCACAAAATACAGAAGGTATGGACTTTGCAGAATCGTTAGGCGCAAGGTTTGCCGGACAAGAAGAATTTATGACACAGAGCCTGCCCATGCTGCTCATATTTATATTCCTTGTCGCACCGCTACTTATGGTCGTCGCCTATCCGCAAATGATATCGGGCTCTATTTTGCTGACAAAAGCTGCTCTAGAGGGAGAAGCCTTGAGCTTAAAGGATGCGTTGAAGGGGCCGCTTCGCAGATTTTGGCCGCTCGCTGGCAGTACTTTCGTTTATGGATTGATCGTGTTTGCACTGACAACAGCATTTGTCATTGTATATGGATTGTTCATCGTTTTGATAGCCGTCGCTGGTGGAATGTCGTTTGAGACCATGTTTGATCCGTCTGATGAAAGCAGCGTAGTGTTTATGATCGTATTGTTTATATTTGGCTATTTATTTTTAATTGCAGGAATGATGCTTGTTCCGGGCTTCTTCTTGCTGCGCTGGGGCTTTTATATGCCACTCGTTCTGTTCGAACGCGATGGTATTGGCATCGGCCAGAGCTGGAATTTGACAAAAGGTAACTTTTGGAGACTGTTCGGTATTTTTGTTGTTCTCAGCGTGATCTACTCGATGTTCTCCAGTGGCATGCAATTAGTTCTCACTGGTGTCCTGGGTACGTCTATACTCGCGCAAATCATTCTGGTTGTCCTTACCTGCCTCTTAATGCCGTGGATGTCCATCGTTTACGCTTTGGCCTACTTTGATCTGCGCGTGAGAAAAGACGGTTCGGATTTGCAAGAGCTGGTGAGCCGTCAGCTTGCCACATCAGCACCAGAAAATACACCAGTAGCACCAGAAACCACTTCAGCAGTTCCTTCTACTCCTACACAAGAGCCGGGAGTTAGACATGATTAGCACGAGTCCTTGGGTGGATGACAAGGAACATTTACAAGAGATTCTAGCCCGAGATGAGTTCCATTTGCCCCAAGGGGACGGGGAGAGCTGGCTTCAAAAGGCGATAGAGTATGTGATCGAGCTGATCGCTGATCTCTTTTCGTGGACCAGTATCCCGTCCGGTGCTGCAAATACGGTATCAACGATCGTACTCACGATCGCAGTACTGGGACTGATCGGCATCATTTACTGGTTGTTCCGGAGAATGATTTGGGAACAGAAGAAGAATCGACCGCTGTTTATGGACGGAGAAAAAATACGTTCTCATGCAGACTATTTGCGCGATGCGAAGGAGAAAGCAGCGCGAGGAGAATGGCGGGAAGGAGAACGTGCGTTGTTTTTGGCGTTGTTGGTTTATTTTCAAATGAAGTCATGGGTTCGAGTAGAGAAATGGAAAACAAACTGGGAATACGCAGAAGAAATTGAGGCAAATCAACCGAGCTTACGCGAGGTGTTCGGCCGCTTTGCACGCGAATTCGATGCTGTTTGGTACGGAAAGGCGCTTGTAGATGAAGTGTCGTTCTGGCAACGAGTGAACGAACTAGAAGGCATCTGGCGCGAGGAGGTACAGCATGGATAGTTTGCGCACCTATCGTGTCGGAATTATTTTGGCAACCTTGCTGCTTGTCGTTGTAGGCTGGTTTATCGTTAAACCTACAGCGGAGAGTCTCCCTCCGTACTTGGCTTCGTCCGCACAGCCGACAGGAATCAAGGCGGTGCTCGTACTGCTAGAGGAAAAAGGCAAGCAGGTGAAGGAATGGCGGCAGCCAATGCGTGTTTTGCCGGCAGCAACAGGTCAGGCCATGCTTGTAGTAGAGCCGAAAAGACTCGTGCCAGAGGAACAGATAGACATCCTGGATTGGGTTAGTGAAGGTAATCACCTGATTCTGTTTCAATCGAATCCATCCGAGTGGGAAGACCTTCCTTTTGATACGGATTACATCGAAGACAAGGAGAATCAGGAGCGCAACCTTCAGGGACCTCTCGTCCAGGGGAGGTTCATGGGCAGAGCAGAGACCTCGCTCAGATTGATAGAAGAAGCAGACATGGAGCCGCTTCTCTACGACGATCAGGGGATACTCGCTGGAAGAACAGAAGTGGGAGACGGTACCGTTACGTTTTTTCTCGTACCGGATTGGCTGACGAACCAAAGAATTGATCAGCTGTCCCACTTTGAAGCAATATGGCCGTATTTACAAGGAGAATGGTCCGTCCTGTGGGTGGACGAATACCATCACGGCTTGCTAGAGAAACCAGGGTTATTGGCGATCTACCCAGGCTGGTTAGTGGCAGCCTGCATACAACTCGGCATCGTTCTCTTACTGTACGTGTGGTGGAAGGGAAAACGTTTCGGTCCTGTCTATACGCTCAGGGAATGGACGGTGCGCAGAGGCGATGAAACGTTGCTCGCTGTGTCTAGCTGGTATGAAAGAAGAGGGCTGGCTCAGGATGCATTGCGGCATCGAGAAGCGTACATGCGACAGCTGTTGCACGATCGCTGGGGTGTGCACCAGCGGGCGGACCGTGTGGAGATAGTGAGGTACGCCAAAACAAAATGGACAAATCAAGAGGTAGAGAAAATTGCTCATCTGCTGGAACGACTGGAACAGGCAAAAATCGAAGGGCGTTATTCATCGAAGAGCTTGCTTGCAGACAGTCTCTTGTTAGATGAGATTATGAAGCGTTTGGAGAAGGAGTGACAACAACCGTGGAGCAATTATTGCAACAAATGGAAAAAGAGCTGGTTGGTCAGCGGCAAAATATTCGGTTACTGCTAACGGCTTTGGTTGCCGGCGGTCATGTATTGCTAGAAGGTGTACCTGGTATTGGTAAGACGAAAATGGTGCGAACCTTATCGGAATTAATGGGGGGCGTGAGCAAGCGCGTCCAGTTTACGCCTGACATGATGCCATCTGACATTATTGGCCATGTGGTGTTTAACATGCAACAGAACCAGTTTGAGACAATCAAAGGCCCTGTTTTTGCAAACCTATTGCTGGCTGACGAGATCAATCGGACACCACCGAAAACGCAAGCAGCCTTATTGGAAGCGATGGAAGAAGGACAAGTGACGATTCATGGTGTCACCTATCCGTTACCTGATCCATTTTTCGTCGTCGCTACGCAAAACCCGGTTGAGTACGAAGGTACGTATGTGCTGCCAGAAGCACAGCTCGATCGTTTTTTGTTCAAGCTGACGATGTCGTATCCTTCCCATGAAAATGAAAAGCAAATACTCGCGAAGCATATCCCGAATAAACGCAGTCACGAGCGCACGCAAGAGACGCTCTTTACATGGGATGCGATATTGGAAAAGCGACGCCAATTAGAAGAGGTTGTCGTGGATGATTCGATTTTGGAGTACATTACGACATTGATTCGAAATACACGCGAAACGAAACGACTGCTCCTGGGTGCCAGCTCTCGTGCAGGAATCGCTGTGCTGATGGCGAGCAAAGCGTGGGCACTTTTGGACAATCGCATGTTTGTAACGCCTGATGACGTGAAGATGGTGGCCCGTCCTGCATTGCGGCACCGACTCATACTGTCACCGCAGGTAGAATTGGAGGGGGGTACCAGTGACCACATCATCGAAGAGACGCTGGCGGCTATTCCAGTTCCTCGCTGATTTTTTGGCGGACCGTTTTGTCCTGCCCTCCAAGCGCCTGCTTGTCGCGGTATTGCTTGGCGTACCGATCGCGGTCATCGGGTTTATACTGGAGGTTGGCTATTCCATTTTCTTCTTGTACAACGGCTTACTCGTAATCGCAAGCATCATAGACTGGTTTACCATCCCAAAGCGACGTGACTTGTCGATCCGGCGTATTTTGCCAGAGCAGACGGATATCGGACAGTCGTTTTCGATCGAGCTGGAACTTGCGAACAGAAGCGGGCAATCTGTTCCTTACTTCATTGTGGATGATCTGCCGTTGTCCTTTGAGGAAGCAGGTCTAGTCACAGGTGTTATGGATCAACCCTTAAACAAAATAGCTTTCATGACGCGAGGAAAAGAACGCGGTGAATACGTGTTCCGCTGGCTTTACATGCGTTGGAATGGAAAGGTCGGTTTATGGTATCGCCAAAGCCGCTTTCTGTGTGAACAAACCGTCAAGGTATATCCAGACCTTTCTGCCGTTCGCGGCTATTTGGCTTCGTTGCAAGAGAGCTTGATCGTCGATGGGAAAAAAATCATGCGTAGAGCGAAAGCGGGTACTGAATTTCATGCCATTCGCGATTACGTTCCTGATGATGATCCGCGCACGATCAACTGGTCAGCATCAGCACGCTCCCGCCGTCTGATGACGAATCAGTATCGCCCCGAGCACGGCAAGGTCATTACCATTCTGATTGATTGTGGCAGGCTAATGGGAGTCGAGCTGGATAACCAAACGCGACTGGATATATCGCTGGAGGCTGCCCTCACCTTAGCTGCGGTAGCCTTGCGCCAAGGAGATCAGGTAGCGCTATTAGCCTATTCGCATGAAATAAAGACGTACATACCTCCAGGTAGAGGGCTGCGCCACTTGCATACCCTTCTAGAGGCAACATACAACCTGAAAAGTGATTTTGTAGAGGCAGATCCGGCGAAGGCGCTCGAATTTTTAAATCGCCAGCAGAAGAGAAGGAGCTTGGTCGTTCTTTTTTCGGATATGGAGAACTACCTCGTCGAAGATCAGTTGAGCAATTATTTGTGGCGGATGCGCCGTTCGCATTTGCTCTTGCTGCTTTCTTTGGCAGATCCGCTTTTGCATGAATGGAGTCATACGAACACGAGCAACAGCAGCTTGGCGTTTACGAAGGCAGTAGCACAACGGTTTCAGCTGGATCGTAGGGCGTTTCAACAAAAAATGATCGGCGCAGGTATCCAGGTACTGGACGTTCCGGCCGATCAATTGACGCTGACAGTTATCAATGCTTATTTGGACATCAAATCAAGAGAAGCTTTGTGAGAATCATCGGGTCTACATCCGACGAGGTACCAGGCGATAAGCAAAAGCAATGTCCCGACAGCTACGATGTACTTGGCTTCGAGTGAGAGACTCGATGGGGTAATATAACCCTCGATAATTCCTGCGATGAACAAGAGGGGGATCGTGGCCAATAGCAGTTGCGCAGACTCTTTTGCCGCCTCCAAAAATTGATGTTTTCGCGCGTAGCGACCGGGCACTAGCAAGCGGTACCCCATGTGAAGGCCTGCTCCGCCAGCAATGAAGATGGCAGTCAGCTCGATCACGCCATGTGGCAAAATGTAGGCCCAAAACGCATAGCTGCTGTCAGCCTGATAATAGACCGCTGCCAAGGCTCCAACCAGCAGGCCGTTGAAAAGCAAGAGATAGATCGGGACGATTCCGAACGTAATCCCGCTGACGAAGGCGAGTATGGCTACTTTCATGTTATTCGTCATAATCATCGTGGAGATGACCGGGCTGTTAAGTGATTCATGCCCTTCTCCCAGCCTGGATGGATCGATCTGTTCAGCCATCCCTTGTGGCAACACATAATACAGGTTGAGCGGATCGACCATGACAGCGGCAAATCCAGACACACCACCGATGATGAATAGAAGTGCTGCCAAGCCAATGAAGCTCATTCGCTTATGGACCAGCCCCATCAAGTAGCTGCCGAAGAAATACTTGAGCTGCTGCCAGCTGCCCATCCGCTGCTTGTAAGCCAAGTTATGTGCGCGTAAGACGAGTTGGTTTAAGTATAGGGTGATCTCGTCGGCAGGATGGTAGGAACGTACATAAGCCAAATGCGCAGATGTTTTTTTGTACAATTGGGTCAGTCGATCAATATCAGTCGCACTGATGTGTCGCGGTTGGCGGGTAAAACGCTCCACTAATTGCTCCAGTTCGGCCCAAGAGGCTTTATGCTTGTGCCAAAACGAGGTAATATCCATGTATAATGCCTCCTTATTAGCAAAGTATCGAAAGGGGGAAGTAAATCATCATGAATGAACCGACATACGGCAGTGATTCAAATCGAGAAGCGTCGGTAGTGACACCAGAGCATGTTATGCTAAGATTTCAGACGGCCGGACTTGGCAGCCGTGCAGCTGCTATGCTGATTGATTTCGTCATCTTGCTCCTGGTTAATCTTACTGTATTTATAATGTTTGGTATAGTTTTATTTGGAAATGAAGATGATTTTTTCCTGGATTCTGGCAGCTACGCGATGGCAGTCGTCATCCTTCTGATCTTCCTCATTAATTTTGGCTACTTTTTATTTCTGGAAGCACTCTGGTCCGGACAGACCGTTGGCAAAAGGCTGTTGGGAATCCGTGTCATCCGTGATAATGGTCAGCCAGCAACGTTTATTTCCTCGACGATTCGGAATTTGTTTCGTATCGTTGATGGGATGCCATCTGGCTACTTTCTGGGAGCGCTCGTCTGCTTCTTCCACCCCCGCGATAAGCGAATTGGCGATATGGTAGCAGGTACGATAGTCGTTGTGGAAACGGGCCAACGATCCACTCTTTTTCAGGGAAAGAAAGACAAGGCGAAAAACAGCTTTGAGTTGAATCAAGCGCCACTCGTCCTAGATGAGCGGCAAAAACAGGCGATTACCCGTGAGGACTGGCAGCTGCTTTCCTCCTTCATCAGCAGATTGCCTTCTCTCTCCCAAGAAAAGAAGTATGAGCTCGGCAGTCAGATCTCAAGCATTATGCGCAAAAAATTAGAGCTTCATGACGAACAGATCAACAGAGAAGACCCGATTCTGTTTTTGCATCGGCTACACAATCAGCTGCAAAACGAATTTCATATCCGTAAATAAAGAGAAGTACCGCCAAATAAATGTTTGGCGGTATTTTCTTATATCGACTTATTTTTCCATTATTCAGCAAAATGCTGCTTCAAAAACTTTCTATGTTATAATAAAACCTCATTCTATGACACAGAAAGGAGGAGGGAGCCGATGGACGACAAATACATGGGAGCGTCATCGACTTCGTCACCCACGCTGCCACTCCCGGCAAACGGGAAGCAGAAAGGAAGACGCAGAAGAGGCAGCCTGTTTCAGGCCTTGATTCCCTCCCAGACAGAAGGTAAGCGTCCTTTACTACCTATCGTTTTGGCCGTACTGGTCTGGGTAGGACTTGCCTATGCTGGCTATGCCTTTGCTGTTTATACGTTGGACAAGCAGCAACAATTTGTGAACCAACGAATTGATCAAGTACAAGAAGACAATCAACAGCAGATGAAGGCATTGGGAGATCAACTGACCCTGGTGCAGGATGAGATGCAAAATGTACAGAAGGGTCTTGCGAGTCTGGAAGAAGATTTGGCGTTGACTGGTGAAACAATTGGTGGAACGAACAAGACCAAAGAAGCATTGCAGGATCGCGTTGACCAATTAAATAAACAACTGGGTGAATTGAAAGCATCTCTGAAAAAATTGGAGGATGCTGCCCGTGCTTGGTAAGGTAAACCGTTTCTTCCTCTTTCTTTTGGCACCTGCGCTCGGTTTTTTGGTAGCTTTTTCGCAGGCAAATCCAGTGGACAAGCTCCAAACAGAAGGCTTGAAGCTTCCTGTGGCAGAATCGAATAGCCAAGCAGTCGCACTGGGGGAACGGATCAACGAAACCAAAGTACAGCTTCGGAATGTCGAGGTCATCGTCGAAGATATTCGTGATCGCTCGAAAAAGGAACAAAAAGAATACGAGCAGCAAAACAAGAAAATCAATAGCGCGCTTGAAGCCAGCAAATCACAAACGCAAAAATCCGCGGATGTGCTGGACACGATTTTGTCCAACATGCTTGGCAAACCGATCGGTCAACACTTCGGGAAAAATTCTACGGTGAAGGTGTACTCCTTGCAAGAAGGCGGATACCGGGGCTATATGGCAAAAGTTCGCCTAAAAAATCCGAATGCGCTGAAGATGGTGCTTGCGAACAACTCCGTGAAAAGCAAAGGTGAGACGACGAGTCAAGCAGGTAAGCGTACAGGAGCCATCCTTGCGATCAATGCAGGCGGCTTTATGTCTGACAAGCAGGGGAATTTGACTCCGCTAGGCATCACTGTCGTTGATGGCAAGATTCGAACCTTTTCCAATAATTCGAAGCTAAGCTTTGTTGGATTTAACAACAAAGGTCATCTGGTCGGGACAAACATCAAGACACAGGCTCAAATTACGCAACAAGGGATTTTGCAGGGAGCGAGCTTTTTGCCGCGCCTTCTGCAGGATGGAAAAAGACTTCCGATCCCGCGTGATTGGGCGAATGCGCGTCAACCGCGGACGCTGATCGGCCATTTTGACAACGGCGATTTACTACTTATTGTCATTGACGGAAGACGGGAAGGCTGGAGTAAAGGTGTTACGCTGGAGGAAGCGCAGAAAAAGCTGCAAGAGTGGCATGTAGTAGATGCGTATAACCTCGATGGCGGCGGCTCCAGTGCGTTTTATTTCAATGGCAAGCTGTTAAACAAGCCTTCAGGTGGCAAAGAAAGACGCGTGGTGAGCAATTTGGTCATCATGCCATAAGCGTATACCTGCACACTCTTCTGACGAGACGACTAGTCTTGCTTCAGAAGAGTGTTTTTTTGTAGAGAAAAGTTTGTATGGGCAACTGTGAAAGTGGGTTGACCTTAAAAATTGCTGAAAATTATAATAATGAAAGAAGCAAATAAATGAACTAGGAGGGATCGCATGAAAAAAGGGATGTTGGTAGCCCTCTCGATCGTTTCCGTGCTGTCGTTTCCTCATTTTGCCTTGGGAAAAGTTCCAGGTGCGCCAGCAGGCGTGCAAGGAGCTACGAAGGGGATTGTTGCGGTCTCTCATCCAGCGGCAGCCCAGGTCGGCAGAGATATTTTAGCCCAAGGCGGCAATGCGATTGATGCTGCGGCTGGGATCCAATTTGCTCTGAATGTGGCCGAACCGTATATGTCCGGTATCGGCGGCGGTGGCTTTATGATGATTTATGTAAAGGAACAAAACAAAGTGATTGTGATTGATAGTCGGGAAATGGCCCCTGCAAAGGTCACCCCCGATATGTTTTTACAAGCAGACGGTAAGCCGATCCCATTTGAGGAGCGTCATACAAGCGGTCAGGCTGTAGGTGTCCCCGGTACACTGCTGGGGGTAGAACACGCGTTGGACTCGTATGGTACATGGGATATGGATAAAGTGGTGGAACCGTCGATTGAATTGGCGGAAAAAGGTGTTCGCGTCAACTGGGTGTCCGCTCAGTATATCGCCAATTCCATGGAGAAGCTGAAAAAGCACGGGACAGCTGCACAGGTGTTTGCGCCAAATGGGGTTCCTCTCAAGGAAGGGGAAATGCTGGTACAGCCCCAATTGGCGAAGACGCTGAAGATCATCCGCGACAAAGGCTCTGATGCCCTGTACGAAGGGGAGATCGGCAAGGCACTCGTCGAGGAAGTACAGAGAACGGGTGGCTCTATGACGCTTGCTGATTTGAAGGCTTATCAAGTGAAAGAACGTGAGCCGGTTCGCGGCATGTATCGCGGGTACGAAGTCATTTCGATGGCACCGCCCAGCTCCGGCGGCTTGACACTCATCCAGATTCTGAAGCTGATGGAAGGCTACGATAACGCAAAAGATGGATTCGGCTCTGTAGCCTATTTGCATCATCTGATCGAAGCCAATCATCTCGCTTATGCAGATCGGGCTGCGTATATGGCAGATGAGGACGTGTATCCGGTGCCGAAGAAGGGGCTGATTGCGGACGAATACATCAAGGAACGGCGCCAGCTCATTCGTGAAGTGACGGCAAATACCAGTGTGAAGGCAGGTGATCCGTGGAAGTACGATCCCGGCAAAAAGCCCGAGGTGACCATAAAGCTGACGGATCAAAGCCCTGTCAAACAGACCACGCACTTCTCGGTAATGGATAAATGGGGGAATATCGTGGCTTATACGACCACGATCGAAGATATTTTTGGCAGCGGAGTGATGGTCCCGGGTTACGGCTTCATGCTGAATAATGAGCTGACGGATTTTGATGCGATTCCTGGCGGCGTCAATCAGGTAGAGCCCGGCAAGCGTCCACGTTCCAGCATGACTCCCACGATGGTGCTAAAAGACGGTAAGCCATTCTTGGCAATCGGTTCACCTGGAGGGTCCACGATCATCGCTTCTGTCTCCCAGACCATTCTCAATGTGATTGACCACGGAATGGAGATTCAGGATGCGATACGCGCGCCGCGCATTTTCTCTAGCAGCTATCCGAATGTTACTTGGGAAGCGGGCATTGACCAAGATGTCATTCTGCAATTGATGGCAAAAGGTCACGTTTTTGCCGAAAAGCCAACGAACATTGGTAACGTTCAAGCAATTGTTTACGATTTTGAAACGGGAAAAATGTACGGCGGAGCAGATAACACGCGAGAGGGTACGGTGCTTGGGGTCGATGCTATTGCGTATACAGCTGCACAGCCCGTTCAGACGCCGGAAGAAAAGGAAGGTTCCTTTGATTTACGCGTAAATGGACATGTGTATCCGTATACAGCAGAACAAAAAGCGATGATAGATGGAGCCGCATATGTTCACGCCGAAAAGCTGTTGTTAGGGCTGGGTCAACAATTGAAGGCCTTCCAGTCAGATGTAGTGAAGGTAAACGGAATATCATTTTTGCCAGTCAAAAAAGTTGGCGAAAAGCTCGGCTATACGGTCATCTGGAAGGAAGAGGAGCGGTCTATCGAGTTGACGAACACCAAGTAGGTCGATCAAGAAAAGGATGTGGCAAAAAATGAAGAAAGTACTTGTTCTAGGCGGAACGCGATTTTTTGGAAAACGATTGGTGAATCTCCTCGTTGAATCAGGAGCAGATGTGACGGTGGCAACGAGGGGGCTAGCTGATGTGGATTTGCCTGCCTCAGTCAAAAGGCTAACACTTGATCGCGATGACATCGGCTCACTTGCGGTTGCAGGGGAAGAGCAGTGGGATGTGGTGTACGATAACATCTGCTATTCCTCCCAAAATGCAATGGATGCATGTAAGGTTTTCCGGGGGAAAGTGGGTAAATACGTTTTGACCTCAACGTTGTCGGTATACGATTATGCAGAGGAAAGCTTGAAGGAAGAAGCATTTGATCCGTATGCGTATCAGATCCAGGCGCAAACGAGAGAAGAGGTGACCTATCAAGAGGGGAAGCGTCAAGCAGAAGCCGTCTTTTTTCAGGAGCAGGTCTTCCCTGTCGTAGCGGTTCGATTTCCGATCGTGCTGGCGGAAGACGATTACACGCGTCGACTATACTTTCACATTGAGCATGTGCAAGAGGAGCGCCCGATAGGTATCTCGAACCCCGCTGCTCAGCTGTGCTTCGTTCATGCGCAGGAAGCGGCACAATTTTTGGAATGGGTGGCGACTGCGTCTATCACAGGGCCTGTGAATGCGTGCTCAGATGGAACCGTTTCGCTTGCTGAACTGATGGAGACGATTGCGCAAACCGTCGGGAAACCTGTTCGAATAGAACAAACGGCAGACGCTGCTGATGAGTCTCCATTCGGATTTGTGGCATCCTTTTACATGGATAACAGCAAGGCAAAAGCAGCGGGCTTCCCATTTTGGTCGCTGGAGGAATGGATGCCAGCGCTTATTAAAACAGTAAATGAGGAATATACCACGCAAAAAGCGTGACCTAGCTACCTTTTCTTTCGTATAACTCCATGGTAAGGTAGAGCAGAACATATGTGTCTGTAAGGAACCAGGAGGATCGATCATGAATAAGAATCGCACCAGTTGTCTTGCGATCGTCGCCGCACTATCAGTAGCACTACTCAGTGGATGTGAACCTCCTTCATTAAGTGGATTGTTATCCAGTGAGTCTAACGGAGCAGCTGAGAATGGACAGACGACGGGTGAGGGAACGCAAACAACAACAGTTGAGCCAACGAACGAGGGGACAGCACGCCCTCAACTGGCATCTCTTGCAGAGACGATTACAGATGTGGATGGAGTACCAACCGTAACGAATGCAACAGATCTCACGGTTGTCGTAAACAAGCAGCGGGCATTGCCGGCAGATTATATTCCACCAGATTTAGTAGAGCCAAATGTGCCGTTTCCTTTTGATGAAAAAGTAGAAAAGCGACTGTTGAGGGCGGAAGCCGCACAAGCATTAGAAGAACTGTTTGCCAAAGCAAAGACAGAAGGAATTGAGCTGTATGCCGTTTCTGGCTATCGTTCGTATAAGACCCAGAGATCGCTCTACGAAACGTATGTAAGAACGCAAGGTGCCGAGCATGCAGCAGCCTTTAGTGCAGTACCTGGGAAGAGCGAGCATCAGACTGGATTAGCAATGGATGTTTCCGGATTAGATGCAAAAACACGCTTGGAACAGTCGTTTGCCGAGACGCCGGAAGGACAATGGTTAGAGGCAAACTGTGCAGAATTTGGTTTCGTTATTCGCTATTTGAAAGGCAAGGAAGAAACCACTGGATATGCGTATGAGCCGTGGCACTTGCGTTATGTAGGTAAGGATATCGCGACAGAAATTATGGCAGGTGGCCTCACTTTGGAGGATTATTTCTCTGGAGCGGCGATTGCCCACAAATAATTCAAATGAAAACGAAAAAGAGCCGCTCGTATATGGAGCGGCTTTTTGTTGCAAAAAAACTTAGCGTGGAAGGCGGATTTCGGAGAGAGGCCAGTAAACGACTTCTGCACGTCCGACTACATGATCCAGTTGAACAGGACCAATGACGCGGCTATCCATACTATTGTTGCGATTATCTCCCATGACAAACACACTGCCTTCTGGGATCGTCACAGGATCAAAATCCTCGGTTAGCGTTACGCCTGAAGCTGAAGCTTTTAACTTGTTTTCGACTAAATACTCTTCACTGAGCGGTTGACCATTGACATAAACCTGATCGTTTTTGGCTTCCACAGTATCACCTGCTACTGCGACCACTCGCTTGATCCAGTTGTCACCCGTTGCATCCGGATGAACGATGACGATCTCTCCCGGCTGCGGTTCTTTCAGATAGTAAATTGCTTTGTTTACGATGACGCGCTCGCGATCATGCAACGTACTTTCCATGGAACGCCCTTGGACAACATAGGGAGCCATGACGAAGACGTAGATAAAGGCGGTCAAACCGCCAATCAAGACAAACGATTTTAACCAATCGAGCAATTCCACTTTCCATTTTGGTGTAGGGTTGGTTTGTTCCATTAATAATTCTCCTATGTATGTGGTTTCTGTGGCAAACATGCCGTGGTCGATTGCCTCTTGCGTGTAAGGCTGCCTTTCCATTATACATGCTATACGAATAGATACGAAAGATGATTCAAGGAAATAATTGGCTCGGTGGATGAAGATGGAAAAAGTCGTAACATTATTTTGCTAGCTTACCTATTGTCAGTTTTTCCTGTTTGAGTTAAGATGTTCTTGAAATAAGTTTTACAATAAAAATATTAAGTGGTAAACACTTTGTCTGGCTCATACATATCTTTCGTGAAAAGAAATAATTTTGGGGAGTCCTCTTGATCTTCAAGTACTTAGACTATATAGTTTTATAGTAAAAGTACTTATATTATTAATTTTCCGAAAATGGGTGATGTTGTGAGCAATATGTCCCGTGCCAGTAAACTTGAGGACCTGGATCGAGTATTTGTCGAAATTGCTCGTTTCTTTATTAGTAATTGGCTAGAGGAAGAGTCAATCAGTCCGAAGCAGTTTATCTTGCTACGTGTCCTTCATCAAAAAGGACGAAGCACAGTTTCTGAGCTGGCGACCATTTTGAAATTATCCAATAGTGCCACCACAATTGCACTCAATCGACTGGTGAAGGGCGGTTACATCGACCGTGTCCGAGACGAACAAGATCGACGTGTCGTGTGGGTCACTTTGTCGCAACAAGCGATTCCGACTCTGGAAGGACTTTTGTGCGACAGGAGAGCACTAGTAGGAAAGCTGCTGGAGAATCTGACTGACGACGAGTTAGATCAGTTTACGTATTTTCTCAGGAAAATGCAGCAGTGCATATAGGCACGCTATCAAGTTGGGGTTTGGGGACATTCTTGCAAGACAAAAGTGTGTACCGCGGGAATGGGAGTGTACACATATGAAAAAGAAAAGCACACTGATCATGAGTTCTTGTATTTTGGGAGCAGCTCTGTTTACACAAGCTGCATTTGCAGAAGAGGCAGTAAAAGCTACCGAAACTACTACGGCAACTGAAGCGACAACAACTGAAGAAAAACCTGCAACAACAGAAGAAAAGCCTGCAACTGAAGAGAAACCAGCAACTGAAGAGAAACCAGCAACAGAAGAGAAGCCTGCAACTGAAACAACTGCACCTACAACTACACCTGAAGTAAAACCTGCAACTCCTGAAACAGTAAGCCCTATCCAAGGCCTGTCTCAACAAGGTGGCTGGATGACGATGCCAGGTAAAGATGAGTTCGTACTCGTGAGTGGCCAATACATTCCAGTAATTTCCAATGTAGCAGGATGGGCTATGATGCCAGTAACAGATCAATTTGTTACAAATGGCGGCTTTGTTCCTGTGAGTGCTCCAGCAGCTGGTTGGACAATGAGTGCACCAGAATCCGATAACGATAAATAATGACTGATGATAAAGACGCTTTGTCCCTCGATTGGGCAAGGCGTCTTTTTTTTCGGCTAAATCTGGAGATTCTCGTACAAACTATACCGGATCGAAACGGCAAAGGAAGGAGGAATGAAAATGGCAAATCATGATAAAGAGCAGACTCGACACAGGATGAGTGATCAAGGCACAGAAGATGCAAGCGGAGCAGTCTATTATCAAGAAGCTGACGAACACACGGCTGGCTTGGCTACGACACAGGAATTGGTCAGTGACATGTACAAGATGGGGACGATTGAAGACAGGGAAGCAACGACGTAACCACATAAGAAGAATAAGGCCAGCCTGGATGCATGAAGGCTGGCCCATTTCTGGATAGTTGATAAAAAATTTTTTATTGACTTGAGAGATTGAATCGGTAAAAATACAAGAGGAATCAGAAAATTTAAAAAGGGTGTGTCACGCATGAGAGACTCACGATTGGATCAATTGGCCTACAATCTGGTCAACTACTCCGTACGGGTACAGCCAGGGGAAAACATTTTGATCAACGCAAAAGGAGACACACCAGAATTGGTGCAAGCCCTTGTGCGCGAGATTTACAAAGCAGGGGGAAGTCCTTACGTTCAATTGATTGATCCTGCCGTAAGCCGTGAAATCGCGATGAATTGCAATGAAGAACAGCTGACGATCATGGCTTCGCATGAAGTTGAACTCATGGAAAAAATGCAAGGCTACATCGGAATTCGCGCAGCGAACAACATCAATGAGATGGCGGATGTTCCAAGTGAAAAGCTCGGCATCTATTCGCGTCTGTATGAACTGCCGGTGATGAACGTACGCGTGCCGAAAACAAAATGGGTCGTTCTGCGCTACCCGAATCCTTCTATGGCACAGCTGGCGAACATGTCTACAGCAGCTTTTGAAGATTTTTACTTCCAGGTGTGTAATCTGGATTACGCGAAAATGGACAAGGCCATGGACAGTCTCGTTGATCTGATGAACCGCACGGATAAAGTGCGCTTGGTCGGACCTGAAACGGATTTAACCTTCTCGATCAAGGACATTCCTGCTGTGAAATGTGCGGGCCTGCGCAATATTCCAGACGGAGAAGTATATACTGCTCCTGTGAAGGACTCCGTAAATGGCGTCATTACCCATAATGCGCCAACCCCATATCATGGCTTTACTTTTGAAAATGTTCGCTTGACCTTCAAAGACGGTAAAATTGTGGAAGCAACAGCGAATGATACAGAACGTCTGAATCAAATTTTGGATACAGATGAGGGAGCACGCTTCATTGGAGAGTTTGCTATCGGTGTGAATCCTTACATACGCAACCCGATGAAAGATATCTTGTTTGACGAAAAAATTGACGGCAGCTTTCACTTCACACCAGGTCAATGTTATGACGAAGCATACAATGGTAACAAATCGTCTGTACACTGGGATATGGTTTCCATTCAACGTCCAGATTGGGGTGGCGGGGAAATCTGGTTCGATGACGTCCTGATTCGCAAGGATGGTCGTTTTGTCATTCCAGAGCTTGAGTGTCTGAATCCAGAAAACTTGAAAGGGTAAGGCAAAGACCTACCCCTATTGTTTGTCGTACTGTCGGAGCCTTTCGTGAGCAAGCACAATGTCCATTTCTAGTTGAAAAAGCATGTGCAGGTTGCTTGAAGGAAGAGTACCTCTGCGTGCCGCGTGGTAGAGAAGGGGCTTGTTTTGTTTGATGACGGTCATGATTTCCACAACCGGAGGAACGACTTGCTTGATTCGTAAAAGACTTTGCAAGTAGCGGAGAAATGTTTGAATACTAGCCTGGTCATCCTTGTTCGGTACCGTTTCAATCAAAGCGAAAAAGTCTCGGACGATGATACGCTTCGTCTCCTGAGGCTCCACTATGCTTGTACGATTCACTTGAGATCCACCTCACGGGAAAAAGTAACTGCTTCTTTCCTTTTCCCGCTTGGCAGCGAGTGATAAACCTTTTACTCGATAAAAAGTCTTTGGCTTGAGTGGTAGCCAAAGACTTTTTCCTTTTCATGACTCGCTGTGCCCGTCGTAGACCACAGCTTCTTCTAGCGGAATCCTTACGCGTAAGAGCAGCCATGCATTGAAGAGTGAAAACGTCAATGCCGTTACGACAGCGGAGAAAGTCAATGGTAGCATGAGAAACTCGATCATGACGACCAAGTAGTTAGGGTGACGAAGGAACCGATAAGGACCACGTTTGATCGGGGCTTCTCCCGGAAGGATGAAGATGCGGGTATTCCACCGTTTTCCCAAACTGCGAATGCACCAGTAACGCAGTCCTTGCGCCAGTAAAAACAGGACGAAAGGAATGGACCACCATGAGGGGAGTGACATACCGCTTCCTTTCACGGCAACCTCTATCATAAGGGAAAGGAAAAAGAGAAGATGTAGAAGCACGATGTATTTGTAGTGACTTGCCCCAACCTCGTAGCCACCTTTTGCACGGATGTATGTGGCATTCCTCGCCGCAATGAACAGCTCAGCCATTCGCTGCAGCACGACAGCCCCAAAGACGAATCCAAAGAAACCCAACATGATTATCTCGCCTCCAGCAGTAGCAGCTCCGAGCTAAAGCCCGGTCCAAGTGCAGCGACCAAGCCGCGATCTCCTGGCTCCCACGCCTTCTCCATGCTTTTTTCCAAGACAAACAAAACAGTAGGCGAAGACATGTTTCCAAAGTTGGTTAAGACGTCCTCGGAAAAACGAGTCGCCTCTGTACCAATTCCCAGCGATCGCTGATAAGCAGTTAACACCTTGGCTCCTCCTGGATGGAAAATGAAATGGCGTAAATGATCAATCGACACCCCGTGCGGAGTTAAAAAGCTCTCAACGTTTTCGCGCATCGAGGAACGAATGAGAGTAGGGATGTCGCGTGAGAAAATGACTTTTAGCCCTGGATCAGTCAATTCCCATCCCATTACATCAAGGGTATCCGGCCATGTTGTCGTACGAGCATCACAAAATTGAACCTTGGGTGTATCTGAGGAGGACAGTACGTGATCCCCTTCTATTAATACAGCAGCAGCCCCATCTCCAAACAGACAAGTTGCAACCAAATTGCTTTTGGACAAATCTTGTCGGATGAAGGTCAAGCCGCATAGCTCTACGCTTACGAGCAAAACTCGTCGCGAAGGATAAGCCTGTGTGTACTCACATGCACGCGACAGTCCCATCGCACCACCGGCGCAGCCTAAGCCCCACAAGGGGACACGGGTTGCTTCCGAACGCAGTCCTAAACGATGAAGCAAGCGGGAATCAAGACTTGGGGTTGCAATGCCTGTGCTTGATACAAACATCAAACAATCGACGGATGAAGGCTCGACTCCCGCTTTTGACAAACATTTTCGGGCAGCTTCCACTGCCAATGCTTCCGCATGCTCGATATACAAGTTATTTTTCTCTGCAAACGGACGGTCCTCCAAAAACCAATCCATCGGCATGCAAAAATGTCTCTTTTGAATGTGGCTATGCGCAAAAACATGTAAAAGACGATCGATGTCTGGAAAAGCATCCTCAAAGAAAAGACGCGCAAGCTTCATGGAATCCTCTTGGGTGATCTCGTGTGGCGGTACGGCCGTAGCGACTGCTTCAATACGGGGCATCCATTCATTCACTCCCGTCTAATGTATTCGCCATTATTTTATCCTTTCCAGTTGATTCCAATTCAAAGAAAGCATGTGGCAGTTGTGTGGTTTTGCTTGAACTTACAAAAGAAGATAGGTAAAATATTCCTGTATATGTGATAAAAGACCTATATTCATTTTTATGAGATAGGTCTAATGTATGAAGAGAAAAGAGGGTGACATCGGATAGATCGGGGGTAATGTACGATGGACTCACGCTGGATTGGTTTGGGTGTGTCCTGTGTAATCATCTCGGTTTGGCTTATCGGATACGGTTTGCCAGCGGATGAGAGCATGATTATCTTTCTTTTACTTGTGGTCGTCGTTCAAACGATTACTGCCTATCAAATCGGGAGGTATGTAAATCAGTTGCAACAGATGGCTTATCACGATTCACTGACAGGTGTTCTCGTGAATCGCAGATTTTTGGACAAGCTGGTCGAAGAAGTTGAGCTGGCAAAAAGCAATCATCAATCTGTTACCTTATTATTTATTGACTTGGATAATTTCAAAATATTCAATGATTGTTACGGTCACTTGGAAGGGGACCGGCTCCTGTGCCAATTTGCGACGCTATTGCAAGCAAGTGTACGTAAACAAGATACTGTTGGACGGTGGGGTGGCGAAGAATTTGTCGTTTTGTTAACGCATACAGACACAAAAAGAGGATTGGCCATTGGAGAACGAATTCAAAATCAAGTGCGACATGCGCTTTCAGGTGTCACGGTCAGTATCGGAGTAGCCTCATATCCACACCATGCGTCAACAGCGGAAGAATTAGCGAAAAAAGCAGATATGCTTATGTATGAAGCGAAAAAAAAGAAAGACTGCATGATGGTCGCATCG
Organism: Brevibacillus jepli; assembly: GCF_047229145.1. NCBI lineage: Bacteria > Bacillati > Bacillota > Bacilli > Caryophanales > Paenibacillaceae > Brevibacillus > Brevibacillus jepli. Next base: position 60,404 of record NZ_JBFEFW010000001.1, read on the forward strand.
CATTAAAAGATAAAAATTGGCAAGACTAACACTCGTAATCAATCTTGACACGAGTGTTTTTTTTCTTTGTAAAGGATATTTACAAAAACTTAATAATTACTTAAAGAAAAATATACACACTTAGCCTTGATTTTAAATTTACGGAAACAATAACTTTCGATATAATCTGTAAGGTGTCATTTATTCAAAGGAGTGAAGAAGTCCCGTATGTTGAAATCAAACAAGTATATCTTCTTTGATCTGTTCGAGCAGCAGATTGCCACGGTGCACAAAGGAACTCATCTTTTCTACGAAATGATAGGTAACTATCAAGATCTAGAAACAAAGGTTAAGGCAATCAAGGCTGTTGAGAAAGAAGGAGACGAGATCGTTCGTCGCATCATGAACGAGTTAAACTCTACTTTTATCACTCCGCTTGAGCGTGAAGACATCCACCAACTCGCTCATACAATGGACTCGATGATCGACTACATTGACGGTGTCGCTGATCGCATGTATCTGTATCAAGTTAGTCAGCCAGATCCACGTGTTTTGGCACAAGCTAATATTTTGGTGAAATGCTCAGCAAAACTGATCGAGCTGATTCGCACACTGCGTAAGCTGGATCATAAAGTTGTTACACAAATCGCTGGGGAAATCAAAGATTTGGAGCATGAATCTGACTCCAACTACCGCAAAATGGTATCTGATCTTTTGAACTCTCCTGATACGAATCCAATGGAAGCGATCAAACTGAAAGAGATTTACGATAAACTTGAGGACTGTGCTGACTTCGCTGAAGACGTCTCTAACCTGGTAGAAGGGATCGTGTTAAAGAATGCCTGATCTTTCGCCAGAGCTGCTTATTCTGGTACTCGTCGTCATCATGGCGCTAGCCTTTGACTTTATTAATGGTTTTCACGATACAGCGAACGCAATTGCGACTTCTGTTTCGACGCGTGCTTTAAGTCCGAAAACGGCGATTATTATTGCATCCTTGTGTAACTTGATTGGGGCACTCTCGTATACGGGTGTAGCGAAGACAATCGGGGGAGGCATTACCGATCCATTCAAGCTGGAAAATGGATTGGTCGTCGTTTTGGCTGCGCTGACATCTGCGATTTTGTGGAACCTGATCACCTGGTGGTTCGGAATTCCTAGTTCGTCCTCGCACGCGATTATCGGTGGCGTTGCAGGTGCTGCTTTTGGTGCCGCAGGAAGTGGTGCCATTAACTGGTCTGGCTTCGCTAGCATTATCCAAGCGTTGATTGTTTCACCTCTTGTTGCTTTTGCTGTTGGTTTTGTAGTAATCAAGCTCGTGTCTTTCCTTGTTCGTAACTCAGCGTACCACAAAACCAATCGTGGCTTCCGTTCGCTGCAAGTTGTGTCAGCGGCTTGGCAGGCATTTAGCCATGGAGCTAACGATGCGCAAAAAACAATGGGCGTAATCACCCTTGCTCTGATTTCTGGAGGTTTCTTAATACAAGAACCAGGCGAATTCACTATTCCGCTGTGGGTAAAAATTTCAGCGGCTGTGGCAATGGCTGCTGGTACAGCGTTTGGTGGATGGCGTATCATCAAGACCTTGGGTGGTAAGATTATGAAAATCAAGCCAATTTCCGGTTTCTCAGCAGACCTGTCTTCTGCCTTGATTATCACAATCTTTACAGCTTTGAAACTGCCTGTGAGCACAACGCATGTAATCACCTCCGCTATCTTGGGGGTTGGGGCATCGCAAAAGCTGAACGCAGTAAAATGGGGCGTGGCTGGCCGCATTTTGGTCACGTGGGTCATTACCCTTCCGATTACCGGACTTTTGGCTGCTGCATGCTACGTAGTGTTTGACGTGTTTCTGTAGGTGATTACCTTCATACAACAGACACCTTTCCGTGATAGATACGCGGGAAGGTGTCTTTTTCATTAGGATGAACCGGTTAATCGTTCCCATAAGCCGGGCTTGGGTTTAATTTGCACGAGTCGTACGGCAGAGAATGGAATGTAGTCAAGCGATCCGTCGCGCTCTTCTATTAAAATGCCGTTCGGACTGTAATCATACAATTTGCCTTCCGCATAAGCAGATAATCCTTGACCGATCATATCAGGAGCAAAATGAATACGTACATGGCGATCCAGATAATCTTCCAAAATCCCATCATCCATCCTGTTTCCCTCCTTTTTCATTTTATCTACTAGTTATTCCCCGCATTGCGACAATTCAGACGAGGGCATAGAAAAAACCACTCAGTCGTCCTGACCCGAGTGGTTATAAATGGTTGACATCTCGATGTTATTCAATCGAGTTTTGAGAATGTCCTGTCTGTTTGCTTTTACGTGCAAAAACGAGCATGAGCACGACACCAGCAGCGATTAAGCACAGACTGACTAACTGAGCGACACGGAGAGTATCAGCAATTAACAAACTGTCCGTACGCATGCCTTCAATGTAAAAGCGACCGATCGAATACAGGATCATGTAGCTGAACAATACCTGTCCATCGAATTTTTTGAATCGGTAAAGCATGAACATCAGAATCGCGAAAACGACAAGGTTCCATACCGATTCATACAAGAACGTAGGATGGTAATATTGTCCGCCGATAAACATTTGATCGCGGATAAACGCAGGGAAGTTTGCCATAAATTCTGCAGAGACCACGTCACCATGCGCTTCCTGGTTAATAAAGTTACCCCAACGTCCGATAGCCTGACCCAGAATAACGCTTGGCATAAAAATGTCAGCCAACCGAAGAAACGGCAGATTATGCTTTCGAATATACCAGCTTCCTGCCAGAACACCACCGATTAATCCGCCGTGAATGGCCAAGCCACCTTCCCAAACTGCGAAGATGTCCAGCGGGTTGTCTTTGTACTGCTCCCATTCAAACGTGACATAATACAATCTTGCACAAACGATGGCAGCCGGAATGATCAGAACCACCATGTTCAAGATGTGATCAGGATCAATGCCAGAACGTTTGGAATTGTAGCGAGCGAGATAAGTACCCAAGAAAAAAGCCAGCCCCATAATAATGCCATACCAGTGAATCTTTAAGGGGCCGATTGCAATTGCGATCGGATCAATCATGAATGTGCCTCCTTGCCTCAAAACATCTGTGCCAAGTATAGCACAAATGGGCTATAGGATTCCAACTAATGGCTTACGGTGACTGCAAAAAACCGAGGATAGCATCAAGGGAGGCTCGTCTCGACGGAGCAGATACGGATGAGAATAAATCTCCGAATGTCTCCAGCCGTTTGGGAACCGTATAAACGGTGAAGTCTGTGGGATGACAATGGGGAACCTCCTCCCACAGGAGTGGTGTTGATACGGTAGCCTGTTCCTTTGCGCGAGTTGAGTAGGGCGCAGGTAATGTTTTTCCGCGCCAGTGCTGCAAATAGTCAATGTACAGCTTATCTCCCCGATTCTTCACCAAGCGCTCGATGGTTAAAAGGGAGGGATGCTTGCTGACCAAATAGGATGCGATGAAATGTCCGACTTGGCGCGTCTGTTCAAACGTATAGCGGAGTTCGATTGGGACGTATACTTGCAAGCCGCTGGAACCAGAAGTTTTAACCCAAGATGGCAGCTGCAATTCATCGAGCAGCTGTTTCAATAAGAGGGCAGACTCAATCACAACAGCAAAATCATCTGTGGAAGGGTCAAGGTCAAATACGAGCTCTGTCGGAGTCTCATCCTGGGCGAGGTGAAAGGAAACGTGCCACTCCAATGCTGCTTGATTCGCCATCCATACGAGTGTCGCCCTGTCATTGCACAGTATGTAACGAACATTCTCCCACGTATGTGTTTGTATCCAGTCAGGCGCATAGTCAGGGGCGTTTTTTTGATAGAAGTGTTTGTCGCCAACTCCGTGAGGGTAGCGAATGACGGTTAAGAGCCGATCCTTGCTATACCGCAGGAGTGGGGCTGCGACAATCAACAAATAACGCAAGTAATCTAGCTTGGTTACCTTGGCCTGTGGCCATAGAGGCTTGTCAGGATTGGTAATGGACAAGGTGTGATTATCGATGGTCAGTTCGTACTCTTTTGTTGCTGGAGCCAATGACTTTTTCACCTTCTTTTTTAATGGCATAAGTGTTCCTACTATCTCCCATCCGCGTTTCTCTATGTAGTGGAAATACCTCTTTGCATATATTTCCTGTCAATCAACCATAATACGGGTAGCTTTCCAGTGGTTGGTGATGAAATGAAATTCAAGAAGAAAGATAAGATGAAAGAACTGATTGAAACGATGAATTCCTGCAGCTTGATTGAGCTGGAGGGTATACCGATTTCGCCTCGATTGGATGAGAACATTGATTTGTTGAAAAAAATGTTCTCTGATTGCTCCGATTTTGTCTTAAGAGAATTCCGTCAAAAAAACAGTGTGCGTGCGGTTGCAGTCTTCGTAGATGGGCTGATTGATACGAAAGAGGTCAATTCAGCACTGAAATCGTTAATGGTGCTTGAAGACGGCGATGAAGATATAAAAGTAATAGAAGAGGCGCTTTTGCCCGTTTCCCAGATGGGAAGAGTAGACGATTACAAAAAGCTGTTACAAGCTGTGCTTTCAGGGGATACGGGCATTCTCGTAGAGGGAAATACAGAAGCGCTGACGCTCGGAATCCGTGGAGCAGAAAAACGCTCCGTCAACGAACCAGAAGGAGAAGCGGTCGTACGGGGGCCACGTGAGGGCTTTATCGAAAATATTCGTACCAATACCTCGATGCTCCGGCGAAAATTGCGAACACCTCGATTAAAAATGAAGTCCTTGGTGGTTGGACGTGAGACGAACACGAATCTGGTGGTTGCCTTTCTTGATGGGATTGCTGATCCAGAGATCGTACAGGAGGTCACTGGCCGAATCAGCAAGATCAATATGGATGCGGTGCTGGAAAGCGGATATATCGAAGAGATGATCCAGGATAACACGTATTCGCCTTTCCCGCAGGTGATGTATTCAGAGCGACCTGACACGGTAGCAGCGGCATTGCTCGAGGGACGTATCGCGATATTTGTGGACGGGACACCGATGGTTTTGATCGTGCCTGTTACGTTTTGGATGATGATGCAGGCCAGCGAGGATTATTACGAGCGATTTCAAATGGCCACCCTTGTTCGATTGCTGCGCTACATATTCCTCGTCATTTCACTCATTACCCCTGCCTTATATGTGGCCATTACTACTTATCACCAGCAGATGCTGCCAACCACGCTCCTTTTAAGCATTGCGGCTGCTCGGGAGTCCATTCCTTTTCCGGCTATTGTGGAGGCTCTAATCATGGAAATTTCCTTTGAAGCCTTGCGAGAAGCGGGGATTCGTCTCCCGAAAACAGTCGGGCAAGCCGTCAGTATTTTAGGCGCACTGGTCGTTGGTCAGGCAGCCGTACAGGCGGGGATCGTTTCTGCCCCCATGGTTATCGTCGTATCGCTCACAGGGATTGCCTCGTTTACCATCCCGCATTTTAATGCATCGATTTCACTGCGGATGCTGCGTTTTCCGATCATGATTGCAGCTTCGATCCTCGGCATCTATGGGATGCTGGTAGCGTTATTGCTCATCCTTGGTCACATGGCTAACCTACGTTCTTTTGGTATTCCTTATTTATCCCCGCTAGGACCGATGTCGATCGGCGATCTCAAAGACGTACTGATGAGGGCGCCATGGTCGATGATGGAAAAACGCCCGAGCTTTTTGGGTGTTCAAAATGCAAGGCGTATGAACGATGGTTATGCTAATTCGATTCAACAAAGAGGAGGGCAATCCGGGGTGACAGGCAACAGTGATCCGAATGAGGTGGGGAAATCGTGAAGGCTGTTACCCGAATTTTGGTGCTGTCGCTCTGTATGTTCCTAGTATCTGGATGTTGGGATCGCCGTGAAGTAAATGATATAGCGATCGTCATTGCGATGGCGATGGATAAGGAACCAGACGGTAGGTATCGGTTATCCATCCAGGTTCCGCTGGTCAGTAGCCTCGGTGCACAGTCCGGAGGTGGTGGAGGTACGAGTGGTGACAAGAGTTACTATGTAGATTCTGCAGTAGGCAGGACGATCAGGGAAGCAAATAATTTGATCCAAGCAAGAATGTCACGAGAAATTTACTATTCCCATCACCGGATGATTGTCATAGGTGAACAATTAGCGAAGGAGGGCATGTCGGAAGTATTGGATATCGTCGCGCGCTTTCCCGAAAACAGGTTGACAGCGTATATTGTCATGACGAGAGGCAAAGGGATTGAATTGCTAACTGCCCAACCGCAATTTGAACGTTTTTCAGGTGAAGCGATGCGTGAGCTGGTCAAAATGGGGGGCATTAAGGTATCGCTTAAGGATGTGGCTCAGATGCTCAGTACACCAGGGGTTGATGCAATTTTGCCCGTTTTGGCAGCAGTGGATTCCCATCCAAAAGGAAAGTCAAAAGAAATAGAGGCGACGGGGGTAGGTCTGTTTCGACACAACAAGCTCGTTACCATTGCGAAGCCGAAAGAACTGACTGGCTTGCGATTGTTCCAGCCTAATTTTACACCGTTTTCAGTCGTGCTGCCCCTTAACAAGCATGAACAGCTTACGATTATCTACTCGAAAGGAAGAGCGAATATCAACCCAGAGATCAGGAAAGGACACGTCCATTTCAATATTGATCTCTATGCTTCTGCTGTTGTAACAGAGAATATGTCAAACCTCGATCTCGAGAAAGAGAAAAATATCAGAATGCTGCAAGCGAAGCTCGCTGAGCAAATCAATAGCGGTGTGAAACAGACGATGCAAACGATTCAACGTCACCGATCAGACTTCATCGGGCTAGGAATCACATTGTCAAGGAATTATCCACAGGAGTGGCGAGTCCGGTATCGGAACAGATGGAATGAGGAGCTTCCGAAAATTACTTATGAAATCAGAACCAAAGTGAACATGGCCAATTTCGGACAGACAACGAAAAATATTACCCAAGGTGAAGATGATCATGAATAGAATCTTTCTAGTCTTTTTCGTCGCCATGCTGTTACTTTCGTTTGGAGAATTTATCCTCAAGCGAAAAGGCATGGAGGGGAGGCAGAAGCGAGTCATTGCTATTTTCTACACCTTAACCATTGCTTGTCTTATCGCTTTGCAATTCCAGTATTATCAAGTGCTACCTGCGAGTCATATCATGAATATTTTATCACCCTATGTTAAGCAGTGGGTGGATCAGTTCGTATTAGGAGGCCAAGTATGATTCACAAGCAAGTTGTCAATCACCGGCAAATTGCCTGGCTGGTCGGCAGTGTCTTGATGACAGGAATGATGATCAGTTTCTTGAAGTCTGTCGTTCAGGTAGCTAAGATGGATGCTTGGTTCTCTCAAATATTACCCATCTTTTTTGCGATTCTGATCGCCTATGTTTTTAGTGGGCTGGTTGAGGCGTACCCAGGGAAAAATATCTTTGAAATCTTGTTTATTATTGGCGGGAAGTGGATTGGTGGAGCTGTCAATCTGCTCATTTTGTTTTACATTTGGATCATCCTGGCGATCGATATTAAAGGGGTTGCTGATTTTTTACATATCTCGTTATTGCCAACCACACCATTGGAGATCATCTTACTCGTCTTTGTCCTGCTGATGATGTACTATGGCAAAACGAGTCTCGAGGTGGCGGCACGGGTGAATGAATTTTATTTTCCTCTATATTTCATCATGTGCATATCGCTGTATTTCCTGTTGATTAATGAATACAACGTGGAGCGCTTGGAGCCGATCTTGACCAGCAGCTTGGATCGGATCGTGGTCAGTAATTTTATGCCTCTTGGTGTGTATGGGGATATATTTCTGATCGGAGCGTTTTTGCATGCCATTGTAGAACCACGACTCTTTTATGCTGCCATGAAGCACGGGGTCATCATTGTTGGCTTTGGGACAACGATTCTGTTGCTCATTTTGCTCGGGGTGATGGGCTTCATTATCGCCGGTCGGCTGAATTTCCCCATCTATATTCTTGTGCAGCAAATTCACGTCACAGATTTTCTGGACAGGGTCGAAATGATTCTTTTTAGCATTTGGTTCCCTGCTTTTACGATCAAGGTCATCGTCGCTTATTTGGCATTTTTGGTCGGGGTTGGATCGTTTGGTGGACAGCGGCATTATAATACATTCAATGCTCCGTGTGGATGGTTTATGGTTGTATCGTCCATATTCGGCTTTCCAAATATAGCGCATATTGATCAATTTATTAGCTATAGCTTGCCGGTGATTGTGCTCGTCTTCCAATTGCCGTTGGCGCTCTTTTTGCTCATTCATGTAAGGCGAAAGAACAAAGGAAGGGAGCAAAGCCTCATTCCCGAGGGAACGAAGCTTTATCGATTTTACCGGACGATGGTGTGGAGCACAACAGTCTGCTTGATTGGTTGCGTGCTCGTCATTATAGTTGGGGACATTTTTAAAAACAAACCAGCAGTAGCAGGGGTTGCGACAGCCGTTGCGTATATTGTCTTGTTAATGATTGCTTTGTTGACGAGCTACGGGGAAATGCAGGCTCTCAACCATGGAAAGCAAAGGCTGGGGAGGGCAAAAGAGTCTGGTTCGTTCCGACAATGAAGAAGAGAATATCGTGGTTACGAATTGGGGAGCTAGTATTTTTCTTTGAAACTATTTTTAATTCTGAGGTAAAACAAGGTTCAAAAGGTTGTTTAGTCGCTGCGATTCACCTTATCGATAGCCTGTAGTCCACTCGTATAACGGGTGGGCTTTTTTCTTGTTTTGCGATCGTCATAGGAACGGAAAATACCCGTGACTGTACTTCCATATTCCATCTCTCAAACAAATGCTCTGTTCATAGGTTAGTTCACATTGAATTCGTTGATTAGCTATGGGGTACATAAGGTTACTCGGTTCTGAACTGTGGCCTAACCCCAAGATGTGACCAATCTCATGAGCCAATGTAGATGGCGCAATAGCGTTTGCATTAAGAAAAACGGAAGGGCGATGCTTAATAATTCCGTACAAGGCAAGGTGTTCAGAAGGACTGGCCCTCTTCCATTTCCGCAGCAACAAAGATAGTTTTTCGATTGCCCGCAGATTGCAGAATGTTGCAGCACCGGGTATATGAACGCCAGCAGATATACCATCAGGAGGGATTGCAATAAGGTAGTAGATGTTAATACAAGGTAATCGTTGTTTTGATTTTCTCCAACCTCCTGCACGAGCGGTTTCTATAAAAAAATCCCGTAAGTCGTGCGATGAGTGGAAGCTATGCTGAAGCCTGTCATTCTCGAAGACATCATTTTCTTCATGAAACACGAGATTCATCCATGGAAAACCATTCACCTCAGCGTTCCTATCAAAATAATGTTGCGCATAGACAACGTTTTGTTTCACCGTAGACTTGGCTATTTCCAAATCCTCAAATGCACCCTTCTGTACCATCACATTTAATGAGAAATGTGCGGTTTTTCTCCTCGTTGGAGAGTTAGACATTATTGATCACTCTTTTCTTCCTGGACTTTTTTGTACGCTTGGCAAATACCCGAATTGAGGAAATGAAGTGACGAACAAGTTGTTCCGAGAATATCTTGCAGCAAGACGAACTGAAGTACTTTAACTCCCCTGGTAGTAGGTTTTGTTGATCATGGGTTGAGAGAATTAGGGTTTTTAAGTAATGCCCTAGGACATGAAAAAGGGAGGAAAACAAGTGAGCAGTGATTTCAGGAGAGATTTTGAAAGTATGGAAGTAAACAGGATAAATGCAAGCAGCATGTTTTATGATAGTAGTAGTGATTCTGGGGATTTATACCAATATCGATGCGGAGACAGATGCGGTTGTAGAGACAGATGCGGTTGTAGAGACAGATGCGGTTGTAGAGACAGATGTGGTTGTAGAGACAGATGTGGTTGTAGAGACAGATGTGGTTGTAGAGACAGATGCGGTTGTAGAGATAGATGCGGTTGTAGAGACAGATGCGGTTGTAGAGACAGATGCAGACCCAGATGTTGGGACTAATGTTGGGACAGGTGTCTAGAGGGTAAGAAATAGATATGCTGATAGAAAGGCCATAATCCATGATTATCGTGGGTTATGGCTTTTTTTCTTCCCCATCATTTTTTGACAAGAAGGACAAATTGCAGAGCATAAGATCAAAATAATTGTGAAAGGCATATTTCCGAAATCAGGTCACGGGAGGAGGCATAAAATGACATCTGTCAACCCATCCATGCGACTAAAAGTAAAAGGGGATACGTATTACGTTCCTGATCCAGATGGGCGAGTGTATTTTCAAAACAATCTAGGATCATTTCAGATGGAAGGGAAGGGAATTGACAAGTGGATTGAAAAACTGATGCCCTTGTTTAACGGGGAACATACTTTGGAAGAATTGACAAATGGCCTGTCTGACCAGCGTAGAAATCACATCTATCACATTGCAGACATGCTGTACCAAAACGGCTTTGTCCACGATTGGAGCAGTCAGCTTCCACACCAGTTATCCAAGGGAATTATGGAGAAATACGCTCCTCAGATACAATTTTTGAACAGCTTCACTGATTCCGCTGCCTATCGTTTTCAGTTGTACCGTCAAACCAAAGTGCTGGCCGTTGGCTCTGGTCCCCTACTTTCTGCTTTGGTTGCAGCATTGTTGGAATCAGGATTGCCTGCTATATACATAGTCACTCCCCATTCCACCAGGACCAATCGGGAACGTTTGTGGGAATTGGCAGCACATGCTCGAAAAGAGGACTCCGAGGTAAAGGTGGAGGAAATTTACCTGCAAAAAAATGATCGGGATGGTTGGCAGAAGGCTGTGCAGACTTTTCAAGTTGTCTTATATGTACAACAAGAAGGCGACCTTGAGGAATTGCGGGAGCTTTCTTCGATTTGCAAGGAAGAAAACAAAATCTTTATTCCAGCTATTTGCCAGGACCAAGTTGGAATTGTGGGGCCAGTTTTACGCCCAGATGCAGATGGATGTTTTGAATCGGCCTGGCGTCGAATCCACCGATCTTCTTTCAACAACGGCTCTTGTTTCAGCGCTTATTCCGCCATTTCCGCTGCCATGTTAGCAAACATCGTTGTGTTTGAATTGCTTAAGACCATTACAGGGACATCTGGGCAGGAAAATAAAATCTTTCTCATGAATTTGGAGACGATGGAAGGAGAGTGGCATCCGTTTACCCCTCACCCTTTGGTGACTGGTGGTGTACGTGTGAAATGGGTGCAGGACACGAATCTACTTTTTGAACAACGTACCCATCAAAATGGCTCATATGATTTGCCAGCATTCTTTGGTTCGTTAACATCGGATCAAACAGGAATTTTTCATACTTGGGACGAGGGGGGATTGGAACAACTCCCATTGGCGCAATGCCGAGTGGTAGTAGTTGATCCTATATCCGAAGGTCCGGTAGAGTTACTTGCTGACATCGTTAGTTCAGATTTGACGCATGATGGAGCTAGGCGTGAAGCGGGATTGGCGGGAATTGAAGCGTATGCATCGAGAATGGCTAAACCGCTATTTGGGACGGAGGAATTTGTTGGAATAGGTGCGGGTGAGACAGTTCCGGAAGCCGTTACCCGAGGATTGCAAAAGTGTTTGACAGCAGAGCTGCGTAAACATCTCGAAAACCACCAAACTGCTGTTTATCCAGTTGAGCCAAACTCAATAGAAGATAAACAATCTCTTTTTTACTTACAGGCTCTGACAATCATGAACGGCCCACCAACGGTATGCCTGGGGGAGGAAATATCAGGCTTCCCGGTAGTCTGGATAGGGACAAATGATCGCTGGTATTACAGCGTATGCTTACATCTGACTATGGGATTGCGCACCGCATTGCAGCAGGCGTTATGGGTAAACCATACCCCAACTCTTAGCCAAATAACGACATATGGGATTCATCCGTCCTCCATTGTAGTAAAAGAAAAGCTTCCACACAGTTTGGTCATCCCCACAGTTGAAGAGGCAGCACACTCCGAAATGTTGCAAGCCGCCTTGTCCTCTTTGAGACGAAACAATAAAGAGCTGTTCGTATGTGAATTGGAATTGGAGCAAGTCTTCAAAGAGGAATTGGCAGGAGTATTTGGTGTGCTGTTACGAAAGGATGAATCCTGATGAGCACAGTCCTGATGATTGTCGGAGAGGGATTGTTAGCGGATTTCGTATATCGGAACTTGTCCAGTCAATACAGTGTCGTGCAGCAGCCTGATTATAAGGCTGATATACCCAAAGAGGTGGAATTGGCTTTCGTACTGCATGATTTCTGGCATCCTTCCATTCATCTGCAGGCTGAAGAGGTGTTCAAGAAGGCTGGCATTCCTTGGTTAAGGGGCTTTGTTTCATTTGGAGAGGGCGTAGTAGGACCATTCGTGGGACCACATATGCAAGGATGTCCGCAGTGTGCCGACTTCCGAAGACTGATGACCCGCAAAAACCGGAGAGATCTGAGGGAAATTCAACTCCAGCTAAAAAATCAAAAGAAACGACAGCGTGATGCATGGGCATCAAATACGGGAATGTACCAATTGGCGAACATGATCACAGCGGAAGCGCAAAGAGTGTTACAGGGCAGTCGCCCATATACAGTACAAAGAACAAGAATCCATTTGGTAAACTTGCAAACGCTGGCGACCTCAGAGCACTTCTTTTTGCCAAATCCAATATGTGAGGTATGTGGGGAATTGCCTGAGGATACACCTGAGGCCGCAAGTATTACTCTTCAACCAAGACCAAAGGCAAATCCCAACAGTTATCGAATCAGTTCGCTAGATGTTTTGAAGGAAGTCCTCATTCAGGAATATCTCGATTTTCGAACTGGCATGATCAACCAAAAAACCAAAGACCAACTGACCCCATTTGCCGTCATGAGCGTGAATCTGCCGATGATGAAGTCTAATGAAGGAGCAGCCGGGAGAACACTTTCTTATGAGCAGAGTGAACTGACAGCCATCCTGGAGGCATTGGAGCGATACGCAGGTCTGCATCCACGAGGCAAAAGAACGGTCATCTGCGACAGTTATGAGAAGGTGAAAGACCACGCGCTCAACCCGGTGAAGATCGGGCTGCATTCGGAGGAACAATATGCAAGTCCTGATTATCGTTTCCAAAGGTTTGATCCAAAACGACCCATGAATTGGGTATGGGGTTATTCATTTTTTAAGGAGAAGCCAATCTTGGTACCAGAATCGATTGCTTACTACGACCTGGAAGATGACTTCGTCTATGAAAACTCCAATGGTTGCGCGTTAGGCAGGTGTTTAGAGGAGGCCATTTTCTACGGTATATTGGAAGTGGTGGAACGAGACGCATTTCTTTTGACATGGTACGCACAACTGCCTTTACCGCGGCTTGATCCTGCATCTGCGAAAGACAAAGAATTGCTCTTGATGATTGAGAGAATAAAAGCAGTGGCAGGCTACGATTTGTATTTGTATAACGCGACAATGGAGAATGGGATACCAAGTGTTTGGGCCATTACGAAAAACAGGAAACAGAAGGGAGTCAATCTCGTCTGTGCCGCCGGGTCTCATCCGGATCCGTTGCGAGCTGTAAAAACCGCGGTACATGAACTGGCCGATATGCTGTTAACACTGGATGAAAAATATGAAACGCATCGGGAAGAGTTTCTGCAAATGCTGCACGATCCCTTCCGGGTGCAAAGGATGAAAGACCACGGGATGCTGTACAGTCTGCCTGAAGCGGAAGAGCGACTGCACTTTTTGCTTTATGATGATCGGCCCATGCGAACATTTGACGAGGAGTTTAAGCCGCAGGCAGGTCATCATGACCTGACGGATGATTTGAAAGGCATTCTGCAGATTTTTAAGCAATTAAACCTCGAAGTGATAGTGGTTAACCAGACGACACCAGAAATGATCAGAAACGAACTGTACAGCGTGAAAGTTCTGATCCCAGGGATGCTGCCGATGACGTTTGGCTATCACTTAACCCGCTTAACAGGACTGGATCGTGTCTTGAACGTACCCATGCAGCTTGGCTATACCAAACATCCCCTGACATATGAACAACTGAATCCGCATCCGCATCCATTTCCATAGGTCTTGAAGTAGGAGGAAAAAGTATGCGCAGGGATGTATTTTTGCACAATCTGCTGTATGATGTCGAAAAAATTATCCCCGCCGACTGGACAGTAGATTGGGAAGATTCCCCTCTGGTTTATAAGATCTATCTCGAGCTGCCTGTCGTGCCGCTTTCGTTAGAAGTTCCGCTGTCTCTTGAACACGGCAGAAAAAAACAGTCATCGAAGCCAACCATTCATGATATTGGCCATTTTCTCTGGGTCACATTTGGTCTTACTCGAGTGTCTGATCCAGGTAATGACTGGGATTCCTTCGACCAAAGATCAGAGGAGTTATTCCGAAGATTTGTTCCGTCTGGAGGGGCTTTGTATCCAAGCGAATTATACGTGTATGTTAACTTGGATGACTTGCCCGAGGGAGTGTACCATTACGACGCTGCCCATCATCGTTTGGTGTTGCTGCGCAAAGGAAATTGCGATTCATATCTGACAATGGCTCTGGGTTACTATTGTGACATGTCGGAGTGTTTTGCTGCAGTATTTGTATCGACAATGTTTTGGAAAAATTTCTTTAAGTATCATAATCTGTCATACCGCCTCCAAGGTTTGGATGCAGGGGTACTGATTGGCCAAATGCTTGAAGCAGCGAAAAGGTTTGGTTTTACAACAGGTGTTTACTATCAATTTCTCGATCGAGCCGTCAATCATCTGCTGGGACTGAACCAATGGGAAGAAAGCGTATATGCGGTGATTCCTCTCTCGATAAAATCAGATATCAATTGGTTTGCCCATAAGCGTGAAGGAATGGCAAGTGTTTGGGATATAGAATTGTATCGGAAGTTACCCGCTGTTCAGCATCATTCCTATACCCGTTCTCGAAGGATAAGAAAATATCCCATGCTGATAAAGTTGAATGAGGCATCAAAGTTCGAAACAACGGACTGCTTTTTGCGGGTACGGGGAGAAAAAAAGCCTGCCCTTGGAGGTCCTTCTTTGGCATTACCAAACGTAAAACCTCTAAACTGGGATCTCATGGAGGCAAGCCGAAAGAGGTTTTCACCTGGTGAGCACTTCGTTTTACGCGAAGTGAGTCAACAGCAATTAGCCACTCTTTTGCGTGAGGCGACAAATGCTTTCTTTTACCGTAATGATCTGGATCGAATAGATATCCCCGAAACCCAAAAACAACCGAGGTCTCGAGTTTCGTTGTACTGCTGTCTCTATTCTGTGGAGGATATTCCCGCTGGCGCCTATTATTATGACTATCCTTCCCATAAATTAAGGCTCATTCGTCTAGGAGACCATCGCCCCATATTAAAACAGGCAATGACTAGAAGCGACTTCAATTTACTCGATGTTCCGATCTGCCTGCATGTAGTAGGGGACTATCATTACTACAGACATAAACTCGGATACAGAGGATATCGTATTCAACAAATGGAAGCGGGTATACTTGTACAAAAATTACTGTTGGTAGCTTCTTCGATCGGATTGGCAGGCCATCCGCTTCTCGAGTATGATGCAAAAACATGCGATAAAATCTACAAAATCACGAATGTAAACCAAAGCTGTTTAATACAAGTACCTGTTGGGCCCTATCGTTTACCCAATAGGTTAACCGGACATTTGTACGTATAGGAAGGAGCTGGAGCACACTTAAAAAGACAGCAATTACGCAGCGACCGTTACCCGATATTCCAATGGGGAGCGGTCGTTTCGTTTTCCGCATGGAAAATTTCTGAAAGCGAATTTAGTATGAAGCACAACAAAAACTCCCATAAAGAAGAGTATAAGATGAATACTACATTTCCCATTTCTGAGGTGAAAAATGAATCCAATTATACCTATGGAGCCAATTAGTTGTGAGGAAATACCCAAAGGGGCCGACTGGATCGCCCAAGTTAAATGGGATGGGGTTCGAATCCTAACGTACTTTGATGGACAGGGAACTCGTTTATACAATCGGAGAATAAATGAGCGGACTCACCAATTCCCAGAGTTAGCTCAAATACAGATTTATTGCAATGCTCGCTCGGTGATCTTAGATGGATTATAAGTTGTTATAATGTGCTTTATTATGGACGCTGTCCCCATCTAGCTCACTTGTTATTTTCACTCTAAAGCCAGACTCCTGATAACGTTGGGCAATTTCCTTCGCCAAATACGTTTTGCCACAGAAGGATACCCTGTCAGCAGCAAGCAGTCTAACGACATCCTCCGTGATGGATTGCCCGGAATCGCGGTCTGTAAAGGACTATGGAATTCTTTCGATTTATAGAGATTATTATGAAGACCAGAACGGTAAAAAAATTGAAATAAAAGCAATTGGAATATTAAACACTTTTTATAACAAATAGTAGTGTGGTCATCAGATAACGTTGAACTAACGGGTAGGTTTGCATAATAACTAGCCTTGCTAGTGATAATAAGGGGTGAAAAGTTTGGTTAGTTTCATAATTCAAATGATTATTTCCATGGTATTAATTATTATCGCACTTTATTGTTATATATCACGTAATATCACTATCTTGTTTTTGAAGTCACTGTTGATATATTCTCTTGAGAAAATTCATACCACGTTACATCCCTTTTAGCATCTTCTTCTTTAACAAAAGCTTTATATGAATCTTTAGTAACTAGTTTATTATTGATGTAGTATGCTGTGGCGAATGTGGTGAATGATTCATCAGTAGCACTTGATTCATGATAAGCTAAGTTGTCAATTTCACAGGAATTGGTTTGGAATCTTAATTTTCCATATCCGTTGTAAGTTAACCCGCCGCTTAACCATCTAAATGTTCCGTCAGTTTTAAGATCACTTATCTGGTCCTTTCCAAAAAAGTAGCCATAGACTTCACCGTTCATATAATGCAGGACTTCAACAAAATTTGGATTCTCATCTACTGTTAATCCAAGAACAACTTCAGGTATTTTGTCACCATCCATATCAAGCACGGCAAAGTGATTTATTTTAGATGTAGTTCCATAAATCTCGTTATTAGTTAAAAAATCATTCAAATATACCTTTTTCTTAGTTTCTATGCTGTAAAATTCAATCTTATTTTGCAATACTAACTTATATGCTTCCATTGCTAAACTCTTATTGTTCTCAGGTTTACTTTCAGAAGGAGTAATATGGGCAGAAGAAGTAATTGCTGGAACACTGGTGTCAGAAATTTTATTACTACTTGAGCTACTGTCATTATTTAGGTTTACACTGCTTTTATTGGTGGAACACGCAGTTATTGAAATACTTAACAGAAACATAAGAAGCACACACTTAATTTGTGATTTCATTTAATCTCTCCTCAACTATTTGCTTCTGTCGCAATAATCTCAAGTTCGCTTTTTTAACTGGCATTCATGATTCCCATATTTTATTTCTAACATACTTTAAACTGAAATTAGTTGCAATTTTATTACAACAATGTTAGTAGCGTTGTATTAAAAACATCACATGAAATTGAGGTTAAGGATTAGGTTGATAGTCCTCCTGGGATTTGTTGTAAAAGATAGTTATAGAAATCAAGGTATAGGCAGCGTGTTGATTGAACGTCTTGAACAGTGGGGAAAGGACAATGGTTTTTCTGGAATGAAACTGTTATCCCACCCAAGTCGAATACATTCTCACAGGTTCTATAAACGACGAGCCTATATGTTTACAAAGGACCAATAAAATTTCATGAAAAAATTCGAGGACGAAACTAACGGAGATCGATAGCTTCGCAAAAACATCCGAGGCTGCTGGAAATGTGATCCGGCAGCCTCGTTAAGCTATTGGGCAGTTTTGCTTAACCTCTAAAGTTCCAATAGTAGAATAAACATTTAGGACTTTCCGAAGAAATCACTTTAGGGTGACTTATTATTGGTTAGAACCAGATCCAAGAAGGTATTTATTTTGTAACGTAGAATATTCACGGGAAAACGGGAAAAAGACGAAGGAGAGGGTCGGATGGAAAAGTTGATCGAGGAGTACGGCCAAGGCTATGCGTTGCTGCGAGAGACTGTCGAAGGATTGTCTGAGGAAGAGCTGCGTTTCCAACCTGCACCGAACAAATGGAGCATCCATCAGATTTTGATTCATGTGACGGATTCCGAAATCCTGTCGACACATCGGATGAGAAAAGTCTTGGCGGAGGAAGAACCACTTCTGCAATCATTTGATCAGGAAGCCTGGGTGGATAACCTAGGATATGAACGGTTAGACCTCGAGCAGCATCTGCTCCTGTTCCAAATGCTGCGGGCCAGCATGAAGCCGATTCTGGAAAATCTGACTGCCGAGCAGCTTGAACGGGTGGGGATATATCCCGATGGAGCGCGGTACATGTTTAAAGAGTTGCTGGAAATTCGCGTCCAGCATGTCCATGACCACCTCGCCCAGATAGAGCGGGTAAAGCAGGCATATCGGGAGGATCGGATATAACACTAAAATGCTAGTTTTGATAAAACTAACGAGTATCGTTAGCTTAATAAAACAGCAGCGAATCTAAGACTTTATTTTCAGGTCTTAGGTCGCTGCTGTTTCAAATATTCGGGTTCAGTCTAAAACATTTTTTTCAACGAACGATTGGTCATAACATATTAGTTTTGGGAAAATGTACAATCTGATACAAGCGTGTTAACAATAGCTTGAACACTGGGATGCCTCATCGTTTTTCCTGGTGTCCATTCCATAAACTTCACTTTAACTACAATCTCAGGTTTGACCCAAATAGCGTCTTTACTTCTGTCAACTTCAAAGCTAAAAGGACTGTTTTGTATTGTTAACGGTAGTATCTTCTGTGTTAGTTCATACCAAGTCTTTTTACTAAATTTCGCAGTACCTGCATGTCCAATATATATTAGTTTTCCATCGTCGTTGTATAAACCAAGAAGTAACGAGTTTACAATTCCATTTCGAAGTGTTATACCTCCGATAATAGCGAAGAGGTCCCGGAAGATTTTCTTTTTCTGCCATCGTTTATCTTTACCGTTAATTGCATAAGTACTGGAAAGATCCTTGTAAACGATCCCTTCCATTTCGTGTTGTTTCATTATCTCGTATAGTGCGTTTGCATCGTTAAAATTTTGTACAATCTGTACATTTGGTTGAGGTATAATGATCTGTTCAAGCAATTGGTGTCGCATTGTTAATGGCTGATCAATAACCCAATCACCATTGTAATACAAAACGTCAAAAATCATGTAGGTCACAGGAGTTTGATTAATTTCAAGATCAATACTTTGCTTATTTCGTAAACTGTCTCTTTTCATGATTTCATAAAAGGATGGCCTACTACTGTCAAAAGCAATAAATTCCCCATCGAGGATAAAGGAGGAACCTGAACAATAGGTTTTTACATCTAAAAATTCGGGATACTGTAATGTTCGATCATTCAATTTCCTGTTGACTAGGCGTACTTCACGACCATCATAGTAGGTTAACATTCTTACACCGTCCCACTTAATTTGTGCAATCCAGTTATTTCCTCCTGGCAAACGATCAGCACTTATGGGTTCAAATGGTATGATTGGATTAATATCCATAATTCCTCCTAAATCGAGATCAATTACTGATATTGTTCCCAATTTAGGAGAACAGCCAATCATGCACTAACTAACAGGATAAATATGTTTCTGTACAGTTTTGACGATAGGTTGTAGTTGTTCATTCGTGACACCTCTCATCTTAAGCTGAGGATAGAGGTAGTCAATAGCTCCCAACAACCGGCTATTTTCACTGAATTTTACGAAACTTTTTTGTTGATTAAGTATTGGATTCGAGCTATACTAATAACGAATTGGGCTATATCTGGTTGAGCTGTTCCTTCCTTCCGTGGTACGTCCACCACACCTCATGGGAAGGAGCGCTCTCTGATATGGCCCTCTTTCGTGATCAATCACGTTGGAAATGTTTGAATTTCATTCTCTTTAACCCTTTTTTAATTGATCTGCAATTAGTGACTTGTTTATAATGACTGTGCGAACTCATTTACGAAAGAAGGAATTGACTTGCCGTTTCTTCGATTTAAAGGCTTTGATCATCAAGATATTCAGCCTATTTCTCAGATTCTTATCGAAGAGTTTTCCCAAATTGCTGAAGTAGCCCAGGAAAAGGTCAAATTGGAGCTGCTACAGGTAGAACAACTGACGAACAGTCCTTTGTCAGTAGAGATCATGATGTTTCCGCGAGACCAAAAACAGCATGACGCGATCGCTAGCGCCATACACGACGTCTTGAAGAAGCAGGGCTTTCTGAATGTCCATATTTTTTTCATCCTGCTATCGCCAACTCTCTATTATAAAGAAGGACTTCCGTTGCAAGTCGGAATGACGAAATAAGCAAGAAGAAGGTCGAGATCCTGCAAGTGGATTTCGACCTTTTTTTGTGAACGTATAGGAATTTGTAAAATTTCGGAGCGCATGGAAACTTTCCGCTAAAACGCGGTCGCTCCACTTTGAAAAGGCCTCGATAGAGGTTTTTTTATGACTATTAATAATAGAGGCTTTCTGTCTGCAGACACTTGGCGCATGTTCGAGTGAGCGGTGTTTCGATATAAACATGGGTGCAGTTCTGTTGAATCAGTCGCAACTGCTGCTTGGATTGCTCTAGCTCTGCTTCAAGTCGCATGATCCTTTCGCGTAAACGGCTGGCTTCCTCCATATGCATCCTCCTTATTACGACTGATACAGACGGCTTCCTTGCTCGCGGAACTCACGCGCTTTCTCCTGCATGCCTGCGTGGATGGAAGAAGCTTCTTGGGCAGACTCCTGCTCATTTGCAAGATGACGGATGTCGTGCGATATTTTCATACTGCAAAATTTAGGCCCGCACATGGAACAAAAATGCGCGGATTTGGCTGCTTCGGCGGGTAAAGTTTCGTCGTGATATTCGCGAGCGCGTTCCGGGTCCAGGGATAAGTTGAATTGATCCGTCCAGCGAAAATCGAAGCGAGCTTTGGATAAAGCGTCATCTCGCTGCTTCGCGCGGGGATGTCCTTTTGCGAGGTCAGCGGCATGGGCTGCGATTTTGTATGCAATTAAACCGTTGCGGACATCCTCTTTATTGGGCAGGCCGAGGTGCTCTTTCGGTGTCACATAGCAGAGCATGGCTGTTCCGAACCAGCCAATCATGGCAGCGCCAATGGCTGAGGTAATGTGATCGTAGCCAGGGGCGATGTCTGTCGTGAGCGGCCCAAGCGTATAAAACGGTGCCTCATGGCAAATGGTTAGCTGCTTATCCATGTTTTCCCGGATCAAGTGCATAGGGACATGGCCGGGTCCTTCAATCATGACTTGCACATCGTGCTCCCATGCTATTTTTGTCAGCTCACCTAATGTCTCGAGCTCGGCAAATTGCGCTTCGTCGTTCGCATCCGCGATAGAGCCAGGGCGCAGACCATCCCCGAGAGATACGCAAATATCATACGCCTTCAGAATTTCGCAAATTTCAGCGAAATGCGTATACAAAAAGTTTTCCTCATGATGTGCGAGGCACCAAGCAGCCAAAATCGATCCACCGCGGGAGACGATACCCGTGACACGTTTCGCTGTCATCGGGATATAGCGCAAAAGTACGCCAGCGTGAATGGTAAAGTAATCGACGCCTTGTTCCGCTTGCTCAATCAAGGTGTCTCGATAAACTTCCCACGTCAAATCCTCCGCTTTTCCATTTACTTTTTCGAGTGCTTGATAAATGGGGACCGTTCCGACTGGGACGGGACTATTGCGGATGATCCACTCGCGTGTGGTGTGAATGTGTTTGCCAGTCGACAGGTCCATAATAGTGTCAGCGCCCCAGCGAACCGACCAAATCATTTTTTCGACTTCTTCTTCCATCGAGGAGCTGACAGCGGAAGTTCCAATGTTGGCATTGATTTTTACATGAAAGTTGCGGCCGATGATCATCGGTTCGCTTTCGGGATGATTGACGTTTGACGGGATGATCGCACGTCCGGCGGCGATTTCTGCCCGAACAAATTCAGGGGAAACGCCCTCTCGAATGGCAACGTACTCCATTTCCGGTGTGATGATATGTTTTCGGGCATAATGAAGCTGGGTAACAATTTTCCCGGCTTGTGCTCGTTTAGGTTTGTAGTCTTCTCTTGGAAAAGAAGGGAGTGCGGTTGCCTTTTCTTCGCTTCTGATTCCGTCGTCGACTAGCTTTGGCTTACGACCCACATACGTTTCCACATCCTTTCGCTCATCAATCCACTCATGGCGTATGGAGGGAAGACCTGCTCGAATGTCAGCGACATAATCAGCTGCGGTATACTCGCCACTTGTGTCATAAACACGCAGAGGTGGGTTGGGTGTGGAGCCAAACAGTCCTTCAGTAGGGTGAAGGGAAATTTCGCGCATCGGGACACGAATGTCCGCTCGACTACCTGTTTCGTATACTTTGCGACTGCCTGGAAAAGATGACACCAATGACATAAGAAAAACCTCCTTGTTTTGGTTGCACGAAAGCGAGAACCGTTTAGGGAGGCGAAAGAAACTGCCCACGAAAAAGCGCCACATGAAAACAACATGCGACGCCAACGCGAGAGTAGAGAAGAAACGGGTATCCTAAAGATACACGCATCTTATCGTGTCGTATATGACATTCCTCCGCTGGCATTACCCAGTTCAGGTTCAACGGTCGATGGCACAGTACCATCCTCTCAGCCTGGTGAATTCCAAGCTCCCGTGCTTTTTTATTTCGGATTGCAAGATTAGGATAACGGGAAGTCCAGTTAATTTCAAGGAAAATTTTCCAGAGAAATATTGCGGGCGTGCAACACATTTTCCCCCCCTCTATTCTCGTGAATCGGACTAAAACTGTTTCTGTAGACCCACATGAACCCTATCTGTTACGATGAAGTTCGAAAAAAAAGCAACTGTTTCCAGATGCCTTGATTTACCTAGGTTGCGGAGCATGCTTGAGATGTTTTTTGAGGTGATGAGGTATGGATGTTTATTCGGATTTAAAACAAGGAGAGCGTGGCGCGTGGGTGAGTATTTTCGCCTACATTTTCTGCTCCGTATTAAAAATAGGGGTTGCGTACGTAACTGCGTCTGAAGCATTAATGGCGGACGGACTTAACAACTCAACGGATGTCGTCGCATCGATTGCTGTTCTGATCGGTCTGCGTATTGCTAGGAAACCGCCAGATAAAGACCACCCGTATGGCCATTTTCGTGCCGAGACGATTTCAGCACTTGTCGCTTCATTTATTATGCTATTTGTCGGAGTTCAAGTCGTCACGAATGCCGTACCATCATTGCTTGATCCACATCACGCGGCACCTGACTTGTTGGCGGGGTGGACAGCACTTGCGACCGCAGTAATTATGCTGTTTGTATACCGCTACAACAAAAATCTCGCCATCAAAACAAACAGTCAAGCACTGCTTGCAGCGGCCGCAGACAATCGTTCAGATGCATTCGTCAGCATAGGGACATTTATCGGGGTAGCTGGCGCACAGTTTCAATTGCATTGGCTCGATCCTTTAGCTGCTTTTGTCGTTGGTCTCATCATCTTGAAGACTGCATGGGACATTTTCAGGGAGGCAACACACCGTTTGACAGATGGCTTTGATCAGACCAAGCTCGAAGATTTGCGGACGACGATTTCCTCGATTTCAGGAGTGAAGGATATCAGTGACATCAAAGCCCGCTACCATGGAAGCAGCGTACTGGTTGATGTAGTGATCCATGTAGACCCAGGTCTGAATGTGGTGGAGAGCCACACAATCACCGAGAAAATTGAAGAACAAATGCGCAAGATCCACCGAATTAACACCGTTCATATCCATATTGAACCATGCAGGAAGATGGCGCCAAGCTAGATGTCCTGATGTGAATACAAAAAACCTGTCCAAAAGTGGGCAGGTTTTTTACGTACAGCTTAGACGGTGGTAGCCTTCTTTTTGCGCAAAGTTTTTGTTGTAGAAGTGGTCGCAGTCTTTTTCGGACTGGCAGAAGCCTTTTTCGCGGCTTCATCTGTCTCCGACGAAGAAGCTGCAGTAGTGCGTTTTCGCGCAGTCTTTGCCGGAGTAGGTTCCGGATCGATTTTGATGGGTGCTGCGGCTTGACCGGCTGTGGACTCCAAGCTTTCTTTTAGAGCTTGCATGAGATCAATTACATTCGTTCTTGCCACAGTAGGCGCAGTTGCGATCTCCTGACCCTCGAGTTTTTTCTCAATCAATTTTTGCAGGTCGGAACGATATTCATCTGTATATTTTGCAGCATCAAAAGGGATCGTCATATTGCTAATCAGCTCGGTTGCCATCTTCAGTTCGTTTTCCGCTAATGAGACAGTTGCTTCCGGCAAGGCAGGTACTTGACTGACAGGCCGGACCTCATCTGGATAAAAAATCGTCTCCAGCATAATGCAATGTTCATAGAGACGGATCACCGCCAAGCTTTGGCGATTACGCATCGTTACTTGTGCAACGCCGATTTTTCCTGTCTGTTCCATGGCGGAGCGGAGCAATGCGTATGCTTTTTCGCCAGTGTCCTGTGGAGATAAGAAATAGCTCTTATGAAAATAGACAGGATCGATCTCCGACAAGTCCACGAAATCAAGGATTTCGATGGCTCTTCGCGTTTCAGGCGTAATGGCTTCGAGATCATCATCGTCAATCATGACAAAATGGCCTTTTTCATATTCGAAGCCGCGGATGATCTCGCTTGCATCGACTTCACGCTGGCAGTGGGGACACATTTTTGTGTACTTGATAGGGGTATTACACTCTTTATGCAGTTGGCGAAAGCGAATATCGCGCTCTTCCGTTGCAGTAAACATGCGAACAGGAATATTGACGAGGCCGAAGCTAATTGAGCCCTTCCACACCGTATGCATACGGATACCTCCTTCACAGCCATTTTCGTATAGTATCTGTATCAAAAGAGAAGAAGCGCCGAGGGAATTGAAGGTGGAAAAGTAAAAAGCCAACCGTATGAGGCATGACGGCTGGCTTCCCTGCTGTTATTGTCCGTGCTTGATAATGTCCGATTGGTCTGCACGCGATTGCATATCTCGCGCTAGCTCGACATCCTTGCCAGTGCGGTC
This sequence comes from Brevibacillus jepli, assembly GCF_047229145.1. Classification (NCBI taxonomy): domain Bacteria; kingdom Bacillati; phylum Bacillota; class Bacilli; order Caryophanales; family Paenibacillaceae; genus Brevibacillus; species Brevibacillus jepli. Next base: position 85,423 of record NZ_JBFEFW010000001.1, read on the forward strand.
CGCGATGGACTGGGCTTTGGACGCCTTCAGCTTTTGTTCAGACGGTTGCTTTGCTGCCATGAACGACTCACTCCTTTCAGGCAATCTGGATGTACAGGTTGTTTGAACACGCACATGTAGTATGCTCCTGCGCACAAAAAAATACCCCACCGCCAAAAGACGAGGGGCAGCCGTTCAACTCCTCCCAATAAGGGAGCAATGGCACGAAATGCTCCTATCAGACACGTCGTGCGCCAAAGTGAACAGGCTTTCAATTATGGGAGAGGAGAAACCGGAGGAAGAGCTTATGGGGAAACGTAAGTCTTCTCCGCGGTTGTCAGCGACACCGTTGCGTCGCTATTCATCATCTTTTCCAAATCAGGTAGGTTGTATACATTTTCTATACATAAAATTTTCCAGTTGCTAATTTTACGGGTGTATGCAGTTGTGATAGTATGATATCATTCTCAGTCTTAGCAATTCGCGTCTGACGATATACGTTCAGAATAAAACATACATACGAAAGCTGACAGGTGAAAAGAGTATGCGAGTCATCGCTGGAGAACACAGAGGAAGACGGTTGGCAGCAGTTCCAGGCAAAGGAACCAGGCCGACAACCGATAAAGTCAAAGAATCGATTTTTAACATGATTGGTCCGTATTTTGATGGCGGATGGGCATTGGATCTGTACGCTGGAACAGGCGGACTTGGAATTGAGGCATTGAGCAGGGGAGCGGAACGAGCTGTTTTCGTGGAGCGAGATCCAAAAGCATTTGCTGTCGTAAAACAAAATGTTAGCACCTGCAGACTGGACGAGTACACAGAGCTGTATCGAATGGATGCGGATCGCGCCATACGTACACTGAGTACGCGCAGCCAGAAATTTGACCTCGTCTTTTTGGACCCGCCTTATGCACAGCAAAAAATTGTCGCAGAGATTGAGCTGCTACAGGAGCTGGGAATGCTTGCGGACGGCGCGTGGATCGTCGCTGAGCACGATATCGCTGACTCATTCCCGGATGCCATCGGTCATTGTGTAAAAGATCGGGCGGCAAAGTATGGTGATACGGCTGTTACCGTATATTATTACGATTCAGAGCCGGAAGCATAATGGCTATACAACGTCCTTAAGGGGCATTAAGGGAGGATTACACGCTATGGCAATCGCTGTTTGTTCAGGAAGCTTCGACCCAGTTACCTATGGGCATCTCGACATTATTGCGCGAGGTGCCAACGTTTTTGATAAGGTTATTGTCGCAGTCTTGATCAATTCAAAGAAAAACTCATTGTTCAGCGTAGAAGAGCGTGTCGAATTGCTTCGTCAGGTAACGGCTGACATGAAAAATGTAGAAGTGGACTCTTTTGACGGGTTGTTGATTGACTATATGAACAAAAAGGGTGCACAGGTGATCGTTCGCGGTCTTCGTGCCGTTTCTGATTTTGAATATGAGATGCAAGTTGCCTCCATTAATAAAAAGCTCGACGAAAATATCGAAACGTTTTTCATGATGACGAACAATCAATATTCGTACTTGAGTTCAAGTATTGTGAAGGAAGTGGCGAAGTACAAAGCGAGTGTCGCTGATCTGGTGCCGCCGATCGTAGAAGAAGCGCTGAAACGAAAGCTGGCCGAGTAGATTATCGCGTCTTGCTGCGGTTCCAATGGAAAAGAGTCAAACTGCCAATCAAAAGAATCGCACCGACTCCAATGGCGATTCCTCCTGATAGGAGCAAGGTCTCCCACCAGCTCGTCGCAGATATGGCGGATGTCGTATGCACAAAAACGGGAACAGCTTTTTCAATGAACCAGGAGCTGACAGTGGCAAGAGGCCCCCAAAAGATAAAGGTTAAGATCGCAGCAAGCAAAGCATGCAATGATCTGGCAATCAAATAGGGACCGACACGAATATCGGTTTCACTCAAAATACTCGCGACCTGCGCATGTACACTCAAACCGCCCCAGGACAAGACAGCGCTGGCAATGGCAGCCTTCCAGACCAAGGAAACGCCATCCGGTACGATGCTCGCAGCCTGTGCGCCGAGAGTGACTTCGAACAATCCAGCCACGATTGCTTGGGAAAAGGCTGGGGGAAAACCAAAGGGACCGAGAAAAATCGAGAGTACTGTACTAATAATCTGCGTGAGATGAATTGTGGAAAAGAGTTGGATAAGTACCGAAAAGACAATGATGAAGCCACCGATCATGAGCAATGTGTTCAGAGCGGATTGTACGGCATCTCCCATTAATTTTCCGAACGGTCGTCCATCGCGGACCCGTGCTCGGTGCATCGCTTGCAAGGCTCGTATGGGAAGCGGCAACGAATTTTTCTCCAACGGAGCTGACGTGATGGCAAAAGGCGCGTGAAAGCGATAAATCACGCCCATGATTACTGCTGACAAATAATGAGTCATGGCCAAAATAATGCCCATTTGCTCACTGTGGAAAAAGCCGATTGCCACGGCTCCCATGACGAATAAGGGGTCTCCTGTCGTTGTAAAAGATACGAGGCGCTCTCCCTCGGCCTTTGTCACATTCCCTTGCAGTCTCAATCGAGTTGTCAGCTTCGCAGCTACCGGATAGCCGGAAGAGAAGCCCATAGCCAGCACGAATCCGCCTGTGCCGGGTACATTGAACAGGGGGCGCATCAAGGGCTCCAGTAAAACGCCGACGAAGTGGACGACACCTAGTCCCATCAGCACCTCGGAGAGCACAATAAAGGGAAGAGTAGAGGGAAAAACTACCTCCCACCATATTTTAAGACCGCGTACGGCAGCTTCAAATGAAATCTGCGAGTAAGCAACCAGTGAAATCACGATAGAAACTGTCGAGAGGGCGAGCAACAAAGTAAGTATGGGTGAGTGGCGTGACATGGATTCCTCCTGAATCGAAGAAAAGTAGTAGTACATGTCTACGTGGCAGGCGGGAGAACTATGCGTAAGCTTGGTCGACGAATATCTCCCAAGTGTGAAAGGAATAGTGATGTACCACATAGGCTGGTTACAGGGAGGGGTTATTCCATGCAGACAAAACGTAAGCCGATCGTGGGTGTAGCACTTGGTTCTGGCGGCGCTCGTGGTTTTGCGCATATCGGTGTATTGAATGCGCTGGAAGCACACGGAATTCAAATTGACATGCTGGCTGGCTCCAGTATGGGCAGTCTGATTGGCGCAGTCTATGCAAACGGAATTGAACCACATATGATGGGGAAGCTCGCCCTGAATTTAAAACGAAAGCATTGGCTTGATCTGACCGTACCGAGCATGGGCTTCGTAACAGGGGAGAAGATTAAGCAATTAATTCGCTTGTTGACGCATGGGAAGCGTCTGGAGGAGCTGGACAAACCGCTTGCCATTGTTGCAACGGATATCGAATCAGGAGAGCGAGTTGTTTTTCGCGAAGGACCGATTGATCAAGCGGTGAGAGCCAGTATCTCAATACCGGGTATCTTCGTACCTGAAAGAGTAGGGGATCGGCTATTGGTCGATGGCGGTGTCATTGATCGTGTGCCCGTGACTGTACTGCGTGAAATGGGTGCGGATATCGTTATCGCTGTAGATGTTGCCCAATTCGATACGCGGATGGAGGTCAAAAGTATTTTTGACGTGATCGCCCAGACGATTGATGTGATGGAAAGGGAAATTCTGCGGCATCGAATCATTGCGGCTGATATCGTAATCAGACCGGATGTTGGACACTATAGCAGTATCGCATACACGGGTGTAGAAGAAATTATCGAGCTAGGCGAACGTGCGGGTGCCGAACATATAGAGCGCATCCAGGAACTAATTGCAAACTGGGAGGCAAACGAATGAGTGAGGATCAGCTTTCTGCCAATAGACGCAGACCTACAGGAACCAGAGGCTTTAGCTGGATACTTGCCTTGGTTTTTGTCTTGTTAGGTATTTCTTTTTTTGTCCCGACGAATTATTACGTGAGTCGTCCGGGCTCAGCGATTGAATTAGGTCCGATGATTGCCGTGGAAGGTGGTAAGAAGGACGAGACGGGCTCCTTCATGCTCACAACGGTTCGAATGGGCGAAGCTAATCTGCCGTGGTATTTGTATGCTAGTATGGCACAGGATGTTGAACTGATGCCCAAGGAGCTGATTGTCAGCCAAGGAGAAGACAGCGAGGATTTTATTCGTCGGGAACAGGCAGTCATGGATAATTCACAAAAAATTGCGGAGGCAGTCGCATTCCGCCTTGCAGGGTTTGAAGTGAAGATAGAGAAACAGGGCGTTTGGGTGATGGGAACACTGGAAGGATTCCCGGCCCATAAAGTATTGCAAATTGGTGATGTCATTACGTATGTAGATGGGGCGCGCACATCTGAAGCAAAGGATTTGCTGGCAGCCCTCTCCGCAAAAAAAGCTGGCGATCAAGTCGAAATTACGTACACAAGAGATGGACAAGAGGCCAAAACGATGTTAACCTTGGAACCACTACCTGAATCGAAGTCAGTCGGGATCGGCGTACGCCCTGACAACAAACAGGAAATCGTGATTCCGAAAGAAGTAACCATTGCCTCCCAAGGAATCGGTGGTCCTTCTGCAGGATTAATGATGACGCTGGAGATTTATGACCAGTTAAATACGGAGACGGATTTGACAAAAGGCTATAAAATTGCAGGAACAGGTACGATTTCGTTGGACGGAAAAGTAGGCAGGATCGGTGGCATCAATCAAAAGGTAATCGCAGCAGACAAAGCGGGCGCAGAGATCTTCTTTGCTCCACAGGATACGCCAGATGCGAACTCCAATTTCGAGGAGGCGTTAGCTACTGCCAAGCGGATCGGAACGTCAATGAAAGTAGTTCCGGTCAAGACGGTAGGAGAAGCGATTGCGTACTTGAATGGACAAAAACCGAAATCAACCTGAGCAAACTAGCTGTCAAGCAAAAATGGTTGACAAAGCTTTGGGCAGGGTCTATAATCATCTTTGTTGTGCATGAGGTGAAATGCTATGAACATTAAGCTAGCAGAGTTAGAACACCGAAAAGGAGAGCCGTTGCCATTTCAGGTAACCCTGGATGCAGCAGAGCTGAAGAAGCGCCATCACGAGATTCGCGGGATTACTCCTGTGTCAGCGAGTGGTGAAGCAGTACAGCTGGGCAATCTCTATTATGTAAAAGGCAACATGAAGGCAGACGTAGATTTTGTTTGCGCGAGATGCTTGAATCCTTTTACCCATCAGGCAGCAGTAGATTTCTCTGAGACATTTGCGCTTGCAGATGATCCGATCCTGCAAGATGACGAGGACAGTGATATTCTTCCCCTGGAAGGTGATGAAATCGAGCTGGACTCGCTGTTGCAAGAGGATTTCTTACTGGCGATGCCGATCTTCCCGCTTTGCGAGGAGGATTGTAAAGGACTGTGCCCGACTTGCGGTGTGAACCGTAATGAAGTGGCATGCAGCTGCAAGAATGAGCGGGTCGACCCGAGATTGGCTGGGTTGGCTGACTTTTTCAAAGACAGCAAATAAGTATTCCTACCGTATTCAAGATGAGTCGCCGATCATTTATGGCAGCGTCTCATTTTTGAAGGATGGCATAAGCATTTTGCCTATACTATCCACCCAATAGAGCTTCTTAGCATTTGTCAGTTGAAGGAGGTGTAAGGAAGATGGCAGTACCTCAACGGAGAACTTCCAAAACCCGTAAAAGAATGCGTCGTACGCACTTCAAATTAGAGATTCCAGGCATGATCAAATGCGATAATTGCAGCGAATACAAGCTTGCGCATCGTGTTTGCCCAAGCTGCGGTCACTACAAAGGCGTGAAAGTAGCGAAGTAATATTTGCTGCTAAAAAGCAAGGTGAGAAATCGCCTTGCTTTTTTTTGTTCATCCTAATTGCTTATCATTACTTACGAATGCTTATAATCGCTTGCATGATTTGCTTACATGCCTTATAATGAAGTGGAAATGAGGATGGGGTTGAGGCTTCATGTTTCAAGAGGAAAGGCTGGCTGCAATTCTTGCGTACTTGCAGGAGCATCAGCGAATCAGTGTTCAGGAAGTGGTTGAACAATTCGGGGTTTCCCGTGATACTGCAAGACGCGATATCGTCAAGCTGGAGGAGCAGGGAGAAATCCTGCGGACCAGAGGTGGTGCAGTACTGCCTAGTCTAAACAAAAAGAGCTATTCCCATCAGGAACGAATGCAGCTGGATTTGACAGGGAAGCGCAGCATTGCAGCTGCCGCAGCCCGTTTAATCAAAAATGGCGATTACTTGCTGCTGGACGCATCCACAACCGTTCAGCTCACAGTGGAATCCTTGCAGACCCGCGATCATGTCATTATCACGAACTCGTTGGCGACAGCCGCCAGTATGTCTAGAAAAGACGGGGTGCTTGTCAAGCTTCTGGGTGGCGATGTGCATGCAGAGGATCAATGTGTGCTCGGTACGCGCGTAATCCAAAATCTCGCTGATTTTCACGTCGACAAAGTGCTGGTTGGTGCATGCGGTCTTACGAAGGAAGGTCTCATGTCTACAGAGGAAGATCATGGCTTTCTGATCAAAGAAATGATCAAGCGTGCCGATCAAGTCATCATAGTAACGGACCATACCAAATTCGGAAAAAGCATGTTATACCGCGTTGCTGGTCTTGACCGGATCGATATCATTGTGACCGATAAGCAGCCTGAAAAGGAAATAGCGGATGCCTTGCAAGCGAACGATGTTGAGGTGATTGTAGCTTCTTCATGAAGCTATTGATCCATAAAAAAGAGGATAAGTTCCATTTGGCTGGCGTGAATGGGAGACCAGCGTGACAGCAAATGGATTTATCAGAAAGAATCCTTCAATTCAGAGGGGTTCTTTCTTTATTTTTTCTTGCAATCACCGACAGCCCCTGCTATTCTATTATTCCTGACTTTTCCAAGGGGGGTTCCATGGTCTATTGGCTGATTATCCAAAAGAGCTATCGTCGAAATCTTCAGTATCGTTTATCGCACCTCATTAACAATGTCGCAAGCTCGATTTTTGGGCTTGTTTTTATTGCCATTTGGACAGGTGTCCTATCTGGAAAGCAAGTATACGGTCCGTATGATGTCAAAACGATGGGGTATTACATTGCCATTTGTCAGAGTGTTCTCTGGATGACAACGTTTTTGTCGCCAGGTCTGAACGTACAAATAGGAGTCAGGAGCGGGGCAGTCGCTCTGGATATGATTAAGCCTGTTCATTACCTTTGGTACATGCTTAGTCAGGAGTTTGGGCGACTTGTGTACAATGCTTGTTTTCGAAGTGTTCCGATTAGCTTGCTGCTAGGATTAGCGGTAGGCTTCTTTTTTCCCTCCGATCCGTTCACTTACTTCTGGTTTATCCTCTCGCTACTGCTAGGAACCTACGTAGGCATGCTGCTTTTTTATCTCGCGGGCATTTCCTCCTTCTGGACGACAGAAATTCGCTGGATACACTACATTCTTTTGTCTTTAATCTTCGGGTTGGGTGGACAAATGATCCCGCTGGACTTGATGCCCGGGATGATTGGGAAAGTAGCGCCTTATTTGCCGTTTTCCGCGATGATTTATTATCCAGTCATGACCTTGCTAGAGCTGGCACCTCCTTATGGGTTGCTTGTACAAACTGGCTGGGCACTCGTTTTGACCGCAGTTGCTTTATGGGTGACGAACATGGCAAGAAGAAAGCTAGAAATTCAAGGAGGATAACCACATGCTTGCCCTCTATCGGAAACTAATCGGAGCAAGTATACGTTCGCAAATGCAATACAAAATGAATTTTGTCACGAGTGCTGCCACGACCGGAATGATTATGGTGCTTGATTTTATTATCCTGTCAGCTATTTTGTACCGATTTCACGATGTAGTCGGCTGGAATATTTACGAGGTAGGGATGCTCTACGGGATATCGTCTGCATCCGTCTCCTTGTACCGACTGTTTGCCCCGGAAATCAACGACTTCGAGAAATACGTCGTGCAGGGTGAGTTCGATCAATTGCTCATCCGTCCCGTTTCACCATTATTGCTTCTATTGACACGCAATCTTGACTTGTCGAGAGTGGGCGGTTTGGTGCAAGGATTGTCTGTTTTGGTCATCTCTTTGTCGGGTCTTGCGGCGCAAGGAAAGTCGATCATGTGGCTGGTGCTCTTTTCGCCCGTTGCCATTTTGTCTGGAGGGATCATCTATTTCTCTATTGGACTTGCTACGGCTGCTATCGCATTTTGGACCCACCAAATGAAAGACATGCTGACCTTTACCATTTACGCGCCAGCCAATGCATCCAATTATCCGATCGGGCTATACCCAAGCTGGCTGAAATGGCTGTTTTTCTCGGCGATCCCGATCGCTTATATGAATTATTTGCCTATGCTGACTCTGCTCGACAAAGGGGGCGACTGGTTTTATCCGCTCGTAACCCCTGTGGCTGCACTGTCCGCATTATATTTGTCTCGAATGCTGTGGAATGTCGGAATTCGACACTACCATAGTACGGGGAGCTAAGGAGGGATAACATGATTGAAGCAAAGCATATCGGTAAATCATTTTTCCTGACGAAGGCGAAAGAGGGGCGCTTCGCTTCACTGCGAACGCTCTTCTCTCGTGAACAACGGGAAGTCAAGGCTGTACACGATATCTCTTTTTCGATAGAAAGAGGCGAGTTCGTAGGATATATAGGGCCGAATGGCGCAGGAAAATCGACAACCATCAAAATGCTCTCCGGAATTCTACATCCTAGTCAAGGGGAAATACAAATCGGAGGATATAGTCCGCAGCGCGAAAGGATTCAGGTTGCCTCTCAAATCGGAGTAGTGTTCGGGCAGAGAACTCAGCTTTGGTGGGACCTGCCGGTAAGAGATTCCTTTGAAATATTGCAAGCCATGTACAAGATAGATGACAAGGCGTATCGGCGTTCCATGCAGGCGTATCAGGAGCTGTTGGATCTGAATGAATTTCTCGATACACCAGTGCGCAAGCTTTCGTTAGGGCAGAGGATGAGAGCGGATTTGGCTGCGGCGCTGTTGCATGATCCACCAGTTCTGTTTTTGGATGAGCCTACAATCGGTTTGGATGTGGTCGCAAAGACACGTATCCGGGCATTTTTAAAAGAAGTGAATGAATCGCAGAAGAAGACGATTCTATTGACCACACATGACATGGACGATATTGAGCAGCTTTGTAACCGAATCATCGTAATCAATCATGGTCAAAAGATGATGGATACGAGCCTGTCCGATTTGCGGCGCCAGATTGGTCTGCCGAGCTTGATCCATATCGAATATCGACAGCCGCCGGAAAAGCTGCACGAGCTAGAAGGTATCGAGCGGATGGAGCTTTCAGATCATGTGCTTTCGATTTACTTCGACAAAGGCAAAATTTCGTCCCCGCGTATTCTTGCCGAAGTGGCGAGCTGGGGTGAGCCTGTGGACATCCAGATGAAAGAACCAGGGATCGAGGAGATCATTCGACTTATTTACCGCTAGGGACGGCTACCCATTTTCAAGAACTTCACTTGTAATTCCAGTTCGTCTCCCTTATACTGTGTTTTGGTACCAGGTATTAAAAACAGATCGCAATCATACATATTCAAAACTGAATCTGCTTAAGGGGGTGTTCAGCATCGCCCGCTTGCCAAAAAAAGATCGCCAGTCTCGCTTGGTGCAGTATCTGGCGGATAACCCATTTGCGACGGACGAAGATCTGGCTGAGTTATTTCACGTCAGTATTCAAACAATACGTTTAGATCGACTGGAATTAGGAATACCGGAGCTACGCGAACGAATCAAGACAGTCGCTGAGAAAAGTCTGGATCCTGTAAAATCATTGGGCATCGATGAAATCATAGGTGAGATTATTGATCTACAGCTTGATTCGCAAGCCATTTCCGTGTTGGAAATAAAAGAAGAACACGTCTTTTCGAAAACACAAATTGCCAGAGGGCATTACATATTTGCTCAGGCCAATTCATTGGCAGTAGCAGTGATTAACGCGGAAGTGGCACTGACAGCTACGGCGAGAATCCGCTTTGTCCGTCCTGTACGAGCAGGGGAAAAGCTGGTTGCCAAAGCGGTGGTGAGAAGTCGTAGCGGCGACGGATGCAAGGTACGTGTAGAGACCAAGGTCCAGGGTGAATTGGTCTTTACAGCAACCTTCCGGGTCGTTGAAATGTCGCGCTACAATAACAGCATGGATGAGGAGTAAGGAGGAGACACGGTTGCGAATTGCAGTGGATGCGATGGGCGGCGATCACGCACCGAAAAGCGCAGTATTAGGAGCGCTTGCTGCCGTCAAGGAAAACCCGTCAATCACAGTTGTATTGGTGGGAGATGAACAGGCTATTCGGAACCACATGCCGCAGAATATGCCGGCAAACATCGAAATCGTTCCTGCAGCGGAAGTGATTTTGCCAGATGATGAACCGGTTCGAGCTGTAAGACGTAAGAAGAATTCTTCGCTGGTCGTAGCGATCGAGATGGCACGCGAGAAAAAAGTGGATGCGATGATCTCTGCCGGGAATACTGGCGCATTAATGACAGCAGGCTTGCTGTATGCGGGCCGCATGGAGGGAATCGAGCGTCCAGCGCTTTGTGCCTATATCCCGAATACAAAAGGTCGAGTGACCCTGACATTAGATGTCGGAGCCAACATGGATGCCAAGCCGCATCAGCTCGTACAATATGCGTTGATGGGTAGCTTGTATGCAGAAAAAGTATTGGGCTTCACACGACCGACAGTAGGCTTGCTCAACGTCGGAACCGAAGAAGGAAAAGGGAACGAGCTGACGAAAGCTGTTTTTCCACTTCTCGCTGAAGCTGACTTGAACTTTGTAGGAAATGTGGAAGCGCGCGACGTGATGCAGGGAGCATGTGACGTGCTTGTATGCGACGGATTTGTAGGCAATGTCTTGTTAAAAGCCGTAGAGGGTGCTGCCTCCACAATCTTTTCGCAGTTGAAGCAGGAGTTTACTTCCAGCCTGATTAATAAGGTAGGAGCAGCCATTCTCAAGCCGGGATTGGTACGCTTTAAAAAGAAAATGGATTATGCGGAATACGGGGGTGCTCCATTACTTGGATTGAAATCACCAGTAATCAAGGCCCACGGTTCTTCAGATGAGCGTGCGATGAAAAACGCCATCGTTAGTGCAACACGTTTTATTCAACAGGACGTGAACGAAGTTATTCAGCAATCATTACAGAAAAATACTAGGGGAGAAAGCGAGTGAAGCAGATGAGTGCAAAGCGTTCGGTAGGGATTTTGGCTACAGGCTCATACACCCCAGAGCGGGTGTTGACGAACTTTGATCTGGAGAAAATGGTGGAAACTTCCGATGAATGGATTGTTTCCCGTACTGGAATCAGAGAACGCCGCATTTGCTCACCGGAGCAAGCTTCCTCCGATTTGGCATACGAGGCTGCGAAAGAAGCATTGGAAAAAGCCAACATCAGCGCGGAACAGTTGGATATGATCATTGTAGCGACTGTCACGCCTGACATGTCGTTCCCATCTACGGCTTGCTTGCTGCAAGAAAAGCTGGGTGCTACACGTGCAGCTGCTATGGATCTTTCTGCGGCTTGTACAGGCTTCTTGTATGGCATTACAACGGCAACTCAGTTCATTCAGAATGGTTTATATAAAAAAGTGTTGGTTGTAGGCGTTGAGACCTTGTCCAAAATTACGAATTACAAAGATCGAAACACATGTGTGTTGTTCGGAGATGGTGCGGGTGCTGCGGTTATCGGCGAAGTTTCCGAGGGATACGGGTTCCAGTCATTTGAGCTTGGAGCAGATGGATCGGGTGGTTCTCTGTTGTGCCAGCCTGCGGGCGGTTCCAGAACACCTGCTTCCGCTGAGTCAGTAGAACAAGGACTGCATTATCTCTACATGGCAGGCGGAGAAGTATTCAAATTCGCTGTTCGTGTGATGAATTCAGCAACAGAGGCTGTCTTGTCCAAAGCTGGAGTGTCGAAGGATGAGATCGACCTGTTGGTGCCGCATCAGGCGAATAAACGCATCATCGACTCCGCTGTACAGCGCTTCGGTCTATCTGAGGATAAAGTAGCGATCAACCTGGATCGCTATGGAAACATGTCTTCTGCTTCCATTCCGGTAGCGTTGGATGAAGCAGTAAAAGCTGGTCGCGTAAAAGAAGGCGATAACCTTATTCTGGTTGGTTTTGGTGGCGGTTTGACTTGGGGAGCGACGCTTTTGAAGTGGTGCACGACACCAGCAGAAGGGAGCAAGTAGGAATGGGGAAAATAGCATTTGTCTTTCCAGGACAAGGATCACAATTTGTAGGCATGGGGCAAGCGCTCGCTGAACAATCGGAAGCTGCCCGTCGCATATTTGAGCAGGCTGATGAAGCACTTGGCTTTTCCTTGTCAGGACTGTGTTTTGCAGGACCTGAAGAGGATTTGAAGCTGACTGCGAACACACAGCCGGCCATTTTGACAGCAAGTATCGCCGTTTTTGCTGCATTGAATGAAAAGCTTCCAGACTACAAGCCTGCATTCGTAGCAGGTCACAGCTTGGGCGAGTATTCTGCATTGGTTGCAGCAGGTGCTCTATCCTTTGCAGATGCAGTCAAAACAGTTCGAGCTCGTGGTCAGTTCATGGAAGAGGCAGTACCAGCAGGTCAAGGCGCGATGGCAGCAGTTCTGAACATGGATCGCGCGGCACTGCATGCTGTTTGCGAAGAAGTGACGGCAACCGGACATCCGGTACAATTGGCGAACATGAACTGCCCAGGGCAAATTGTGATCTCTGGTTCGGCTGAAGGTGTAAAGCTGGCGGGAGAAAAAGCGAAGGAAGCTGGTGCCAAACGCGTACTGCCACTGAATGTGAGCGGGCCGTTCCACTCCAGCTTGATGCAGCCGGCAGCAGACAAACTCCAAGCAGTTTTGGCTGGTGTTACGGTACAGGAAGCGACTGTGCCTGTCGTGGCAAATGTAACAGCTAGACCGGTGACTGAGGCTACGACCATTGTGGATCAGTTGGTTCAACAAGTTTCCGCCCCTGTTTTGTGGGAGGACTCTGTACAATGGATGGTTGAACAAGGTGTAACAACCTTTGTAGAAATCGGTCCAGGAAAAGTTTTGGCCGGATTGATCAAGAAAATCGCACCAGCAGAGACGACGATTATCTCTGTGCAGGATATGGATTCGCTTACTGAGCTTTTGAACGGAGGGGTACTATGCTAGCAGGAAAAACAGCACTCGTCACAGGGGCTTCTCGTGGTATTGGCCGAGCAATTGCATTGAAGCTGGCTGAAGCAGGCGCGAATGTAGTCGTTAACTACGCAGGAAGTGAAGCAGCAGCGAGTGAGACTGTTGCACTAATTAAAGAAATGGGCCGCGATGCCATCATGGTTCGGGCAAATGTTTCTTCAACTGAAGACGTCAATGACATGTTCAAAGCGGCTTTGGATCATTTTGGCGCGATCGATATTCTCGTGAACAACGCGGGAATTACTCGCGACAACCTGATCATGCGTATGAAGGAAGAAGAGTGGGATGATGTGATTGCCACGAATCTGAAGGGTGTATTCAACTGCGTGAAGGCAGCGACCCGCCCGATGATGAAGCAGCGTTCAGGTAAAATCATCAATATCACTTCTGTCGTAGGTGTACTGGGAAATGCTGGACAGGCAAACTACGTGGCGGCAAAAGCTGGGGTCATCGGCTTGACGAAGACGGCTGCTCGTGAGCTGGCTAGCCGCAACATCACGGTGAATGCTGTGGCACCTGGATTTATCGATACAGAAATGACCGCTGTTTTGCCGGAGGATGTAAAAGCAGGACTGACAAGCCAAATCCCGCTTGCTCGTTTGGGACAAACTGATGATATTGCGTCTGTAGTACTGTTCCTGGCATCCGATGCAGCCAATTATATGACAGGTCAGACCCTGCATGTAGACGGCGGTATGTACATGTAAAGAAATCAACTTACCAGCGTTTTCTGATAACTGGTTTTTTGAAAGCTCATCCACTATAATACGGGAGAGGGGGTGAAGCAAGATGGCAGATACTTTGGAGCGTGTGAAGAAAATCATCGTCGATCGTCTGGGTGTAGATGAGTCCAAAATTACTTTGGAAGCTTCTTTCAAAGAAGACCTGGGCGCTGACTCCCTGGACGTGGTTGAACTCGTAATGGAACTCGAAGATGAGTTTGATTTAGAGATTTCCGACGAAGATGCTGAGAAGATCACTTCTGTAGGTGAGGTTGTTAAATACATAGAATCTCACAAGTAGTTGATCAGTTGGAAGTCCCGTACCATACGGGACTTCTCCTTCAATTGTCACATGTACATAATCCAAATGATTACACGTTTTGCATGAAGTGAACGTAAAGAAGCTGACTGCTGACTTTCATATAGAGGTGATTGCAATGAAACGCAGAGTGGTGATTACTGGCGTTGGTGTCGTTTCTCCAGTGGGAAATGACGCACAGACCTTCTGGAATAGCTTGTTGGAAGGAAAATCAGGCATTGATAGTCTGACTGCTTTTGACGCTTCAGATTATCCAACCAAAATTGCAGGCGAAGTGAAAGACTTCGATGCTGAGCAGTACATGGACAAAAAAGATATTCGACGTACAGACCGATTCGTTCAGTTTGGATTGGCTGCTGCCAAGATGGCCGTAGAAGATGCAAAACTGGAAATCACGCCAGAAAATGCGGAACGAGTGGGTGTATACATCGGGTCCGGAATTGGCGGTCTGTCTACCTGGGAAGAACAGCATTCCGTATTGCTGGAAAAAGGGCCTCGTCGCGTGAGTCCATTCTTCATTCCGATGCTGATTGCGAACATGGCGTCTGGTGCAGTATCCATTCAATACGGTGCTAAAGGACCGACTTCCAGCGCGATTACCGCTTGTGCGACAGGAACAAATGCAATCGGTGATGCACTGCGTTTGATCCAGTTTGATCATGCAGACGTCATGATCGCCGGTGGAGCGGAAGCAACCGTACGTCCAATGGCATTTGCAGGCTTTTGCTCTGCGAAGGCAATGTCCACCAGAAACGATGAGCCGCAAAAAGCAAGCCGTCCGTTTGACAAAGATCGCGATGGCTTCGTAATGGGTGAAGGCGCTGGTGTTCTGATTTTGGAAGAGCTTGAGCATGCGAAAAAACGTGGGGCAACGATCATCGCCGAAGTGATTGGCTACGGCATGAGCGCAGATGCCCATCACATTACTTCTCCATCTCCTGGTGGCGAAGGGGCAGCACGCTGCATGGCAAGTGCGCTGAAAGATGCTGGAGTTGACCCATCTGAGGTAAACTATATTAATGCACATGGTACCTCCACTGACCAGGGCGATATCGCAGAAACACAAGCGATCAAGTCCGTATTTGGCGAGCACGCATACAAGCTGGCTGTCAGCTCGACGAAATCAATGACAGGCCATCTGCTGGGTGCTACAGGTGGTATCGAGGCAATTGCGACAGCGTATGCGCTGCGAGATCAAGTACTGCCTCCAACAATCAATTTGGAAAACCCGGATCCAGAATGTGATCTGGACTATGTTCCGAACCATGCGCGCAAGGCGACCGTCAATGTGGCTGTTTCCAATACTTTTGGATTCGGCGGTCATAACGCAACGGTAGTCCTGAAGCGATACGAAGCATAAATGAGCCCTACTGAGAGAAATAGTAGGCAGTCTCCTGGAATGGTGGTGAGGGTGATGAGTTTTGCACAGCTGCAAGAAACGATAGGCTTTCGCTTTCACGATGAAAGTGTTTTGCGGCAGGCATTCACCCATTCTTCCTACGTGAACGAGCAACGCGGCAAACGAATATCAGACAATGAGCGGCTGGAGTTTTTGGGGGATGCAGTCCTGGAATTGACGGTCTCCCAGTTTTTGTATAAAACTTTTCCGAAGATGAGCGAAGGGGAAATGACAAAGCTGCGTGCAGCGATTGTCTGTGAACCCTCTCTCGTCAAGTTTGCTGAACTGTTGAATTTTGGCGATCTCGTATTGCTGGGAAAAGGGGAAGAGCTGACAGGTGGCCGTCAGCGACCAGCCTTGCTAGCGGACGTTTTTGAGGCGTTTGTAGGTGCGCTTTATTTGGATCAGGGGTTGGACGCTGTTTTTTCCTTTATGGAAAAATACGTCTATCCACGCATCGACAAGGGAGAGTTTGCCCAGGTAACCGACTTCAAGAGCCAGTTGCAGGAATTTGTTCAACAAGACAATCTGGGAGACATCCATTATCGTATAGTAGAAGAAAAAGGACCAGCTCATAATCGAGAGTTCGTATCTGAGGTGCTTTTGAACAATCGTTCGCTTGGGATTGGCTCTGGCCGCTCCAAAAAGGAAGCGGAACAGCAAGCTGCTGCGCGAGCGTTGGTCAAGCTGGGGGATAAATAATCACTCGTGAAGTGAGGGGCTGCATCATCTGCTACAAGATGGTGCAGCTTTTTTCTTTCGGGTGGGAAACATAGGGAAAATACTGCGAGATGCCCTCTATCTATGATACACTTACCTACAGAAGACCATGTAGGCTCGTAGTAGGTAGCTCCTGTTCGATGCAGGGGCTTCTTTTCGGGTACCATCCGATTCTTGCATGTTTACATCTGTAAGTTTGGTAGGCATTCGTGGATGGTTTCTTAAGGAGGACCGTTAGTATGTATTTGAAACGCCTGGAGCTTGCTGGATTCAAGTCCTTTGCTGATCGCACGGAATTGGAATTTGTACCGGGGGTAACAGCCGTAGTCGGACCGAATGGAAGCGGAAAAAGTAACGTTTCTGATTCGATCCGCTGGGTGCTGGGAGAACAAAGCGCCAAGTCGCTGCGTGGAGCGAAAATGGAAGACATTATTTTCGCGGGCAGTGACAAGCGCAAGCCAGTGAATTTTGCAGAAGTGACACTCACCTTGGACAATACGGATCGTTCGCTCGATATGGAATATTCGGAGGTGTCCGTTACCCGTAGAGTGTATCGTTCTGGAGACAGTGAGTACTACATAAACAACAGATCCTGCCGTCTAAAAGACATTATGGAGCTGTTCATGGATACCGGGCTGGGAAAAGAAGCGTATTCCATTATCGGTCAAGGTAAAATTGAGGAAATTCTCAGTACCAAGTCCGAGGATCGCCGCGGAATATTTGAAGAAGCAGCCGGAATCGTTAAATACAAGACCCGCAAGCGCGAGGCGGAGAAAAAGCTCGATGACACGGAGCAAAATCTGGTTCGTATTCACGATATCGTCAGTGAAATCACGGAGCAGATCGGACCCTTGCAGGAGCAGGCAGAAACAGCCAAGACGTACAAAGAGCTTCATCGCAAGCTGGTTGAGCATGAGGTAGCCCTCTATGTACAACAAATTGAAGCGGCCCATACGAAGTGGGAAGCAGCAACAGGACGTGTTGAGGAGCTCAAGCATCTGTTGATAGGGCAGACGACTGAGGCATCCAAGCAAGAAGCAGATTTGGAGCAGGCGCGTTTTCATGTGACGCAAATTGACCAATCCATCGAAGAATTGCAACAGGTGCTTTTGACGGTCAGTGAAGAGACCGAGAAAGTAGAAGGACAACGCGAGGTATTGCGGGAGCGGATGCGCAATCTCACTGCCAATCGGCAACAGACGATGGAGCAGATGCATCGGATTACGGAGAAGCAGCACAGCCTTGAAGCAGAACTGGCGGAAGAACAAGAGCGCGCCAAGGAAGCAGATCGCCGAATGTCCGAAGCCCACGCTTCGCTCCAAGAAGCAGAAGGTCAATTCTTTTCCATGGTGCAATCACTCACAGATGATGTAGAGCGCTTGAAGAGCGACTACTTCGAAAAGCTCAATGAGATGGCGAATCTGCGCAACGAAAATCGTCACCAAGAGCAGCTGCTGAAGACGAGTGAAGCCAGAGTAGAACGCCAACTGTCTGGAAAAAAACAGCTCGATCAAGAAGAGGAAGAACGACAAGCACAGTTGAGTCAGTTCAAGGATCAGCTAGAGAAGATCGTTTCTACCATCCAAGAGACAGGGTCGAGATATAAAGAGCTGGTCGAGGGCATGCGAGAAGGACAAGCCCGCCTCGAAACAGCCCGCAGAGAACTGCGTCATTGGGAACAAAAACGGGAAGCAGCAAAGTCCCGCTTTGACCTGCTAAAGGAAATGCAGTCTGAATTCGCAGGGTTCCAGCAAGGGGTAAAAGAAATATTGAAAGCTCGCGAGCGGGGCTTCAAAGGTATCCACGGAGCGGTCGCTGAGCTGGTCGTCGTGCCGCAGCAATACGAGACGGCGATGGAAGTTGCATTGGGTGGAGCCCTGCAAAATGTCGTTGTAGACAATGAAGCGGCAGGTCGTGCAGCAATTGCTCACTTGAAGCAGCACAATGCAGGAAGGGCGACGTTTTTACCACTCGACGTCATTCGTCCTCGCACCTTGCAGGCAAGCGATAAGCGCCAGCTGGAATCCGAGAGCGGAGTCGTCGGAATCGCGAGTGAGCTCGTGACCTTTGAGGAAGCGTACCGACCGATCCTCGAAAGTCTTTTGGGCAACGTCATTATTACGGAAAAGCTGGAGCAGGCAAACCGTGTCGCCCGTACACTTGGCTACCGCTATCGCATCGTAACGCTGGAAGGCGATATCGTGAACGCAGGCGGTTCCATGACCGGGGGAGCGCTGAAGAAAAACAGCACGAACTTGCTCGGACGGAATCGTCAATCAGAAGAGCTGGAAGCGCAAATGGTAGAAATCGACCAGGCAATTTCTGGACATACTACCCTTATGGAGCAGCTAACCAAGGAACTGGCGCAAATGGAGCAAGAGCAGGAAGCTCTGCGCACGGAAGGCGAGAGTCTGCGACTCAAAGAGCAGGAAGTAAAAGGGCTCTTGCAGCAAAAGGAAGCAGAAGGAAGGTCCTTGGGTGAGCGAGCTAAGCTAGTCGATCAAGATATTGAAGGCTATCGCAAAGAGATGGAAGAAGCCAAGCGCAAGCAAGAGCAGCTTCAAACCTCCTTGACCGCAATGGAACAAGAGGAACAAGAGCTCAGTGCGCGAATTGCTGAGGCAGAGGCGAAACGCCAGGAGCAGCTAGAATCCAAAGAAGAAATGAATCAAAAAATAACGAGTCTCAAAGTGCTAAATGCGCAGGTAAAGCAAGAGCATCAATCCCGCATGGAACAAACAGAGCGCTTGCTTGAGCAAAAAAGCCAGCTGCAGCGTGAATGGGAAGAACAAAATGCGAACCTGGCATCCCTTGATGAGCTGGAGCGCACGAATGAATCGTCGGGGCTTGAGCTGGATCAGCGCATAACGGAATTGCGTCAGGATAAAGACCGTGTAGCAGGCTTGATTCAAGAACGACGCAGCGAGCGAGCGACTCTCTTTTACAAACAGGAGCAGGTTGAGCAGCAGGTGAAGGAAATCCGCAGAGAAGTCAAATCTCTGGAGGAGAAGCTCCATCAGGAAGAAGTAAAGGTCAACCGCAACGAGGTAGAACTTGACCATCTGTTGAATAAACTCTCCGAAGAATACGAAATGAGCTACGATCTGGCGAAGCAAAAATATCCGGCGCGTGGGGATCTTCAGGAAGAGATTCAAGTGGTCAATCGCCTCAAAAAGCAGATTACAGCGCTTGGTACCGTGAATCTCGGTGCCATTGAGGAATATGAGCGCTTGTCTGAGCGTCAGCAGTTCTTAAGCTCGCAGGAAGCTGACTTGAATGAGGCAAAAGATATGCTCTATCAGGTGATTCAAGAGATGGACGCTGAAATGTCGCGTCGCTTCAAAGACACGTTTGATGCGATTTCTGAGCAATTCCGCGACGTATTTGTCCAATTGTTTGGGGGAGGACGAGCTGATCTCGTCCTATCTAATCCAGACAATCTGCTTGAAACAGGGATTGATATTGTCGCCCAACCACCTGGCAAGAAGCTGCAGAATTTGGCGCTATTGTCCGGGGGCGAGCGTGCATTGACCGCGATGGCCTTGTTATTCGCCATCCTGCGTGTGAAGCCAGTACCATTCTGCGTATTGGATGAGGTCGAGGCAGCGCTGGACGAGGCTAACGTAAACCGTTTTGCCGAGTACATGCATCACTTCAGCAACCAAACTCAATTTATTTGCGTCACGCACAGAAAAGGTACAATGGAGAGTGCAGACGTGCTATACGGTATTACGATGCAGGAGGGCGGCGTGTCCAAGCTCGTCTCCGTGAAGCTGGAGGAAAGCGACAAGTTTATCGAATCTGCCTCTTAATCTGATACGCAATCCAAATTGATATTACCCGCAAAGGAAGATGAACATGAGTTTTTTCAAGCGCCTTCGTGATGCCATTGTCCAAAAGTCTGAAGAGGTGACCCAGAAGTTTACGGACGGACTAGCCAAAACGAGAGACCTGCTGGTAGAAAAAGTAGAGGATCTGGTGCGTCGCTATAAAAAGATCGACGACGATTTCTTCGACGAATTGGAAGAAATCCTGATTACGTCCGATGTGGGCGTCAATACCGTAATGGAGCTCATTGACGACCTGCGAACAGAAGTACGCAAGCAAAAGATCGAAAATGCTATCGATCTGCAACCGATTCTCTCGGAAAAGCTCGTTGCTCTTTTGAAAAATGACGAGGCCTCTGATACAGCTCTCAATGTTGAGGATGGCCGCTTGAACGTCATTTTGTTCGTGGGTGTAAACGGCGTAGGTAAAACGACTACGATCGGTAAAATGGCACATATGTTCAAGCAGCAAAATAAAAAAGTACTGCTAGCAGCAGGGGACACGTTCCGAGCCGCTGCTATTGAGCAGCTGGAGGTATGGGGAGAGCGTGTAGGTGTCGATGTAATCAAGCAGCAGCAGGGCTCTGATCCTGCGGCAGTGATTTACGATGCCATCCAGGCAGCAAAATCCCGTCAAGTCGATGTACTGCTGTGCGATACGGCAGGCCGCTTGCAAAATAAAGTCAACCTTATGGAAGAGCTGGCGAAGGTTCACCGTGTATTGCAGCGCGAACTGCCAGGAGCTCCACACGAAGTTTTGCTTGTTTTGGACGCGACGACTGGTCAAAATGCGCTTTCGCAGGCTAAGACCTTTGGACAGTCAGCTGGTGTAACTGGCCTGGTCCTGACCAAGCTGGATGGAACAGCAAAGGGCGGTATCGTTATCGCGATTCGCAACGAGCTCAACATTCCAGTGAAATACGTCGGTTTGGGTGAGCGAATGGATGACCTGCAGCAGTTTGATCCAGAGCAATTTGTTCATGCGTTATTTGCGGGATTGATCCAAAAAGATGAAACAGAAGAGCAGGAAAACGCGTAAAAACATAGTGATTCGAAGAAGAAAAAATGATGTCAATAAAAAACCTTGACACTAGGTGTGGAATTAGGTACTATAATCTACGTGCTGTAAAGAAAAAGTCTTTACAGTTTGAAACGAGTACCTCATAGCAAAGGATTGGTTTCATGTTAGAAAAGACCAATCAAGTCAATCTCTTGTTTGACTTTTACGCGCCGCTACTCAAGGGCAAGCAGCGAGAATATCTTGAGCTGTATTATCTGGACGATTTATCGCTCGGAGAAATTGCCGAGATGCATGAGGTCAGCCGCCAAGCTGTTTATGATCATATTAAGCGGGCTGAGAAGCAACTGTTTGAATACGATCAGAAGCTGCGCCTCGCTGAACGTCATGAAAACCGCATGGCAGTGTTGAATCGCATGAACGAGCTTGTGAATGAGCTGTCGGAGAGCGAGACAAGAGACGAGCTGAACACTTTGCTCCACCAACTGTCAGAGATGGATTAGGAGGGCTCGCATGGCGTTTGAGAGCTTAGCCAATCGGCTGCAAAACGCGTTTGACAAACTGCGCGGCAGAGGGAAGATCGACGAAACCATCGTGAATGAAGCGATGCGTGAAGTTCGTCTGGCTCTGTTGGAAGCAGACGTTAACTTTAAAGTAGTAAAAGACTTCGTCGCTCGCGTCAAGGAGCGCGCAGTCGGTCAGGAAGTCATGAAAAGCCTGACACCTGGTCAAATGGTGATCAAAATCGTGAATGAAGAGCTGGTCGCTCTGATGGGTGGCAATGTCGCTCAGCTCACGATGGCGCACCGCCCGCCAACTGTCATTATGATGGCAGGTCTGCAAGGGGCAGGTAAAACGACCACGACTGGTAAGCTAGCGAAGTACTTGCAAAAGCAAAACCGCAAGCCACTTCTGGTAGCGGGGGACATTTACCGTCCTGCTGCGATCAAGCAGCTCCAGGTTTTAGGGGAGCAATTAAATGTTCCCGTCTTCACTCTCGGTGATCAAGTCAGTCCTGTTGATATCGCTCGCCAAGCGATTGAACACGCGAAGACGAATCATCTCGACGTAGTCCTCATCGATACGGCAGGCCGCCTGCACATCGACGAAGCACTGATGGACGAGTTGAAGCAGATTCGTGAGGTAACCAAGCCCGATGAGATTTTGCTCGTCGTGGATGCGATGACAGGTCAAGATGCCGTCAATGTGGCAGAGAGCTTTAACAGCCAGCTCGAACTGACTGGTGTGGTTCTCACCAAGCTAGACGGTGATACCCGAGGCGGTGCCGCATTATCCGTCAAAGCTGTCACTGGCAAGCCGATCAAATTCGCGGCAATGGGTGAAAAGCTGGATGCGCTCGAACCGTTCCATCCGGATCGCATGGCTTCCCGTATCTTGGGTATGGGTGACGTGCTCAGCCTGATTGAGAAAGCACAGGCATCCGTGGATGAAGACAAAGCACGCGATATGGAACGCCAAATGCGTCAAGGTGAGTTTACCTTCGACATGTTCCTGGATTCCATGCAGCAGCTTCGCAACTTGGGTCCTTTTGAAGACATTCTCGGCATGCTGCCAGGAATGAACAAGATGAAGGGCAAAATGAACGTGGATGAGAAACAGATCGCCCGTGTTGAAGCAATCGCCAAATCCATGACGAAACAAGAGCGCGCCAATCCTGATCTATTGAATGCCAACCGTCGCAAGCGCATCGCAAACGGCAGTGGAACGAGCATTCAAGAAGTCAATCGCTTCCTCAAGCAATTCGAGGAAATGAAAAAGATGATGAAGCAATTCTCGGGCGCTGCTGACAAGATGGTCAAGAAGTCGAAGAAAAAGGGCTTCGGACTACCGTTCATGGGTGGTAAAGGCGGAGGCAACAACCAAGGCGGGATGAACTTCCCATTTAACTTCAAGCCACCGTTCAAGTAATCAGGCATGATCTCTTCGCGACACTGACTTGTCAGTTGGACGCGATGGTTCAGATATAGTAGCACCAACGCAGATGTTCATCTAGCGTTGATTAATACAGGAGGTGACACAACATGGCAGTAAAAATCCGTCTGAAGCGTATGGGTTCCAAGAAAGCTCCTTTCTACCGTGTAGTAGTAGCTGACTCCCGTTCCCCTCGCGATGGCCGTTTCATTGAAGAAATCGGTTACTACAATCCGGTTGCACAACCGGCAGTGGTGAAAATTGATACCGACAAAGCGGTACAATGGATCCTGAATGGTGCAGCTCCAACTGACACCGTTCGTAACCTTCTCTCCAAAGAGGGCGTTATGGCTAAAGTGCACGAAACCAAATACGGCAAATAAGTCGGTCATCTGGAGGTTTGATGATGAAAGCGCTGGTCGAAACGATCGCAAAAGCTCTCGTCGATCATCCGAATGAGGTTCGTGTTAACGCAGTGGATAAAGAGCGTACTCTCGTCTTTGAATTGTCGGTTCACCCTGATGATATGGGGAAGATTATCGGCAAACAAGGACGAATCGCTAAAGCCCTGCGCACGGTCGTGATCGCAGCATCCGTGGAAACGGACAAGCGTGTCACGGTTGAGATTGTATGAGAAAAGGCTGGGAGCTTTCCCAGTCTTTTTTCTAGTATCCAAGATGCTCATAAACCATTATGCTTTTTCCGAAAGGAGTGGCGTACATGCTTACGATTTTTCGGACAGTACAAGTCAAACTGATCATCACGGAGGTATCGCGCGCCGCTTTAATCGATCAGTACAGCCAGCGACTTCGTTTGCAGCGTAAAGAGTGGGAGCAGTGGCAGTTTCAATCGAAAAAACTATTAACCGAGGCGAAAAAAAAGTCTGCGGATACATATGCGTTGGCGCAAGAGAAAATCGCGCAGGAAGAGCGACGACGCAAGGAAAAAATAGATAATCTGGCGCTTACTCTCCAGCAGGTCGAGAATCTTCCAGAGGGGAGCGAGATTGATTACCAGACAGTCCAAAGCCCTGTAACGATTCAAGAGGGCGATGTTTGGGATGAAATCATGTCCGGAACGGAAATCATGATAAAAGATGGCTTGGTGCATGAGATTCGGTTACAAACGAATAATGGGAAAAAAGCAAAGGAGGAGTGAACACGTTGAGTCAAAAAAGTTTTTACGGAGTAGGCAAGTTGGTCAATACGCATGGCCTGCGAGGTGAAGTACGTGTAACACCAACGACAGATTTTCCAGATCAGCGTTTTCGCAAAGGCAATGAGCTATATTTGTTCCATCCGACACTCAGTGAGCCATTAGTTTTGAAAGTCGCATCTCGTCGTTCGCACAAAAACTTTGAGATCGTTAGCTTTCATGGCTATGAGCATATTAACGATATTGAGAAGTACAAGGGCGGAGAGTTGAAAATTCCAGAAGAAGCGTTGATGGAATTAGAAGATGACGAGTTCTACATTCATCAGCTCATCGGATGCGAGGTTGTGACGGACGAGGGTGAAGAGCTGGGAAAAATCGTCGATGTCATGCAGCCGGGAGCAAACGATGTATGGGTAGTGAAAGGAAAGCGCGGAGAGATCTTGCTGCCTTACATCGATGACTGCATCAAGGAAGTGGATATCGCGAACAAACGTGTGGTCTGCCATCTGATGGAAGGCTTGCTGTAGGAGGAACCTCAATTGCGGATCGATATTTTTACGCTTTTTCCCGAAATGTTTACAGGTGTTTTGTCTAGCAGCATTTTGGGAAAGGCAAGCGAAAAGGAACTGGTTGATTTTCACGTAACCAATTTTCGCGATTTCTCTGAGAGCAAGCACGGCACAGTAGATGACACCCCTTATGGTGGCGGCGGAGGCATGGTTTTGAAGCCAGAGCCATTGTTTCGAGCAGTAGAAGCTTTGAGCGGCGAGAAGAAGCCTCGTGTGATTCTGATGTGTCCACAAGGTGTGCCTTATCATCAAAAGCTAGCAGAAGAGCTTGCCCAAGAGGAGCACCTCGTTTTCATTTGTGGACATTACGAAGGGTATGACGAGCGAATCCGGGAGTATCTGGTTACGGATGAAATTTCGATTGGGGATTATGTACTGACAGGCGGGGAGCTTGCCGCAATGGTTGTGATCGACAGTGTCGTTCGTTTGCAGCCAGGCGCTTTGGGAAACCAGACGTCCGCTGTCGAGGATTCCTTTTCCACTGGACTGCTAGAATACCCGCATTACACCAGACCGGCTGAGTTTCGTGGGTGGAAGGTTCCGGACATCTTATTGTCAGGACATCATGCCAATATCGAAAGCTGGCGATTAAAGGAGTCATTGCGCAGAACAAAGGAACGCCGCCCGGACTTGCTGGAAAAGATAGAGCTGACGAAAGAAATGAAGAAGCTGTTGGCTGAACTGGAGCAGGAAAAAAAGTAGGAACCATATTGAAAACATCCTTGTAGTTTACTGCCCACTGTGTTAATATACTTCTTGTGGCAATTTTGCCCGCTGACTAAGGCGGTCCGCTACTCGTAACGCAGCACTAGCGGCTGGACCTACGGGTTAGACGAGTAAGAACGTCTATCGGAAGGAGGAAATACAAATGAACCAAATTATCCGTGAACTGGAAAAAGCTCAATTGAAACAGGATATTCCTGCGTTCCGTCCTGGTGACACTGTTCGTGTACACGTTAAGGTTATCGAGGGTCAGCGTGAGCGTATTCAGCTGTTCGAAGGCGTATGCATTCGCCGTCGCGGTACAGGTATCAGCGAAACATTTACAGCTCGTAAGATTTCTTACGGCGTAGGTGTTGAGCGTACATTCCCAGTACACACGCCTAAGATCGACAAGATCGAAATCGTGCGTCATGGTAAAGTACGTCGCGCGAAACTGTACTATCTGCGCGATCGCGTAGGTAAAGCAGCTCGTATTAAAGAAATTCGTCGATAAGCGTAATGCTTAGAAAGAGGACTGGTCTGCTTGCCAGGCCTCTTTTTTCCATTTAACGATCTTGAAATAAAATAGTTCATCTTGACATATGTTACAGCTAAGGTTGGACGAGCTTTCATGGGAGGATCGTAAGTCATGAGCGAAGAAATTACCTCCAGTCATAAGAAGAAAAATGAACTATGGGAATGGATAAAGGCACTCGGGATCGCCTTGGTATTGGCGTTTCTGATCCGAACCTTTTTATTCGCCCCGTTTATTGTAGAAGGCGAATCCATGGAAAGCACTTTACATAATAGTGAAAAATTAGTCGTGAACAAGGCGATTTACTATCTGCAAGATCCGAAGCCTGGTGATATCATCGTTTTCCATGCAGAAAAGGAACGGGATTACATCAAAAGAGTCATTGCTGTTGAAGGTGATACGGTCGAGGTCAAAAACGATCAACTTCTGGTCAATGGCAAAGTGGTAGAGGAACCGTATCTTGCACCATTAAAAGAACAAGTGAAGCAACAGGGGGAGCGGTACTTTACTAACGATTTTCCCCCAGTCAAAATACCAGAAGACCATATATTTGTAATGGGTGATAACAGGCTGAACAGTCATGACAGTAGAGCCATCGGACCTGTTGCCGTCAGTACAGTGGTTGGTCGGGCTGAATTTACATTCTGGCCCGTTGCAGGTATTCGCTTGACAAGATAACGTAAAGCTTCAAGGTAGGTGAGACATCATGACGATCCAATGGTTTCCTGGCCATATGGCTAAAGCACGTCGTCAAGTAACGGAAAAGCTGAAATTAATTGATGTGGTCATTGAGCTACTCGATGCACGTCTGCCGCTTTCCAGCCGAAATCCGATGATTGACGAGATTGTCAGTGATAAACCACGATTGATATTACTTAATAAAGCAGATTTGGCTGATGAGCGGGCCACAGATGAGTGGATTGCTTACTTTCGCAAGCAGGGCATTCGTACATTGCCGATTGATGCCTTGAGTGGAAAAGGTGTCAGTAAGCTGCCAGAAATGTGCAAGGAGCTAGCTGCTGATATGCTGGCGAAGCGCAGCGAGCGGGGAATGCAAGGACGTGCCATCCGCATCATGATCTTGGGAATCCCCAATGTTGGCAAGTCTTCCCTTATTAACCGATTGTCGAAGCGCTCCGTAGCGGCAACGGGCGATCGCCCAGCTGTAACCAAAGCGCAGCAATGGGTGAAAATGGGGGATACACTGGAGCTTCTGGATACACCAGGTATTCTTTGGCCGAAATTTGAGGATCAGATGGTAGGTCTGCGTTTGGCGGCAAGCGGAGCCATTAAAGACGAACTCATCGATTTTACGGAGGTAGCGTTATTTGTCATCAGCTACATGATGCACTACTATCCGGAACGCCTGATAGAACGCTTCAAGCTAAAAGAATTACCCGAGGATCGAGTGGAAATGCTCGAGGAAATCGGGAAGAAGCGCGGATGCCTCGTTTCTGGCGGAAATATCGACTATGACAAGGCTGCGGAAATTTTTCTCAGGGAGCTGCGTTCCGGTAAGCTGGGAACGGTATCTGTCGAGCGCCCGATTGACTGGGAAATGGAAGAGCCGATTGGCAAGCCGGTATCTTTTCCGGAATAAGCTTTTGCAGCCATCAAAAACCTGACTATCGACATATACGGTAGGCAGGTTTTTTTACTATGAGGTTCTGTAAGGAGAAATGAGTCAATGAATGTAGCGGATATGTCGATAAAAGAAATACGAGCGACGATGGAAAAGTTGGACGAGGTACCCAAAGATTTTTTACAATTGCTGAAAGAGGATAAAAGGGCGGGCGTGCAGACGCTAGTGAAGCAGGTGGAAGCTGCAATTGCGCGCCAAGAAAAGCTAGCACAAATGTGGGCCGACATGACCGTTTATGAGAAAGCCATGTTCGATAAGGGGCATCAATACATATTCGGCGTAGATGAAGTGGGAAGAGGGCCGTTGGCTGGCCCAGTGGTGGCATGTGCTGTCTGTCTGCCTAAAGATTTTTATTTGCCAGGCTTGAATGACTCCAAGAAGATACCCGTTTCTACGCGGGAGGCTTTTTGCGAAATCATTCAAAGAGATGCACTAGCTGTTGGTATCGGAATTGTGGATGCAGCAAGAATCGACGCTATCAATATTTTAGCGGCTACAAAAGAAGCGATGAAGCTGGCTATTCTTCAGGCAGGACAATCTCCAGACGCTTTATTGATCGATGCCGTACAGCTGAGTGGAATGGAATGCGAGCAGATCCCGATTATAGGCGGAGATGCGAAAAGCGTCTCGATCGCAGCTGCATCGATCGTAGCGAAGGTCACTCGGGATCGATTGATGGCTCAGTACGCGGAGCAATATCCAGCGTATGGGTTTGACAAGCACGCAGGATACGGTACCGCAGAGCATTTGGCAGCAATCGCTAGCTTCGGACCGACGCCGATT
The DNA here is from genome assembly GCF_047229145.1 of Brevibacillus jepli. Taxonomy (NCBI): domain Bacteria; kingdom Bacillati; phylum Bacillota; class Bacilli; order Caryophanales; family Paenibacillaceae; genus Brevibacillus; species Brevibacillus jepli. The sequence continues at coordinate 113,908 of NZ_JBFEFW010000001.1, forward strand.
CATCGTAAGACTTTCACTGGCGTAAAAGAACACGCATAAAGAGCGCTTGTAACATACTGCCTACAGGAGGAGGATCTGCATGTTTTCCCCGTCGCAACTTATTCAATCATTCGTGCAAAAAGCTCCCATATCCGCTCCGAAGCCAGTTGAGCTTACTCCCGGCCAAGTGTTTAAAGGCACGGTAATTAAGCATTACCCGGACAATATGGCGCTCGTACAAGTCGGAGGAATGCAGGTTCAGGCAAAAATGGAAGCAAGTCTCGAACCGGGCCAAAAAGCTTGGCTCCAAGTCCAGCCATCTACAGGCGTCGTCACGTTGAAGGTCCTGGAGACCGCTGGGGAAGGAGCAGGAAAAGACGCTTCACTTGAAGGGCTGATACGGTCGTTAGGCGTCGCAGATACAAAAGAGAACAAAGCGATCGTGCAAGCTCTGCTCGGTGCCAATCTTCCAGTGAATAAGGATACGATACAAGCTTTTTCAGCTGTTGCTGGACGATTAGGAGTCGACAATGCCACCATAGAGGCATTCCTGACAGCTATGAAAAGAAATCTGCCGCTTACTCCCGATACGATCTCAGGGTTGAAAGCTTTTTTATCGGACAGGCCAATGGGGCAGCTCATCCAAAATCTGTTGCAGCAAGCCTCACTCTTCATAGATGGTGAAGGCGAACCTTCACAGACGTCGGGTCAATCCCCACAGAGCCAATCACAGCAAGCACCCGGACAAGCCAATGCAGCAACGGTAGATGTCAGACAGCTCGTCAGTCAGTTGAAGGATAAATTGTCAGGCCTGTCTTTACTCATCACTGGCAACGATGGAACAGAAGAAGGACCAGCAGTCAAACAGATGCCACAAGCGACTTCGAACAATCAAGGTGCTCCGCAGACTGGAGCTGGGGGAAGCCAGACTCAGCCACTGCCTGCGAAGAACGGTCAGCCTTCAACGCAAGTCCAGACGTCGTCTCCATCACCTAACCAGGTTGTCAGTCATGCATCATCACAATCGCAAGCTGTGGCGTCAAGAGTTCCAACAGAAACAGTCCCAGCGCCCAACATCATCGGCAAGCAGGTAGATACGGTGCAAAACGACACGACTGGGAAGAGTAATCAATTGTTGCCTAACCAGAGCAGTGGACCCAGTGTCGAGTCAACCATCGTTCGTAACCAGCCTTCGCCTAATCAACAGTCATCGCAGATGAATCAGGAGCCAATCCAAAACAAGCAGATGGCAGAGCAAAAGGCGGTAACGACAGATACAGGGCAAAAAGGCATTCCGCAGATATTGTCCCAAGCACCTGGTGCAGCGAATGGTGCCACCGCTGCAAACCCGATAGCGGAATTGTTTCGTCATTTAGGTGTAACCCATGAAAGAGAATTGATGGGGCAGGCATTTTCACAAGGAGCGATGGATTCCCATTCCATGAAGCAGATGGATTCAGTCAAATCCCTCTTACTGCAAATCAGCCAGACGCCAGCTCAGGCACTTCCAACGGCCTTGCGAGAAGCTGCGGATCAACTGCTACAACAAGTAACGGGACAGCAGCTGATGATGGTTCAGCCCTCTAACCAAGCCCTGTCTCAAATCGTCATGCAAATCCCGATTCGCCAAGCCGAGGGGGATGAGACGGCTTTTGTACAAATCGAGTCGAAAAAGAACGGATCGGGACAGCTTGATCCAGAAAACTGCCGTCTGTTTTTTCATTTGGAGCTTCAGAGCATGGGTACGACCATGATAGATGTCAGCATCGTCAATCGAATCGTCAACTTGCAAATTTTTAATGATACACCATGGGTTGAAGCACTTATTCAAGGATCCAAAGATCGTTTTGCTGACCAATTGCAGGACGTTGGCTATCATCTATCTGCTATGCGGGTCCAGCCAGTGCCGGCTGACAGAGGGAAGTCGACTAGTCCGATACAAACCAAAGGCCCCCTCCTGGCTGACTATAAAGGGGTGGACCTTCGCGTATGAAGCCGCCATCCTCTTCTGAGAACAAACGTAAGCAGGCAGTCGCGCTGAAGTACCAGGCGGGTATTATGGAAGCGCCAAAGATTGTGGCAAAAGGCAAGGGGTACGTAGCTGACAATATGCTGAAAACAGCAAAGGAGCACGATATACCCGTACAAGAGGACCCTTCCTTGGTAGAGGTTCTGGGCAAGCTGGATCTGGATCAACAAATTCCGCCAGAGCTGTATCAAGTAGTGGCAGAGATCCTTGCCTTTGTTTATCGCATCGATAAAGGCGGAGGAACCAAAAAATGAGCGAAAGTCGCCGTCTTCTTGGGCAAAGAGGAGAAAAGCTTGCTGAAAGCTATTTAGTGAACAAAGGATTACGGATCGTAGATCGAAATGTTCGAACAAAGCGTGGAGAAATAGACCTGATCGCCTTAGACGGTACCTGCATGGTTTTCGTAGAGGTACGAACAAGAAGCAGTCAAATGTTTGGAACGGCAGCTGAGTCCATTACATGGAAGAAAAAGCAGAAGCTTCGTGAGCTTGCCATCGAATATTTGCACCAAGCTTCACAGCCTGTCCCATCCTTTCGTTTTGACGTCATAGCGATTTTTACCGGTACTTCAAGAGGGGATGAGGACCTCATGAAGCCAGTCATTGAGCACTATGAGAGTGCCTTCTAGGAAAAACGGGCTCCTGGCCACGTACATAATGGGGATACGTCTACAGCATCAGTCGCAGAGCCAGCGTACTATGTACTGTACTCGACGCGATGAAACTCCTCCAAGCATCAATATCCGCTTTCCGGCTCAGAAGCTGGAAAGCATTTTTTTTGTAGCTTTTTGGATCTGAACGTACAGACAAGCCCACTCTTATTTCGTTCCGAAAACAACTGTTATTATGAAAAACAAATGTTTTTCAAAAAAACTGCAGAATTGGTGTGACATTTTTCCATCTCATACGTCAATAAAAGTATAGGAAATAATTTGGAGGTAAAAAGATGAAAATTATTAAAAGCAACTTGATCAAAAACGTCTCCTTAGCCGTAGCTACTATTTGCACTGTTCAGTTTTCAGTTGCAGGCATCGCTTCTGCACAAACTGTGACACCACAACCTATCCAAGCGTATAGCGCGGTTGCAAGTGCCTATTCTTCTGGTTTGAAAGCAAATACGAATGCAGTGAATCTCTCTGTAGGTTCTTCGTCTACGATCCGCCTTACTTATAACGGTAGCACCATCGATAATGCATATGTAGACTGGGAAGTAGGTACTTCCAGTATCGCTTCTGTTAGCAATGGGGTTATCACGGGTAAGAAAACAGGATCGACCATTGTTACTGCAAGATATAATGGAAGTAAAATTACAATCAGAGTGACTGTTGCGAAAGCTGAAATTTTGGAAGCAAATCGTTCAGAAATCAATATTAAAAAAGGTAAGAAATCGACAATTAGCTTGAAATTTGCTGATAAGGCACTATCGGGATCAAAGGCAAATTGGCGTTCCGAGGATAAATCGATTGCGACTGTTGATGATGGTGAAGTAAAAGGTGTATCTTCTGGAAGCACAATTATTACTGCTGAATATAGAGACCAAATCGTTGAGATTAGAGTAAATGTTGGCCAGAGCAACTCAGATGGGAAACTGGAAGCAGACGTGTCACAACTTAGGATGGAGAAAGGCGATAAAGAAACAATCAAATTGACTTATGACGATGATAAGCTGTCTGGTTCAAGAGCAACTTGGAAATCGTCAGATACTTCTGTAGCAAGAGTCAGTGATGATGGGGTCGTTACTGCTAGAGCCAAAGGTACAGCTACGATTACTGCCAAATACAAGGGCGACGAGGTAGAAATTGACGTCTACGTCGATACGGATGGCTCAGGTAGACTGGAAGCAGATGACACTAGCATTTCCTTGAGAGACGGGCAAAGAGATACCATTCAGTTAACCTATGACAATGAGAGATTGTCTGGTTCAAAAGCAACTTGGAGAACATCCAATTCGAGTGTAGCAACGGTTGATGATGGTGTTGTTACGGCAAGAGGTAAAGGATCTGCAACTATTACTGCCGAATATCGAGGCTACAAAGTAGAAATTTACGTAAAAGTTGATGCAAACAGCTCCGGCAAGCTGGTAGCGGACGACACCAATTTCTCCATGAAAAGAGGAGATAAAGAAGCCGTTATGCTGAGATACGATGGCGGTTTTCTCAGTAATTCCCAAGCAACCTGGAGAACTTCTAGATCTTCCGTAGCGACTGTGAGCAGCTACGGGATTATTACGGCAACTGGTAAAGGTAAGGCAACGATTACTGCCGAATACAAAGGCGAAACAGTAGAGATTGATGTGACTGTTGATGGCTCCTCCTCATTGCTGGAAGCAGATGATACTAGCCTGACCATGGATAAAGGGGACAGGGAAAGCGTTGTACTGAGATATAATGGCGATGTCCTCAGCGGTTCCAAAGCATCCTGGAAATCCTCTAAAACGTCTGTAGCGACTGTAAGCAGCAGTGGTACGATTACCGCAAAAGGAAAAGGAACTGCAACGATTACAGCTACGTATAAAGGCGAAAAGGTTGAGATTGAAGTAAAAGTTGACGGCAATGGTGGCAAGCTGGAAGCTGATGATGACTCCATTACTCTTAAAAAAGGCGAATCTGAAAAGATCAAGCTGACCTATGATGGCGATGATATCAGTGGCTCTAAAGCTTCCTGGAAGACCTCCAAGTCGTCGGTAGCAACAGTATCCGACAATGGTACTGTAAAAGGTAAGAAGAAAGGTAAGGCAACCATTACAGCTAAATACAAAGGTTATGAAGTAGAAATTGAAGTAACGGTAAAATAATGGTTGAAAGAAAACTCGCCGAATCGTAACTGGTTCGGCGAGTTTTTTCCAAATGAAAAGGAAATAATGTGATCTTTAGTGTAAGGAGGATCGAGTTATGAGAGAGACCATCTTGGAAAAATTAAATGAAATCGAGCAAGAGCATGAGCTCAAGATATTGTTCGCTGTTGAATCAGGAAGCCGTGCATGGGGATTTCCATCAAAAGATAGCGATTACGATGTGCGTTTTGTATATGTGAAGAAACCCGAATGGTACCTGTCGATTGACGACAAAAGGGACGTTGTTGAAGTACCCATCAATGATCTATTAGATATAAACGGATGGGATATTCGAAAAGCCCTAAAGCTATTTCGAAAATCAAATCCACCTCTTCAGGAATGGCTGGTGTCAGACATCGTTTATCACGATTCTCTAGGCTTTCGAGATGAGCTAATCATGTTGCGAGAGGAGGTATTCTCGCCAAAGGCATCTTTGCATCATTACCTCAGTATGGCCAAAGGAAATTTTCGAGACTATTTGCATGGGGACCAAGTCAAAATAAAAAAATACTTTTACGTTTTGCGACCGATTCTCGCATGTATCTGGATTGAAAAATACAATACCAATCCACCTATAGGTTTTGAACGCTTAGTTTCGGAGTTGGTAACGGACTCCTCGCTAAAAGACAAAATTTCTGAGTTGCTACGAAGGAAGATGGCCGGGGATGAACTGGACCTGGAGCCCAGAATAGACGTGCTTCACCACTTTATTGAGGAACAAATAGAGCGTCTGACCGTAGTAACGAGCCAGTGTACAACTGATTTGCAGGACCCGACAGACAAACTGGATGAGGTATTTAGAAAGTATTTGCAGAAGGCGTGGAGTGGTCCTCGGAAAGAGAATGAGGACGAATGAAACTACTGTTTATTTGCAGCAAAAATAAATGGAGAAGCTTGACAGCAGAGAAGATTTTTCACGGGATAAACGACTCTGAGGTAAGATCAGCAGGTACAGAAGCAGGAGCGCGTATCAAAGTAACAAGTGGTCATATCGGTTGGGCTGAGCTTATATTTTGTATGGAGAAAAAACATGTGAGGCGGTTACATGAAAAGTTTAGCTCGGATCTGATTGATAAAAGAGTTATTTGTTTGGGCATTCCTGACGAATATGAATACATGGATGAAGAGCTAATCGAGACACTAAAGTCGAGCGTTTCATCGTACATTGAGATTCCGGATTAAGCTGCCATTGGCTATTGTCGATGAATCCCGCATAATTTTGTATAATGAGTATGAAATGGCTCCATTCCATTATCGATACTTATCGTAAAGCGAGGACTTTCACCATGAAGAAAAAACTAGTGCTGGTTTTAGATGTTGAAAAAACGGACAAAGTTGATATGCAGGAACTGGCGGATTCCATGTCCGCAGCGATTCAAACCGTGGATGGTATTGTCTTACACGACTTGGTGATGTTTGATAACGATGAAAACAATGCTGACAAGCTCATTGCTAACATAAGAAAAGAAATGTCTTAAAAAGGAGAGTAATCCGGTGTTTTTCGTTTATGTTTTGGCCTATCTGATCATTGCCCTCATCTATGGGTTTTTGACGATGAAAAGCCGGAAGCTGTGGGTTCGGATTACAGGAAATTTCATTGTGCATCTTTTTATTGCTGCAATAGCCAGTCTCGGCTACTTTCTTGCCTAGAGAAAGGTTATGACTTACATAGCGAACGTTGACTATGTAATGGGAGATGAGTGTATGGATTATCAAAAATTAAGTAAAGAATTATCCTATGCGCTTCGTCATGCACCCCATGAATATGAACTTGAGTTAGACGAGCACGGATGGGTTCCGATTACGCAATTGCTATTGTCACTTCATGACCAGCGCAAGTGGCGAGCGGTAACTGAGAAAGATTTACATACGATGATTGAGCTATCGGAGAAAAAGCGCCATGAGATCAATCTAGGCAAAATTCGAGCTCTCTACGGACACTCGGTGCCCCAAAAGATCCAAAAGGAAGAAAAAGAACCGCCTGCGTATCTTTTTCATGGAACGCCGAAAAGATTCTTGGATTCTATTTTGGTAACCGGGCTTGTTCCTAAAGGAAGACAATATGTTCATTTATCTGAAGACATCCAAACGGCCCAGCAGGTTGGAAATAGACGAGACGACAATCCGGTTTTGTTGCAAATCGATGCGAGGCGAGCCTGGCATGACGGCGTGAAGTTTTACCATGGGAATGAGCTTGTTTGGTTAGCAGATCACGTACATAAGCAGTACATCTCTGTCTATCAAAAGTAGCTCGATTCGGCTAAAAAAGGAATGACACACAGCATGAGAAAAGGCTCGCAGTGGATCGCGGGTCTTTTTTGTATCGACGATTATCTGGAGGAGGTTGTAATGGTATGTTTTTGTTGTTAGCCTTTCTACTGTTGGCGGGACTTTTTGCTATTTACGATGCGATTCGAAAGCTTAACCAGAACGTCATTACGCAATTGGACCAAAACCAACGTATTATTGAACTACTAAACGACATAAAGAAAAAACAATGAAGAAGCGAATGCGTAGTTATTGGTTACTGGATAACAAGCTATTCACGTATTTCGCATGATGATTGCCAGAATGGTAGTATACATCACCCGCGATCTTACGTAAGACTGCCACATATTTTGGGATCAGGACGGAAATGACAAACTGCTCATTGTATTTGTCCTGCTCATAGTCAACAAGTGGAAAATCGCTAATCAGGATCAGACTGTAGTTGCATCCGTCAGGCACTGTCGGATCCCATTCTTGAAGATTCTCAAAAAGAAATGGCCAGGATAGATTAATTTGAATATGGTCTTGATCATAAGTCCAGGACCAGCGATTATCGTTTTCCCAATCGTATTCAAATGGTTTCAGCGACAAGATACTTTCTAAGGTACTGGAGAAAGCTTCGAGGTCAAGTTCACTGTAAAAAGAAATTCTTTCAAAGATCCGCAATTTCATGTCAACTTCGTCCTTACACTTTTTCATAGATATAAAGGATACCATCATCAATCGACCAGTTGAGTAATGATTGCCTCCAATTACTTGCTTGAGCGGGTAGGTATTTTTCAAGATTATTCACTATTTTTTCCCAATCTTGATCACTGTCATGAATTTCAATGGACTCACCGTAAACCAAGTCAAACACAAGGTAACCAATTTCGTACTCGATGCAGTCGATTTTGTAGTAGGAGACACTGTATACTTCTTCCCAGTCGATAGAGGTAGCTTCAACATGATCATACTTAACGGAAATTTGATCGCGATCAACAGTAAAAATCAAATAATACCAACTCCTTACATTATTATTAGCAGTATACGTCTTTCAGTGATTTTTTTCCAGAATTGTATAAGGGAGTAGAAACAATACAATAGGAGGTTAAAGATGATCATTGGTGATTGGATTGAGAATTACAAGATACTACAGAGAATGAATGGAACGGTAATCCTTGAGTTGCACTTCAGTTCTAATCCCATATGTAAAGAGGTGTATTTGCATCTAGGAACAGATATTACCAATAATAAGGAAAAGAGATACTATATTAGGTACTTTACTTTTTCAATGTTTGAGGAAGATGGGATCGTGGAGCTCGAAATAGATCAAGCAATCGTTCAGAAAATAGAAGAGATGCTATACGATTCAAAAATCAGTATCATACCAAGACAAATGAGTATAGGCCTAGATGGTTATACATACACAATGAGAGTGAGAAATACCTTTCAAAAAATTGAGATAACCTGGTGGTGTGAACCAAACGAAGAGTGGAGGCCGCTTGGAGAAATTGTAGACCTTATTTTTGGTCAATTGCCTAGTAACATCAGAGAGATTCATGTGCAGGATTGAGGAGAGGAAAGGTGCTGATGATGGAAGTTCAGCAGGAAATATGTCCAAAAATGTGGGTGAACTGAAATAGGTAAAGGCAGGCTGGGCATGCAATAGTTGCTCCCTTAGAAAAGTACTTCGGTCTTGGAGCAGTCATAATTCATCGAATTTGTATGAATTGCGGGTATGTAATTGACAGTTATGTTGAAAAGACTTACAGATTTAAAAAGTAAAAGTTTAAAAGATTAATCAGTTGAGACGTATGCTTTAATAAACTTGCCCACCCCCTCTATCTTTTCCTACCCTATAACTAGAGGGGGAGAGAACATGTACGCTTGCAGTTATTCAGGCACAGTGCTCGGCATAGATGGAATGGTCGTCACTGTAGAAACAGACATTGCAAATGGCTTACCGCAGTTCGATTTAGTCGGATTGGGCGGTTCAGCAGTCAAAGAAGCAAGAGATCGTGTTCGTGCAGCATTACGCAACGCAGGCTACGACTACCCCATGCAGCGGATCACGGTTAACCTGGCACCAGCAGACCAACGCAAAGAAGGATCAGGCTTCGACCTGGCTATTGCTTTTGGAATTTTACTCGCCTCGAAGCAATTGCAACCCAGACCGGAGCGAGTCATCATTCTTGGTGAACTGGCTTTAGACGGTTCACTTCGTCCAGTAACAGGTGTACTGCCCATCCTGCTTGAAGCCAAAAATGCAGGATTTACCCACGTCATTCTCCCCGAACAAAATGCAGCGGAAGCACACCTCGTAGACATTAACGTATTGCCCGCGTGTAATCTAGAAGAAGCCGTGAACTATTGGAAAGAAGGATTACACAGGAAGAACTCCAACTCAGCTTTTTCCGAAATACATACAGCTAGGACTTCTGCCAAACAGTTGCCTCCGGACTTTGCGAATGTTTACGGACAGCAGTTCGTAAAGCGAGGACTGGAGATCGCAGCAGCAGGATTTCATAATGTGATATTGGTCGGTCCCCCAGGCTCAGGCAAGACCCTTCTGGCTACTTGCCTGCCGGGCATTATGCCGAATATGACGATTCATGAATCGTACGAAGTGACGAAAATATACAGCATCGCAGGTCAATTGAAGCGGGAGAGTGGGCTAGTAGAGGAGCGGCCTTTTCGTGCCCCACACCATACGATTACCGCTACCGCACTGATTGGCGGAGGTGCGCAAATCCCGCGTCCCGGTGAGTGTAGCTTGTCTCATGGTGGTATTCTTTTTTTGGATGAGATGCCTGAGTTTTCACGGCATGTATTAGAGGTGCTACGCCAGCCTCTGGAATCGGGAATTGTAACAATTGGACGATCCAAGCAGGTTTTTACCTTCCCCGCCAGATTTCTGTTGATCGGTTCGTGTAATCCATGTCCTTGCGGATTCTTCGGTACTCGAGAGAAGCAAACCTGCTCATGCTCCCCCCAACAAATATACAAATATCGCTCAAAGCTCTCAGGACCCTTGCTAGACCGCATTGATCTACACATCGAGGTACCACGAGTGCCTGTTCAATTTCTCCACAACAGAACCGCAGAGGAATCGTCAAAAGACATTCAACAACGAGTAGAACAAGCTCGTGCGGTTCAATGCGATAGGTATCACTATCGTCCAGGAAGTCCTTTTAACAGTGTGATGAATGGGGAAGAACTGCGCCAATTCGCCCAACTGGACAAGGAAGGACAGGAAATGCTGCAGCTTGCTTTCGAGACATTAGGTTTAAGTGCAAGAGCTTACGATCGAATTGTGAAAGTGGCAAGAACGATAGCAGATTTAGATGGGGCATCTCGTGTAGAAGCGGCACATGTAGCGGAAGCGATTCGATATCGAGCCTTGGATAGAGGGTTACTTTTTTAAAACTACAGTGAGGAAGAAAAGGTTAGTTATAAAGAAAAGGAGACGGAGTACACGTGATAGTAAAATTCACTCAGACTCATTATTTTCTTCAATCAATGTTTTGTCACCAGCGTCTGATTCTAAGCGTAAATGAATACGATATAAGATTTCAATTACCTCAGCAAATCCAAGCATGAAAATGGAAGGAACAATTGAATAGAACAGAGCGGTTAGAAAATGAATGAAATTATCATTAAAATCATCGAACCAAATGAACAAACCGACAACAAAGCCAACAAAAACAATAACGAATGCCATTATCCGAATCCATCGAGCATATTTATTTGTATAGCGTTTAAACAAATATCTCCCCTCCAGCGCATATAACTTTTCATTTTTATCACCATAGCATGTAGGTTTTCTAGCGAACCGATAGCAGTTGTGAAAAGGGGCGAATTTTCAATCCCCTCATCCAAATTATACCATACGGATGGGGAGACGAGTAACCTGACTACACAGCTGTCATATTCAAAAGAACAATTTTAGAGAATTGTTCCTAAAAGATAGTAACAACATAAAATACAAACTCCCCGCAATCCCCACGATCCCAAGGCCGGCAGTACTTCATAGAAATGGAGGTCATCCCTCGCCGCAGAGCCTGAAAGGACAGCACCTGATGACCACCTTGACCAATGCGGGATGGCGAAGATGGAGGAACAAACTCATTCGAATGCAAGGATAAAAATCGTGCATCCAATGGATTGGACAAGCCCCATTGGTATCCAGTTGAAGGATTTGCCTCTAGAGTAATCGTAAACAAATGACCTGCCGTTACTTGTATCGTATACGTTGAGGTCCTGACCACTTTACAACTTCCTTTCTGATTAGACGATAGACATCTTCCTATACCATATGAAAAAAGCCTGATAGATGCTTATGAAAAAACTAGGCAAAAAAAATTTTATTTTCTTTTATGGAATCGATTTCCAACACGAACCAAGTTGACGAATTACTTGATACATCTACCATTTAACGAACATATACATAATGAAAATAGCTACATGCCGTACAAAGTTCCTAATTTCTTTGAAACAATTAGTATGATCTGGAAAGGAAAATGTGAGATGTTGGCGAATAAGTAGGGACAAAGGCATATATTGTCGAATGATCTGCTCATCTTCGTAATCTTTATTACCTAGTTACTGGTGTGATTAGAATCTTCAAGAGAGTGTAGCATCACTTTTGTTCACGTGCATGTAGGTACATTTCCCAGCACTTCCAATTGACGTTGAAATAGTCGCTACTATTTCTCACTTGGAAGAAGCTTTTTCTTTGTGTTCATATTTGCTAGGAAAGGGAAAGGAAAATTGATGGAGAGCATTGCAGAATTGTTTAAGAAAAAAGAGTATTACCACGCATTTCAGCCCATATGTCAACTTCCCGAAAAAAGTAGAATAGGGTATGAAGTATTACTTCGCAGTAAAGCGGGGATCCATCCAGAGGCATTGTTTTCGATCGCAAAGGAAAACAAAAAGCTGCCAGAGCTCGATATCCATTCCCTGCAACATGCGCTCTCGACTTTTTTTCATTCGTCGAACGAACACAAAAATGAGCTTTTATTTGTGAATATTTTTCCTTCAACCATTATAGAAGACACATTTCCTAGCTTCATGGAAAAGATTGCTCGCTCCTTTCTTCCCTTTTTGAGTCGAATCGTTTTGGAGATCAATGAATCGATTATGGAAGGAGAAAGTTGGAACGAACCCATTTTTACACAACGCATTGCGGAATTGAAAAAGATGGGGTTTTTAATTGCGTTGGATGATGTTGGAGATGGAGCGAATATATTCAGTAAAATTGAAGATCTTTCGCCTGATTACATCAAGATTGACCGCTTTTTTTCGCAAGAGCTTTCAAGTTCATTAGAGAAGCAAAAGACTGTGAAGCTGTTTGTCGATTTTTGCAAGAATGCACCTCAACTCATTCTCGAAGGAGTTGAAGAAGAAGAGGATTTTGCTTGTGCTTCTTTATTGGGAGTTGCGATCGGCCAGGGATACTTGTTCGGTAAACCAGGCAACTTGCAGGACGATTAAGAAGGCAATGCAGAATTGGAGGAATTTTTATGTCTAATGATAACAACGTGTATTCTAGGAAGGCAACGCTTTCCTTAAAAATATCCGAGTTTGAAGTCCCTCCGATGCAGGATATGTTGATCATTGGTCGGAAAGCACCGATTGGACCAGAGGCTGTAAGGAGAATGGCGGATGCTTTATCACCAGAGCAGTTTACTTTGCTGAAAATGAATCATCCGAAGATTGAAGCTGTTTTGCTTAGAAACACCCTTTTGCAAATGATTGATGAAAAATTATTGATGAAAATCATCATGGAAGAGGCAGAACGCATGATTAGTGAATCGATGGTTCTGCGTTCCGAGTTAAAAATAGCTTTGTCCGTTCAGCGAGAGGTGGATCTCTTATGAACATCTCCGAAATCATGACGACGACGATTTGTACCATCACCTCAGACAAAAGTGTCTCTTATGCGGCGGAGCGAATGAATCAATGTCATGTTGATTCGTTAGTTGTCATGGATCACGGAGAGGTACTGGGTATGGTGACGACGAGAGATGTTTTGTCAGCGCATCCTAATCGTATCGTTGCCGATGCTATGAGTAGTCAGCCTTTCTATTTGTCAGCCAATCACAATGTCTGGGAGGCCTATCATACGCTTCATCAAGAACAGAACGGGCTGGCATTGGTCAAGAATGAGGAAGAAGTCATCGGATTCATAACAAAAGAAATCGTAGAGATGAAAATAGCAGAGTACAGGGACCCATTATCCGGCTTGTATCGGGCTCCCTATATCCAGTTTATCGGCGAGAGCTTCTTGAAGGAGCGAAAACCGTTCCATTTGCTATTTATCGATTTAAACGACTTTGGTCGAATCAATAAGCTGCATGGGCATCCGTTCGGCGATGATGTTATCCGTACATACTCATCCGTCCTTTCGTCACTGGCTGAGGAACAAGGTGATTACTTATGTCGTTATGCGGGGGACGAGTTTGTTTTAATCTCGACGATTTCTGACGATCAGATCCAGGAGTACATCACGCTCATTACACGTCCGACAAACATTCTCGATATCTTTGTATCTGCTGCTGTTGGCCATGTGAACGGTTACGATACACCCGACTTTTTCTCTCGCTCCTGGAGGGAATTAATTGCTGAAGCGAGCCTAGGCTCCTCTGCTGCCAAAATGCCCAAAACGATCACCTCCACGGTAGGATAGGAAAAGTATAGTTTGCAGGCAGTACGCATACACTTTTGAAGAGATTTGGACAGGTCAGGATCTATTTTGCAACCAATTATTCTTTCTAACGTAATACATGGAGAGATAAGAACGTTATCAGGAGGCAATGACATGATTGTAACGACTACCAGCATGATCCAAGGAAAAGAAGTTGAGGAGTATTTGGATATCGTCAGTGGAGAGGTTATCATGGGGGCAAACGTCGTTCGTGATTTTCTCGCTGGGATTACAGACATCATTGGTGGCCGAAGTGGCTCATATGAGAGCAAGCTCTCAGAAGGCCGTGAAATGGCTATGCGTGAAATGAAAGAAAAGGCCCGTGCATTAGGTGCAAACGCTGTTGTGGGTGTTGATCTCGACTTCGAAACCTTGCGTGAAGGCATGATGATGGTCATTGCAACAGGCACAGCTGTCCGTGTGAAGTAAGCCGGTAAACATCCGGCTTTCTTTTTTTCTATAAGCGAGTGACATACATAAAAATAGAAGATGAATGAAGGAGGAAGCGAGTATGCTGGTACAAAAAACGCTTCAAGACCTATCGAATAAAATAAACGCCAACCCCCAGGGGATAGCTGGATTCCATGCGGTGTACCATTTTGTGCTTAGTGGAGAAGAGGGAGGCACCTACGAGGTCGTTTTTGCCGAGAATCAGGCCGATTATACTCTGGGTGTTACAAGAGAAGCTGGCTGCAAGCTGGAGCTGTCTGACAAGAATTTTATTAAGCTTGTAGAGGGAAGCTTGAATCCTACCGTTGCTTTTGTGACAGGAAAGCTAAAAATTACCGGAGAAATGGGTCTATCCTTTAAATTGCAAACGATTTTACATCATTATCAATCACAAAAATAATGAAAAATTTCGTAATGTAACTCGCGACCCAGGACCTATCGACCAGAAAAAACTAGTCAACCCTTAAAAGATTGCGTTAAAATATGACCAAACAATGACACCTACTCCAACACAAAATCGAGGGGAAACATGCGCCATATTTGTTCATTGATTGCGATCGTAAGCCAACTGGAAGAACAATCTGTGCGTTTTGATTTTTATCAAGAAATCAGACGACCTAAGCCAGAACGTCAGTTATTAAAGCATCATGCACAATTACCGCGTCATTATTTTGATTATTTAATTCATTCAGGAGTTTTGGAAGTAGAAACGGATTCGCCTTATCAGCCAGGGAAGATCATGCCTGCTTCAATCGGGATGAACATACGCTCGCTCGGTGGAAATGTATTGTTTGACATGTGTTTTGCCCCACAAACATATAAATTGTGGCAAAACACAGATGCAAGCTTGGAAGACTTATCTCTGCCTGCTGATATATTTGAAGAATATGTGTATCGCCTGGGCGCCATCAGTCGGTTTCGATATTTGGGTCGAATAGATGATCCAGTTACGGCTACAAAACTGGGCGAAAACGACATGATTGAATTCAAGCGCGACTTCCTTCTTTCTAAGGCTGGAATCATTAAATCCATTGTCGCGTTCGCGAATTCAAACAACGGGAATTTGTACTTAGGTATTACGGATGAAGGAACAGTTTGCGGGGTCGACCATGAAATCGAGCAGTACGGTGACCCAGATAAGTACATCCTGGCAATAACCCAATACATTCAAGACAAGACGTCACCGTTTGTCACTCCATTCCCAAAAATTTCGTTGAAAAAAATAGATGGGAAAACGGTTGTAGCTATTTTTGTAGAGGCCTCATCTGATTTGATTTGTGGTTTGGACAAAAATAATGAAAAGTACGTGGTCATCCGTACGAACAATCGCTCTGTTATTGTGAAAGATCCGCACCAGATTGGTGAAATTTACGTGAAACGAAAGCTTGGCAGTGAGATCAGCCGTCGATTGGGACTTCTGTAATGTTATCTTACAGGAATACACGAGGAGGGTTACTGCGTGATATCGTCTTTGCGTACTTGTTTGCTGGTTATGATGGTTAGTAGCTTGTTCGTCACTGGCTGTGCACAGTCAGGCAAGGTGTCTGACGACATGAAAGATCATATCGAGACAGAGCTTGGAGCGGTTGAAAAAGTAACCGTCATGTCTACGGATGGGCAGGAAGTTTTGCTGGACTTGCGTTCGTTTATGCAAGAACTATCTGGACAGGGACAAGATTTGCAAATATCATCCGAACCTTTAAGGCAAGAAGACGTACGTTTTACGCTTGTCCTGTACAGAAAACAGCAGGCTCCACTTGTCGTGACAGTGGGAGAGCTGGCGAGTGAATTTGGAGGACATACGTATCGCGGTGCGGGTGCCAGTTATTTTTATCAATGGGTTAACAAGTTAACTGGCAAAGGAGTGCTCTCACAAAAAATTAATAGCGTACGATTAGCTGCAGAAGACCTTGGTCAGGCTCGCGTGTTGAGCGAAATAGAAACCGAAAACATCAGGAAAGTATTGGGATCGGCAGTTCCGGAGGGGGAAAGCGGCAAGAAGCAGTATCCACTCTACCCGAATTACCGGATGAAAATGAATTCTGCAGACAAACCGCTTGAAGTGGCCATTTTGACACCAACATTAATCGCTGTTCCATATGGAAGAGAAACCTATTATTTTCACGTAGATGGCAGCCTTTTTTCACAGTTAACGGAATGGCTACCGCCGAGCAATAACAATGAGGACGCGATCGGACAGTTATTTAAAACAACGCATATTCGCATCGCAGCAAATGGTGAAATGCCAGTCCAAAATACAGAAATGGACGTCACACAAACGACCATCGAACAAGGAATCGCCCATCAATCTGTCCGTTTGCTAAAAAATGCAGATCCGTTGCAAGGGTCACCGAAAGCACCTGGCTCAAAACAATTCGAACTTCATTTTTTGGTAAATGATACAGAGCAGATCATTGAGATTTATCCAAACTATTTTAAATACGATCAAACTTGGTATATTCATGATGAACTAGCGGAAAATGAGTGGAAATTGTTTCAATCTCTACGAAAATGAGGGATTTCCTCATGAAGTTTCACGCTTATGGTCACGATAAAGAGAACATATTACTACCACTTTTGCAGTTTTTGTCGTAGAATAGTTACGTTGCACTGATAGTGGAGGTTTCGACCGGAAAAAGGCAGATGTCTTTGAACCGGTCTAAAAGCCTGCCGATCTTTATCTGCCATAGGAGGATGGAGAATGAACATTCATGAGTATCAAGGTAAAGAGATACTTAAGCAGTACGGTGTAAAAGTTCCTGAAGGTCGCGTAGCTTTCACAGTGGAAGAAGCTGTTGAAGCAGCGAAAGAACTGGGCACCCAAGTAAACGTAGTAAAAGCGCAAATTCACGCTGGTGGCCGTGGTAAGGCTGGCGGTGTAAAAGTTGCAAAAAATCTTGATGAAGTTCGTACATATGCCAGCGAAATTCTTGGTAAAGTACTGGTTACTCATCAAACAGGACCAGAAGGTAAAGAAGTTAAGCGTCTTCTGATCGAGCAAGGCTGCGACATCAAGAAAGAATACTACGTAGGTGTAGTAGTTGACCGCGCAACTGGAAGCGTTGTAATGATGGCTTCTGAAGAGGGCGGTATGGACATCGAGGAAGTAGCAGCAAACAATCCAGAAAAAATCTTCAAAGAAGTAGTTGATCCAGTTACAGGTCTGAACGGCTTCCAAGCTCGTCGCCTGGCTTATGCGATCAACATTCCAAAAGAATTGATTAACAAAGCTGCTAAGTTCATGATGAGCTTGTACCAAGCTTTTGTTGATAAAGATGCTTCTATCGCTGAAATCAACCCACTGGTTGTTACTGGCGACGGTGAAGTAATGGCACTCGATGCGAAGCTGAACTTCGACAGCAACGCTCTCTATCGTCACCCTGACATCGTAGCTCTGCGCGATCTGGATGAAGAAGATGAGAAGGAAATCGAAGCTTCCAAGTTCGATCTGTCCTACATCGCACTCGATGGTAACATCGGTTGCATGGTAAACGGTGCAGGTCTGGCGATGGCAACAATGGACATCGTGAAATTCTACGGTGGAGATCCTGCTAACTTCCTTGACGTTGGTGGCGGAGCTACTGAAGAGAAAGTAACTGAAGCGTTCAAAATTATTCTCCGTGACGAGAAAGTTAAAGGTATTTTCGTCAACATTTTCGGCGGCATCATGAAATGCGACGTTATCGCAAACGGCGTAGTGAATGCAGCAAAACAAATCAAATTGGACAAACCTCTCGTAGTACGTCTCGAAGGTACAAACGTAGAATTGGGTAAGAAAATCCTCAATGAGTCCGGTTTGAACATCGTAGCTGCAGAATCTATGGCTGATGGCGCTGAGAAAATCGTATCCTTGGTGAAGTAAGAACAAGCGAAGTAGATACGTTAAGAAAACATATATCGATGTAAACTCAGTGCTGAGCGACCGCGACTCTTCGGAAAGTTTTCATGCGCTCCGGAAATTTATAAGCTGAGCTTATAAATTCCTACACGTTAAAAAAGGTGGGAAAATTACGCGATGAGTATTCTCGTTAATAAAAATACAAAAGTAATTACGCAAGGGATTACGGGTGCAACTGGTCTGTTCCACACTCGCGGAGCCGTTGAATACGGTACACAAATGGTGGGCGGTGTAACACCTGGTAAAGGTGGTACCGAAGTTGACGGTATTCCAATTTTCAACACAGTAAAAGAAGCAGTAGAAGCAACAGGTGCAACTGCATCCGTTATCTACGTAGCTCCTCCTTTCGCTGCTGACGCAATCATGGAAGCGGTTGACGCTGAACTGGATCTGGTAATCTGCATCACTGAAGGTATCCCGGTTCTGGACATGGTAAAAGTTAAGCGCTACATGGAAGGCAAGAAAACCCTTCTCGTAGGTCCTAACTGCCCTGGCGTTATCACTCCAGGTGAGTGCAAAATCGGTATCATGCCTGGTTACATCCACGTTCCAGGTAAAGTAGGTATCGTTTCCCGCTCTGGTACCTTGACTTATGAAGCGGTTCACCAAACTTCTACTCGCGGCCTTGGTCAATCCACAGCTGTAGGTATCGGTGGAGACCCAGTAAAAGGTATGGAGTTCATCGACGTACTGAAAATGTTCAACGAAGATCCAGACACTGAAGCAGTTATCATGCTGGGTGAAATCGGTGGTACTGCGGAAGAAGAAGCAGCAGAGTGGATCGCTGCTAACATGAAAAAACCAGTTGTAGGCTTCATCGGGGGACAAACTGCTCCTGAAGGAAAACGCATGGGCCACGCTGGTGCGATCATCTCCGGTGGTAAAGGTACAGCTGCTGAGAAAATCGCGAAGCTGGAAGAATGCGGTATTCGCGTAGCGAAAACACCTGCAGTTATCGGTGAAACACTTGTTGAATTGCTGAAAGAGCGCGGTATGCTCGAGAAAGTAATGGGCAAGTAAGAGTTAAGACAGAAGTGGACAGCCTTAGGCTTGTCCACTTTTTTATTTTGAAGACATGCTCTTTCTTTCGGTAGAATAGCTTTCAAAACCGTCCAATGCGACAATTCGTGATCGATATGAAGGAGGCATTCCAAATGGGAAAGGCGAAGCTCGACGAGAGAGACTGGTTGTATGTGCTGACGATGATATCGGGATTAGGGAGGAAGAAAATACGCGAACTCTTTGAAATCGCAGGTTCCTTTCAGTTCGCGATTGACAATTGGGGTGAGTTAGCTCATGAGTTAAGATTGACGTCAATGCTCATACAACAAGTTGAAAAGCAAACCAATGAAGGCTCAGCGATCGCGCTATTGGAAAAGCGTGAATCGGAACGAACTCGCTTTTTATGTCCGTTCGATGAGGGTTATCCTGCTTCGTTGCGTAATATCCCCGATCCGCCACTAACCTTGTTTTATCGTGGAGATCATACTTTGTTGGAGAACTTGTCGATTGGTGTTGTCGGATCGCGCAAGCCAACATCTTACGGAAGAGCGAGTTGTACCTTCTTTGTTCGCGAGCTCGTGCAAGCAGGACTTGTCATTGTTTCAGGAGTAGCGTATGGAATTGATGCGGAAGCCCATCAAGCCACATTGAAAGCAGGCGGAAAGACAATAGGCGTACTCGGCTGCGGAATGAACTATGTTTATCCTTCTCGACATCGAGAACTTTATCGCGAAATTGAATCTTTTGGCCTACTCCTCAGTGAATATCCTCCCCATATTCCACCTATAGCTGGATTGTTTCCAGAACGAAATCGAATCATAAGTGGGCTGGCTATCGGCGTATTAGTTGTTGAAGCGGCAGAAAAAAGCGGATCCTTGATTACAGCAGACTGCGCTCTTGAGCAAGGAAAAGAAGTTTTTGCGATTCCTGGACCAATTTTTTCATTGATGAGCACAGGTCCGCATAACTTGATCAAACAAGGTGCAAAGCTAGTAACAAGCAGCAGAGATATTTTGGAGGAAATCAATCAGCATCTTCCAGTAACAAAGCAAATGCAGCCTGTTGTAAATAGCAACGAATCGAATGTTGTTCCCTTATCTAATGAAGAAAAAGCAATCGTGGAGGCAGTAACGTATGATGGCATACATATGGATGAGCTAATGAGCAGTTTGGATAAAGACCAACGCAGAATGCTGCATCAGGTCGTGATTCGTCTGGAAGCAAAAGGGGCTATCGTGGCACTTCCTGGCGGTTATTTTGCACGGCGCTAGCATATCCATTAGCTTCATAGCAATGCTGTAGACGTACAAGTGTTTGACAAACCGGATGAGCATATTTAATAATAGGGAAGATTCCTTACTAAAAGGGGAGGAAAAAAATGGCTGATACGCTAGTAATCGTAGAATCCCCTACGAAGGCCAAAACCATCGGAAAATACCTGGGTAGTAAATATATCGTGAAAGCGTCTATCGGGCATGTACGCGATTTGCCGAAAAGCCAAATGGGTGTAGACGTTACGAATAATTTTGAACCCAAATACATAACCATTCGCGGCAAAGGGGATGTATTGAAGGGGTTAAAAGATGCCGCTAAAAAAGTAAAAAAAGTATATCTCGCAGCCGACCCGGATCGCGAAGGGGAGGCAATTGCTTGGCATTTGGCGCAATACTTGGGGCTCGATTTAACTCAGCCACTTCGCGTAGTATTTAATGAGATCACCAAAGATGCCATTAAAGAAGCGTTCAAGCATCCGCGACACATAAACATGGACTTGGTAAATGCCCAACAAGCGCGTCGCATTCTTGACCGACTTGTAGGCTACAATATCAGCCCGATTTTATGGAAAAAGGTTCGCAAAGGCTTGAGTGCAGGACGTGTTCAATCGGTTGCGGTAAAGCTCATCATGGATCGTGAACGTGAGATTCAAGAGTTTGTTCCGGAAGAGTACTGGACAATTGCAAGCACCCTGATCAGCAAAGGCAAAGAAATTAACGCAAAGTTTTACGGTTACGGTGATGAGAAAGTCGAGCTTCATTCAGAAGAAGATGTAGCCGCAGTGTTGAAACGAATGAAGGATAAGCCATATGTGGTACAAAAGGTAACGAAGCGTGAGCGCAAGCGTAATCCTTCACCACCTTTTATCACAAGTTCATTACAGCAAGAGGCAGCGCGCAAGCTGAACTTCCGTACTTCCAAGACGATGCGAATTGCTCAAGAACTGTACGAGGGGATTGACGTTGGGAATAAAGAAGGAGCAGTAGGTTTGATTACCTATATGCGTACAGATTCTACACGTCTGTCTGAAACGGCTCGGAACGAAGCGAAAGAATACATACTTGAAAAATTCGGCCCTGATTTTGTGTTAACCGAACCGCGTAATCAGGGGAAAAATGAAAATGCACAAGATGCCCACGAAGCAATTCGTCCAACTGGTGTAATGCGTACCCCTGATGAAATCAAAGATTTCTTGTCACGAGATCAGCTTCGCCTGTATCGATTAATCTGGGAGCGTTTCCTCGCCAGCCAAATGTCATCCGCCATTCTTGATACCATGAGCGTAGATATTGATGCAGGTGGTGTTACTTTTCGAGCTACGGGCTCAAAAGTGAAGTTCCCTGGATTTATGAAAGTATATATTGAAGGAAGCGATGACGGGGCAGAAGAAGAAAGCTTCCTTCCGCCCATTGAAGAAGGACAAATCCTTGAACAAAAAGAAATCGAGCCGAGTCAGCACTTTACACAGCCACCACCGCGATTCTCCGAAGCGCGCATGCTTAAAACAATGGAGGAGATGGGAATTGGACGACCGTCTACCTATGCTCCTACATTAGAGACCATTCAAAAGCGAGGCTATGTAGCGTTAGAGGAAAAGCGATTTGTACCGACTGAGTTGGGCGAGATTGTGATTACGCTCACGGAGGAGTTCTTCCCCGAGATTCTCAATGTAGAATTCACAGCACATATGGAATCAGGCTTGGACAACATCGAAGCTGGAAATACCAATTGGGTGCAAGTCATTGACGATTTTTATCAAGATTTTGCAAAGCGCTTAGCTGTTGCAGAAGAAGAAATGAAAGAAGTAGAGCTCAAAGTCGAAGAATCGGATGAATCATGTGAGCTTTGCGGTCGCGTGATGATTTACAAGCTTGGCCGCTTCGGTAAGTTTTTAGCTTGTTCTGGGTTCCCAGAATGCCGTAATACCAAGCCGATTGTAAAAGAAACGGGAGTAAAATGCCCACAATGTGAAACCGGAGAGATTATCGAACGTAAATCTAAGAAGAGCCGTATTTTTTACGGTTGCAATCAATATCCGGAATGCGATTTTGTTTCGTGGGACAAACCGATTGCCAGACCTTGTCCAAAATGCTCGAGCATGCTAGTGGAGAAAAAGCGCAAGAAGCAAGGAGTTAGTATTGTTTGCACCAAGTGTGATTATCAAGAAGAAGCAGACTCCTAAGCAGCCTGATTCGATTTTGTAGTTTGGAGGATTAACAGCATGTCACAACCAACCATTACAGTAGTGGGCGCTGGCCTAGCTGGTAGTGAGGCAGCCTGGCAAATCGCGCAAGCAGGCGTAAAAGTAAAGCTGTATGAAATGAGACCTAAAACACAAACTCCTGCGCACCATACCGATAAATTCGCAGAGTTGGTATGCAGTAACTCATTGCGTGCTAACACGTTGACAAATGCAGTAGGTGTATTAAAAGAAGAAATGCGTCGACTGGACTCAGTTATTATTCATGCGGCAGATCGTTGCGCGGTTCCAGCTGGAGGCGCGCTTGCTGTGGACAGACACGAGTTTGCAGCTTATGTCACAGATGCCGTTCGTAATCATCCGCTGGTAGAGGTCATCTCTGAGGAGATTACTGAAATTCCTGAAGGGATTGTGGTGATTGCAACCGGACCACTTACTTCCCCGGCTCTGTCTACGCAGTTGAAAGAACTGACCGGTGAAGAGTACCTGTACTTCTATGATGCCGCGGCACCTATCATCGAAAAAGATTCGATTGATATGAACAAGGTATTCGTTGCTTCCAGGTACGATAAAGGTGAAGCAGCTTACTTGAATTGCCCGATGACGGAAGAGGAGTTCAATCGCTTTTACGATGCGTTGATCTCGGCAGAAACAGTTCCTCTGAAGGAATTTGAGAAGGAAATCTTCTTCGAAGGCTGCATGCCAATTGAAGTATTGGCGAAGCGTGGGCACAAGACCATGACATTTGGTCCGATGAAGCCAGTAGGTCTGGTCGACCCACGTACAGGCAAAAAGTCTTATGCGGTTGTACAACTTCGTCAGGACAATAGTGCTGCGACATTGTATAACATCGTGGGCTTCCAGACCCATCTGAAATGGCCGGATCAAAAAAGAGTCTTTTCACTCATTCCTGGGTTGGAAAACTGCGAAATCGTTCGTTATGGCGTCATGCACCGCAACACCTTTATCAACTCGCCAAAACTATTGAAGCCTACGTATCAGTATAAAGATCGGGAAACACTTTTCTTTGCTGGTCAAATGACTGGCGTAGAAGGATATGTAGAGTCAGCGGCTTCTGGTTTGCTTGCGGGGATGAATGCAGCACGACTCGCAAAAGGAGAAGAATTGATCGTGCTTCCGCCTGAGACAATCATGGGAAGTATGGCTCGTTATATTACAACAGCAGATCCAAAGCATTTTCAACCAATGAACGCAAACTTCGGGTTGGTACCAGAATGGCCTGAAAGAATCCGAGACAAGCGTGCGAAAAATGAAAAGCTGGCTGAGCGGGCGCTAGATACAATTCAGAATTTTACACAAGAACGACACAATTAACATTGATATCCGATTTTCGTCTGTGTTACTATATAGGTGCTTCGAGGAGGGTGCATCCGGTATGGACATTTCGCAACAAAATTCTGCGGATATTGAGATGTTTACCCGCTATTTGCGAGTTGAAAAAAACGCCTCTCCTCATACGGTGAAGCAGTATGTGGCAGATATCAGCGAATTTGTCTCCTTTATGGAACAGCACCAAATCACCGTATTTGCTGCTGTTTCTTATTTGCATGGTCGCTCCTTTCTCGCGCAATTGGCTGGCAGGGGGCTTTCCCGGCGAAGTATTGCCCGCAAGCTTTCTAGTTTGCGAAGCTTGTACCGATTTCTGTTGCGTGAAGGTCAACTGGAACATAACCCATTCCAACTAGTCTCCACTCCAAAAATGGAGAAGAAACTTCCTTCCTTTTTATATCCGCAAGAGGTTCAAGCTTTTTTCGATCTGCCTGATACAACCACTCCATTAGGAATTCGTGATCGGCTGATTTTTGAACTGTTATACGCTAGCGGCATGCGTGTTACGGAGCTTACCACTTTATCTGTAGATGATGTGAATCCGAGCATGGGAGTCGCCTTGGTTTATGGAAAAGGAGCGAAAGAACGATATGTGCCGGTTGGAAGTTATGCCTGCGACGTTCTTCGGCAATACCTAGAGTATGGAAGAGAAAAACTGTTGGCTGGAAAAGTAGATCACGGCAATTTGCTGGTTAACTATCGGGGAGAACCGTTATCCGACCGCAGTGTTCGGCGGATTGTAGACAAATACGTAGATACGTACGCTCTTCACTTGCGGGTTTCACCTCATACCTTTCGTCATACGTTTGCGACCCATATGCTGAACGGAGGCGCTGATCTGCGTACCGTGCAAGAATTATTGGGACACGTCAATGTTTCGACGACACAGGTGTACACGCACGTAACCAAAGAGCGACTTCGGCATGTATATGACACCGCACACCCACGAGCAAACCCGAGCAATACAGGTTCCGCCAATCGGACATAACGGGAGGAATCAGTGATGGAACAGTTTCACGCAACAACCATTTTTGCTGTACAGCACAATGGGTCCGTAGCGATGGCCGGAGATGGTCAGGTTACTTTTGGCAACAGCATGGTAATGAAGCATGGTGCGAAAAAAGTAAGACGTCTTTATCGAGGTGAAGTTTTGGCAGGGTTCGCTGGCTCTGTCGCTGATGCGATTACACTTTTCGAGAAATTTGAAGGAAAGCTTGAAGAGTATCACGGCAATCTGCAGCGTGCAGCTGTAGAGCTAGCGAAGGAGTGGCGCATGGATAAAATACTGCGTCGCTTGGAAGCCATGATGATTGTTGCTAACAAGGAGCATTTGCTGCTTATTTCCGGAAACGGCGAAATCATCGAGCCTGATGATGGAATACTTGCAATTGGTTCTGGCGGTAGCTTTGCTCTTGCAGCTGGTCGTGCATTGAAAACATATGCGCCACATCTCAGCGCACGTGAAATTGCGGAAGCATCACTTCGGACCGCTGCTGAAATCTGCGTGTTCACAAACAACAATCTTGTTGTGGATGAGTTGAATTGAGCGAAAGGGAGGACCCTACTGTGCTGAATCTTGAGCAATTAACCCCGCGTAAGATCGTTGAGCATTTGGACAAATACATTGTCGGGCAGGCACAAGCCAAGAAAGCCATCGCTGTAGCGCTTCGCAACCGCTATCGTCGCAGTCGTTTGCCAGAACAAATGATTGAAGAGGTTGTTCCCAAAAATATCTTGATGATCGGACCTACTGGTGTTGGAAAAACGGAGATAGCTCGCCGAATTGCCAAATTAACAGGTGCTCCCTTTATTAAGGTAGAAGCAACGAAGTTTACGGAAGTCGGTTATGTAGGACGAGATGTGGAATCGATGGTTCGTGATCTGGTGGAAGCTTCGATTCGTACTGTCAAACAGGAAAAAGTAGACTCGGTAAAGGAAAAAGCCGAAAAACTTGCGAATGAAGCGATTGTGAACGTACTCGTCCCATCACGTAAGCAATCAAATTCGTTTAAAAATCCGCTGGAGATGTTTTTCGGTGGTCAGCAGCAACAGCAGCAGGATACCTCTGATCAAGAAGAAGTATCGATCCAGCAGCAGAAGAGACAGGTAATGTGGCAATTGACAAATGGCCAGTTAGAAGAGCAGATGATTGAGATAGAAGTAGAAGATCAATCACCTTCGATGTTTGACATGTTCCAGGTTCCGGGTACAGAACAAATGGGGATGCAAATGCAAGATATGCTCGGTAGCCTGATGCCTAAGCGGATGAAGAAACGAAAATTGCGAATAAAAGATGCGCGAAAGGTATTAATTCAGCAGGAAGCGCAAAAACTGGTGGATATGGACGAAGTGACGCAGGAGTCGATCCGTCGAGCAGAACAACACGGAATCATCTTTATCGACGAAATTGACAAGATTGCGGGTAAGGATGGGCGTGGCCCGGATGTATCCCGTGAAGGAGTCCAGCGTGATATTCTACCGATTGTGGAAGGCTCAACGATCATGACCAAGTACGGTCCTGTCAAAACAGATTATGTTTTGTTTATCGCAGCGGGTGCTTTTCACATGGCAAAACCATCGGATTTGATTCCGGAATTGCAAGGACGTTTTCCGATTCGGGTAGAATTGACTAGCTTGCGCGTTGAAGATTTTGTCCGAATATTGACAGAGCCAAAAAACGCCTTGCTTAAGCAGTATGTAGCTCTTCTGGAAACGGAAGGTGTGCAGGTTGATTTTACACCGGAAGCCATCCAAGAACTCGCGCGTCTCGCCGCTGAGGTCAATCAGAGCACAGATAACATCGGTGCTAGACGATTGCACACCATACTGGAGAAGCTACTGGAGGATCTCTCTTTTGAAGCCCCAGAAATCCACCTGGAAGTTGTACAGATTACCCCTGATTATGTCCGACAGAAATTAGGCAATATCGTGGGGAACAAAGACTTGAGTCAATATATTTTATAATCATTGGATAGGTAGCACATATACATTAGGAGGAAATACAGATGGATCTACTGTCGAAAACAAGAAGAATTAACCGCATGTTGCAAAAATCCGCGGGTCATGCCGTGAACTTCAATGAAATGTCGCAGGTTTTGAGTGACGTTATTGAAGCAAATACCTATGTTGTAAGCCGTAAAGGAAAACTTCTTGGCTACGCGATTCACCAAGAAATGGATAACAGCCGTATGCAAAAAATGCTGGAAGAGCGCCGTTTCCCAGAAGAATACAGCATGGGACTTCTGAAAGTAGATGAAACATCTGCTAACCTGGATGTAGAGAGCCCATACACAATCTTCCCAGTCGAAATGAAAGAAGTATTCCGCACAGGTTGGACAACGCTTGTTCCAATCATGGGTGGAGGAGATCGTCTGGGTACACTGATTTTGGGTCGCATTAACGATCAATTTGTCGATGACGATTTGATTCTTGCAGAAGTAGGCGCTACGGTAGTAGGTATGGAAATCCTGCGTGAGCGTTCTGAAGCAATCGAAGAAGAAGCTCGTAGCAAAGCAGTTGTACAAATGGCGATTGGTTCCCTCTCCTATAGCGAGCTGGAAGCAGTTGAACATATTTTCGAAGAGCTCGAGGGCAAAGAAGGCTTGCTCGTTGCCTCCAAAATCGCGGACCGCGTAGGAATTACTCGTTCTGTAATCGTTAACGCACTGCGTAAGCTGGAGAGTGCGGGTGTTATTGAATCCCGTTCCTTGGGGATGAAGGGTACCTTCATTAAAGTATTGAATGAAAAGCTGTTGCCTGAGCTGGAGAAGCTCAAAACCTCGTAAGATACCTGGCTGAAAGTTACACAAAAGTAAACAAAAGGTGTAGCAACTCATGTTGCTGCACCTTTTTTCATAGGACTATAGTCCTGATTATTACAAAAAACGACACATTATTACCATATATTATATATTGAAATTTAATAATTGACCCGAGATCGGCGATGGTTTGAATATGGATTCCTTGTAAAATGCAGTAAAAAAACAGGAAAGATCAGGGATTTAGTGCCATTGAATCATTTTGAAAAACGTCATGAAAAGGGGCTTTTTTGTCCAATTTGATTTTGCTATGATTGAATCGTATTAAGGTGTCGAAAATACAGGAAATATAGGTGGTTTTAGGGAAAAGAATTGACTCATATTGGGGGAGAAGGAAAAATGCTGGATAGTTACAATCTGCAGGTTCTGGAAAGATCACTGGATGCTGCGACATTGCGACATAGAACAATCGCAAACAACCTTGCCAACATAGACACCCCTCAATTCAAAAGTCAACAGGTCATCTTTGAGAGCTTTTTGCAAGATGAGTTGAACGCAAGAGCGGGTGGCAAGTTAGAAGCGTATCGGACTAACCAACGACATCTCCCGTTTGGAAGTACTGGGGGAGTAGCAGTACCACAGGTTGGGTCCAATCCGAATAACTTCGTACAAAACAATGGAAATGATGTGGACTTGGAAACAGAAACGACCGAGCTGGCCAAAAATCAAATCTGGTATGGCGGACTGACGCAACTAACGGCCGGACATTTCCAAAAACTACGCAGCGTCATTGAAGGTGGAGGTAAATAAGGATGAGCTTGTTTCAAGGGATTAACACAAGTGCTTCTGCCTTAACAGCTAACCGATTGCGACTGGATACTATTGCATCGAATATTGCGAACGCGGAAACAACTCGTGCGAGCTTCGTAGACGGTGCATGGCAGCCATACCGTCGGAAAATGGTGGAGCTATCGCCACGAACCAATCAATCGTTTGATAACTTTCTGCAAGCAGCAGTGGGAACGGTTTCTGGTAGTCAGGGTGGACAAGGTGTGAGAGTAACAGCAATTCAGGAAGACAATACTCCATTCAAGCGTGTATACGATCCATCGCACCCGGACGCTGATCAAGACGGGTACCTCTTGATGCCGAATGTAGATCCGATGAAAGAAATGGTGGACATGATCTCCGCTTCCAGATCGTATGAAGCAAACGTAACAGCATTAAATGCTGCCAAATCGATGATGCTAAAAGCATTGGAAATCAAGTAAAGCGGGTGACAGTAAAGCATGGAAATGAGCGCAATATCTCAATTAACACCAATTCGTACAGCGAGTGTGAACAAACCAACCCCAGCTGAAGTTTCCCAAGAGTTTTCATCGTTTCTATCCGATGCCATGACGAAAGTGAACGAGGCTCAAATAGAATCATCGAATCTTGGGCTTAAGTATGCAGCGGGAGAACTTACAGATTTGCACCAGTTGACTGTCGCAGGGCAAAAAGCTACGGTCATGCTCCAAATGACCATGCAGGTCAGGAACAAGATGATCGAGTCCTATCAAGAAATCATGCGCATGTCGATTTGATCGTGGGTGGTATCCTTTGAGAGGTGAAACATGAACGAACGTTTAGCATTATACAAAGACCAGTTTACGTCTAAATGGAACCAATTTTCCAAGAAGCAAAAATGGTTGATAATTGGTACCTCGCTCTTCCTCTTGATATCTCTTGGTCTATACATATACATCGCTTCTCAGCCGGTGTACAAGCCACTTTATAACCAAAGATTGAGTGAACAAGAAATTGGGACTATCAAGAAAGAGCTGGAAGCAAAACAAATCCCTTATCAAATCACAGGGAATGGTACCAGCATCGAGGTTCCCGAGAAAATGGCACAAGATGTCATCGTAGATTTGGCGGCACAAGGTATTCCGAGCCAGGCAGGAATTAATGCAGAAATTTTCTCCAGTACGCTCGGCGTTACGGATCGCCAATTTGATGTCATGAAAAAAGAAGCGTTGCAACAAGAATTACGCAAGATGCTGGAACGTGTAAAAGGTGTACGCTCCGCACAGGTGATGATTACATTACCGGAGGAAAGCGTTTGGGTAACAGAGACACCGGATACAGCGACTGCTTCGGTCATCGTCGATGTAGAACCTGGAACGACACTTGATCAAAAGCAAATTAACTCACTTTACCTGCTCGTTTCTCGAAGCGTTCCAAAATTGCCAATGGAAGCGATTGCGATTACAGACCAGTATTCCAATCCCCTTGAACGATCTGAAGGCAATGAAAACGAAGGAACAATGAGCAGCTTCAAGCAACAGGAAACAATCAAAGCAGATGTTGAAAAGAAAATTCAACAAAACCTGTACAACCTGTTGGGTACGATCATGGGACGCGATAAAGTCATCGTCCATACATTCATTAAAATGAACTTTGACAAAGAAAATCGCGTGGAAAATATCGTCGAAGCACCTGACAAAGAGAACAACGAAGGACTTATCATTTCTTCTCAAAAATTATCAAAAGCCTTCTCTGGACAAGGTCAACCTCCAGGGGGGATTGCAGGAACAGGCAACAATGCAGTTCCGACTTACCCAGGAAGTAACCCGCAAGGAAGTAACAGTCAATACGAAGAGTTGAACGATACGATTAACCGTGAAGTAAATCGCATCACGCGAAATGTTACATCAAGCCCATACAAGATCGAAGACATCACAATCAACGTAGGGGTAGAACCGCCAGACGGTGGACAATTGGATGCTGCTACGCTTGAGAGCATCAAGCAAGTGTTGCGCAATGTTGTTCGTGTCACATTAAGTGATCAAGCTGTTGATTTAACAGATGCTGAGTTGGACAAGCATATTTCTGTACTCCCTCGTCAGTTCTCAGGAAAAGCTGAGATTGAGGATTCCAGTGCACTTAGTCCTGCTGTTCTTTGGACAGTTGGTGGTATTGCAGTATTGGCACTTGCTGCTGTTGCATTCCTCGTCTACCGCAGACGCAGTCAGGCGAAGCAACAGGAAGAAGAGGAATTGCCAGACTTGCAGAAACCGTTCAACGCGACCGAAATACCAGACTTGATTTACCAAGAAGATGGAGACCAGGTAGTGGTCAGAAAACAACTTGAAAAATTGGCGCGAAGCAATCCAGATGAGTTTGTTGTTCTGCTTCGTACATGGTTAGCAGAAGATTAAGGAGTGAATGGTATGGCTCGCGGCGCTAAAGAGTTGTCAGGACGACAAAAAGCAGCTATCCTCCTCATCTCACTCGGGCCCGAAGTTTCTGCCCAAGTGTTCAAGCACTTGCGTGAGGATGAGATCGAGCAACTGACATTAGAAATCGCCAATGTGCGAAAAGTGGATACCGATGAAAAAGATAAAATTTTATCTGAATTTCACCAAATAGCTGTTGCCAAAGAAGTAATTGCACAAGGTGGGATTACTTACGCGAAAGAAATCTTGCAAAAGGCTTTGGGTGAGACCAAGGCGATGGATATTATCAATCGCTTGACGGCAAACCTGCAAGTTCGACCGTTTGACTTTGCAAGAAAGGCAGATCCAGGTCAAATTCTCAACTTTATCCAAAATGAGCATCCGCAGACGATTGCATTGGTGCTTTCGTATCTGGAGGCTCAACAAGCTGCCATGATTTTGTCCGCTCTTCCGCAAGAACGTCAAGCAGAGGTTGCGAAACGTATTGCGACGATGGACAGTACATCACCGGAAGTAATTGCTCAGGTAGAGCAGGTCCTGGAGCAAAAGCTCTCTGCGACTGTTACCCAAGATTACACACAAGCAGGTGGGATCGAAGCAATCGTGGCTGTACTCAACGGTGTCGATCGTGGAACCGAACGCACGATTCTGGATTCCCTCGAAATTCAAGATCCAGAGCTGGCAGAAGAAATCAAGAAGCGCATGTTCGTCTTCGAAGATATTGCAACACTCGACAACCGCTCGATTCAGCGCGTTATCCGCGATGTGGAAAATGCCGATCTACAACTCTCTCTCAAAGTATCCAGCGAAGAAGTTCGGGAAGTTATTTTCCGAAACATGTCCAAACGGATGGCGGATACCTTCAAAGAAGAGATGGAGTTTATGGGTCCAGTTCGCCTACGCGACGTCGAAGAGGCACAATCTCGTATCGTTGCGATTATCCGTCGCTTAGAGGAGGCTGGTGAGATCATCATCGCCCGCGGTGGAGGAGATGATATCATTGTCTAGGATCATCAAAAGCGCCAATTATCGGCCTTCTGAGGACTCTTTTCTCCTCTCGGTAACGCCTGTACAACTAAAGACGGAAGAAGTTGCCGAAAGGTTGCAAGAAAATCAAGAAATTTTAAATCAAGCTGAGATCGAAGCAAAAACGATCATCGCAGATGCAGAAGAAACCGCGCAAAACATCCTACAGCAAGCTGCGGAGCAAGCGGAGCTATTAAGACAAGAGACGCTTGCTCAAATGGAAGAATGGTGGGAACAAAAGCGCCAGGAAGCTGCGCAATTGTTTCAGCAAGTAAATGAGCAAGCTTCGACTGAAGGGCACGAGGCAGGTTTCGAAGAGGGAAAACGTGAGGCGTACGAGGAGCAAACAGCATCGCTCAGCCAAGCAAAAAGCATCTTGGAACAAGCCTTCGCTGAGAAAAAACAGATCATTGCTGAGGCGGAGCCATTCTTAGTTGAACTAAGCATGGAGGTCGCTAAAAAAATCATTGGACAGGAGCTGCAACAGCATCCCGAGCAGGTCCTGGAGATGACTAAGAAAGCACTTCGCCGCTCTCGTGTTCACGGTGAGATTACGGTATGTGTGAACCATAAGTACTTCGATTATGTGCTGGAACATCGTGCTGGTTTTCTCGAACTGCTAGATGGCCAAGCTGAGCTGTCGATTTACCCTGACTATACGGTACAAGATGGTGGTTGTGTCATCCGTACGGCATTAGGAAGTGTCGATGCACGAGTCGATACACAAATGGACGAGATTAAACAAGCTCTACTTGCGATTGCTAGAGGAAGTGAGTCTCCATGAGCATCCTAGATCTATCGAAGTACAAGCAAGTGCTGCATGGATTAGACCCGATGCGCGTGAATGGAAAAGTCACACAAGTCGTTGGTCTCACGATTGAGTCGCAAGGACCAGAAGTGAAATTAGGCGAGATATGCCATCTATATCCGGCTAACACAAAGGAACCCATCATCGCGGAAGTGGTTGGCTTTCGTGAAAATAAAGTGCTTTTAATGCCACTAGGCGAACTGACGGAGATTGGTCCAGGTTGTGATGTGGTCGCAACTGGACGTTCATTAGATGTAAAGGTTGGACCTGAAATCTTGGGTTCAATTTTGGACGGACTTGGCCGACCGTATCAAGGCTCACTGCCATTTGGACTAACTTCTTATCCAACAAACAATATGCCTCCGAATCCGATTCTTCGACCACGCATTCATGAACCATTAAGTGTAGGAGTTCGGGCGATAGACGGACTCTTAACCATTGGAAAAGGCCAGCGGGTTGGTATCTTTGCTGGATCAGGGGTTGGAAAAAGTACATTGATGGGAATGATCGCTCGTAATACGACTGCAGACATCAATGTCATTGGTCTCATCGGAGAGCGCGGTCGTGAGGTAATGGAGTTTATCGAGCGCGATCTTGGGGAAGAAGGACTAAAACGCTCTGTTGTCGTCGTCGCCACTTCTGATCAACCAGCGATGATTCGGATCAAGGGGGCGATGATAGCGACATCCATTGCGGAGTATTTCCGCGATCGTGGAATGAATGTCATGCTCATGATGGATTCCGTCACACGCTTTGCCATGGCGCAACGTGAAGTGGGCTTGGCAATCGGAGAACCTCCGGCTACTCGTGGTTATACGCCATCGGTGTTTGCGATGCTGCCAAAGTTGATGGAGCGCGCAGGAACAGCGGATAAGGGCAGTATTACAGCGTTTTATACCGTATTGGTTGACTCGGATGATATGAACGATCCAATTGCGGATGCGGCGCGCGGGATTTTGGACGGTCACATCGTTCTTGACCGAAAAATCGCGCATAAAGGTCACTTCCCGGCCATTGATGTAATGGCGAGTGTAAGTCGTGTCATGAATGAAATTGTCGAAAGCGACCATTTGGATGCGGCTCGGCAACTGAAAAAGCATTTGGCTACATTCCGTGAAGCGGAAGACCTCATTAATATTGGGGCGTATAAACCGGGAACCAATCGGGATATTGATGCAGCTATTCGCTATCGTGATATCATTTCAGGATTTACGGCACAAGGGACACATGAGCCATCTACATTGCAAAGCGCCATCCAAGCGTTGACAGCTCATTTCGGAGGAGTGAACTAAAGTGCGAGTGTTTCAGTTTCATCTCCAAAAGGTTCTTGATTTAAAGGAAAAAGAAAAAGAACAAGCAGAATGGGCTTTCGGAAAGTCGATTCAACGTAAAAACGAAGAAGAGTGGAAGCTCTCTCAACTAACGGATCATCATGAAGAGATGACGATGAAGCTCCAGGAAGTACAGATGCAGACATGCAGTGCAGCGCAGCTCATTTCCATCACGCAATACCAGCAATCTGTTGCGAGATCAATTACGAATCAACAACGTACCTTGCACGGTTGTGAACAGGATGTGGAACGCTGTCAGTCACGATTGACGGAACGCATGAAAGAGTCCCAGCTATGGCAACGCCTTCGGGAAAAGTCGCTCCACCAATTTCTGGACGACCAGAAGCAAAGAGAGCAAAAAGAGCTGGATGAGATCGGTACGCAGCTCTATCTTCGCCGAAGCAACTGAGGGAGGTTCCAAATGGAAGAAATCCAAGAAGAACGGGAATACGGCAGGTGGGAATGGTTCTTTTATATGATTGTCATTCCTGCACTGTTTGCCAGCCTCCTTGGCGGTGTGCTCCTGAGCTTGCTCGGGGTCAATGTGTTAGGGAATGTTCTCCACTGGGCTAACTCCATACCGTACGTGGAAAAATTAGTCCCCGACGATTATGCGGCAGCTACCGACTCGGAAGAACAACCTGATATGGACAAGCAAGTGGTAACCCTACAGCAAGATCAAGCCAAAAACCAGCAGCAAATAACCGCATTACAAGAGGAGTCAGCAAAGAAAGATGCCACCATAGCGGCGCTGGAAAAGCAACTTGATGATGTAAACAAGCTTATGGAAGACAAGCGTACGACAGAGGAAGAGCGTCAGAAGCAATTTACGGATTTGGCTAAGGTGTATACAACCATGTCAGCCAAAAATGCGGCTGCGATCATTGGAAATCTAAAGCTGGAAGAGTCTGTTGCAGTCATGACAAAGATGAAACCTGCGCAACAGGCAGACATTTTGGCCAAAATGGATCCGAAGAAAGCTGCTGATATTTCGATCTTGTTAAAAGATTCTGTTGTGAACAAAGATGATGACATCGCCGCTCTTCAACAACGGGTTGATGTTTTGACAAAGGCGTTGAGCGATACTCGTGATGGTTCTGATTCTCAAGAGGACCTAAACAAGACGTTTGAACAATTGCCGCCAGCTGATGCTGCTGCCATCATTCGTTCTCTTATGGTTACAAACAAGAGCAGAGCTATTGCCTTAATGAAAGATTTGCCTGTGGAGAAACGGGCGCAAACTCTCTCCGCGATCGCCAATGACGACAAGAAGGAAAAAGACAATCTGGCGGCTCGCATCACAGAAGAGTTGCTTCGAAAATAGTTGAACAATCATCTGTTTTCGTTCCTATAAGCAACAAATCAAAAAGAGGAGGTGAACGAGATGAATGTAGCCAATATTACCCCGGCAGTTGGTTCAGCTGGATCTGTTACAGCAGTACCTGCATCGAATGCAGGAGGAACTAGTTTAGGCCAATTGTTTTCTATGCAGTTGATTCAAGTATTAGATCAGGCTGGAAACGCAGAAGAGGTAGCGGTCGCGCCAGAGGGCTTGAGTGAAGAGGAAATGCAAGCGATGGCTGAACTCATGGCGTTAATTGCCCAACTGCTTAACTCCGGTCAAAATGCACAAGGGGAATTGCCGCCTGAAACTCAGGAAAAGTTTGCGGCAGCGATTGAACAACTCTTGGGTAAAGCGCAAGGAAATGCTGGCCAAGTGAGTGAGGAATTAAAGCAGATGCTTGCTAACCTGAAAAAAGGGGAAGCAACTCCAAGCGACATGGACAAGCTGGCAGCTCTTCTCGAATCCTTGAAGAATCAAAAAGGAAATGTAGAGGAGACAAAGCGTAGTGGACTGAACTTGCGATCCGACGTGCTGGCAAACTTGAACACAACACAGCAAGATACGTTCAAGACGATTTCTCCACTGCGACTGAACCAAGGTCTATCTGCTTACAAGCTGGAGGCAGGGATTCAGTCTCAGACGGTACAGTCTACGCTTCAAGGTGGCCTTTTGAATCAAGAAGGGAATGCACAAGAGGGCCTGTTAACAGGAAATGGTCAGACACCGATTATCGCTTCATCTAATACGCAATCACAATCGGTACAGACCTTTCAGCAGTCGGCGGTTCCAACCCATCATGTGAACGCCAATCAACTGACACAGCAAGTTACACAGCTTTTCGTGTCCAAAATGCAGATGACCCAAAACAATGGCGTGCATGAGGCAAGGCTGATTTTGAATCCGCAATCGTTGGGACAGGTAGATGTTACGATTACTTCCCAAAATGGGGTTATTACTGCACAGTTCCATGCCGAAACACAGGCTGGAAAGGAATTGCTTGATAATCAGCTCCCACAGCTTCGTGCAGCTTTGACACAACAAGGCTTGCAGGTAGATCGCTTGGAGGTAAACCAGCAGCAGGATACAGCTTTTAACTTCCAGCAGCAGCGTGAACAAGCTCGACAACAACAAGAGAATAAACAACAGCAGAACAAGGACGAGCAGGAATTCGCCCTCGATGCCCTGGTAGACAACAATGAATCAACAGAAGCGCTTTGGAATCGACTGCGGGAAACAGCTCGCGGCATTGACGATATCGTCTAGGATTGGATGTAAGGAGGAAGCACCATGAACCATTTTCGTGTGGGGCAGCCCTATTTTCCTCCGAAAACGAATCACGTCGCAAAAGCTACAACCCAAACAGTTGGGGGAAACAACAAGTCATTTCAGCAGTTTTTGACGGAATCGATTGGGTCTGCAACCAAGACTCAAGCACTCAGCTTTAGTCAGCATGCCGTCAATCGCTTGCAGGAACGGGGCATTTCGCTTGAAAGTCAGCAGTTGGAGCGTTTGGAATCTGCTGTGCAAAAAGCAGCCTCTAAAGGCGCCAGAGAGTCTCTCATTATGATGGATAATGTGGCCTACGTCGTGAGCATCGTAAATCGGAAAATAATAACCGCCGTAGACGATGGCAGCATGAAGGACAACGTCTTTACAAACATTGACAGTGCCATTTTCGTGTAGGTGGCTGTTTTAGCGGGCTGGACCTCCTTTTGAGGAAGCCCATTCGGCTACCGACTGACAGAGGTAGCCGCTGTGAATGAGAAGGTAAAGGAGGAAATTAATTATGCTTCGCTCTATGTACTCAGGTATTTCAGGTATGCGTGGTTTTCAAACAAAACTCGACGTGATTGGTAACAATATCGCGAACGTGAACACAGTCGGCTTCAAAAAGGGTCGTGTCATGTTTCAAGATATTTTGAGCCAGAACGTTCAAGGGGCTGGGGCTCCTACAGATGGTGGAAAAGGCGGTACCAACCCGACGCAGATCGGTCTTGGTGCATCCTTAGCTTCGATCGATACCGTCTTCTCTGCTGGTAGTCCGATGACGACGAACCTTCCGACAGACCTTTCGATCGAAGGAGACGCGTTTTTCATGGTCAGCCCTGATGATGGTGCTACGATCTATTACACACGTGCAGGCAACTTCACGCGTGACGCTCAAGGTTTCTTAGTGAACTCCCAAGGGATGAAGCTGATGAATACCGACCCAGCACCAATCCAAATCAACCAGGCTGATGGAATCGTTTCTTACTCTATCGGCAAGGACGGGGTAGTTACGACTGTGGATGATACCGGCGCACTCGCTTCGGACAACACCATTGGCGTCATGACCTTCAACAACCCAGGCGGATTGAAGAAAGTCGGGAACAACCTTTACGAAAACACGGTGAATGCTGGTGCGCGTGACGATGACCCAATGACTCCAGCTACTCCGGCAGATGCAAGAATCAGCATCATCGCGGGACAACTGGAAATGTCCAACGTGGATCTTTCTGAAGAATTTACTGAAATGATCGTGGCACAACGCGGTTTCCAAGCAAACTCTCGGATCATCACGACATCTGACACAGTGCTAGAAGAACTGGTGAACCTGAAACGATAATTTCGTTTAACGGAAACAGCCGGGGAAGTGCGACAAGCCTTCCCCAGCTAGATCCGGAAAGGAGCAGCCAATGATTAAGTTGACACGTTTTAACGGCTCTACTTTTTATCTGAACATCACTCACATTGAAACTGTTGAAGCAACTCCGGATAGCGTGATTACGCTGTTCAACGACAGAAAGTACATCGTGAAGGATTCGGTGGAATCCATCGCTGAACGTGTTCAGGCTTTTTATCATAATGTTCCTCCGGCAACGTCTATACCGAGAATGCCGGGTGATTCAAATGAATAGCGGGAGGCATTAGCGATGTTTCAAAATCGATTGTTTAACATGGCTCTAATCATTATCATCGCGATATCGCTACTGGGAGTGATCTCGTTTGTTCTCTGGCAAACGTATCTCTCTCCGGCTGCTCAAACAGCCACGACGGAAGAGCAAGAAGTGAAGCCGCTAACAGCTGAGGAAATGAAAGAGTTCTCCGTTGACACAGGCGAAATTACGACGAACTTGCTAACGAACAATTACATGATTGTACGCTTTAGCATCACGGCGGACAGTGCTGATGCCAAAACAGAATTGGAACAGCGTTTGCCGCAGGTCAATCAGGTGATTATTAAAACATTGGCGGGGTTGACACCAGAAGACATTAAAGGAACTGAAGGTGTGAACAAGCTGGAAGCTAAAATCATGAATGAAATCAGCTCCCTGATGCAAGAAGGTAAGATTGTTCAAGTAGTGACAACCAAACGCGTCTTGTCATAGGAAGCGATTATGGTATACATAGCAAGGAGGTGACGACATATGGCCGAGGTTCTCTCACAGAGTGAGATTGATGCGTTGTTGGCCGCCCTATCATCGGGCGAGATGGATGCCAACGAGCTGAAAAAGGAAGAGACTGAGCGTAAAGTCAAGGTATATGACTTTAAACGCGCCCTGCGGTTCTCAAAAGATCAGATCCGCGGTCTAACGCGAATCCATGAAAACTACGCGAGGCTGTTGACTACGTATTTTTCTGCTCAGCTCCGTACCTTCGTGCAAATTACGGTTGCCTCCGTCGATCAATTGCCGTATGACGAATTTATACGTTCTATTCCCAAGATGACCATCTTGAACATCTTTGAAGCTCCTCCACTGGAAGGGCGTATGGTCTTGGAAGTGAATCCAAACATCGCCTACACCATGCTTGATCGGCTTCTAGGAGGTCAGGGGGCTATCCCGGAAAAGATGGGCGCCCTTACGGAAATTGAAACAACGGTGATGGAACGCGTATTCGGCAAAGCGCTGGATACATTCCACGAGGCATGGAAGCAAATCATTGAGCTGGATCCGTATCAGGAAGGTTTGGAGATGAACCCACAGTTCATGCAGATCGTCTCACCTAACGAGATTGTCGTGGTAATCTCCTTTAGTACCAAAATCGGCGATACAACAGGAATGATCAATCTCTGTTTGCCTCACGTGGTACTGGAGCCAATCATGACAAAGCTGTCGGGACAATACTGGTTCTCCAAACAAAAGAAAACGCGGGATGAAGAAGAACGTCTTCGCGTAGAAGAGCGAGTAAAGGTTGCGAAATTGCCGATTGTTGCTGAAATGGGAACGGCTACTATTACGGTAGGAGATTTCCTGCAGCTTCAAAAAGGCGATGTGATCCAGTTGGATCAATCAATCGATAACAAGCTGAAAATTAAAGTAGGTGACCATTTGAAGTTCTTGGGTCAGCCAGGAACACTCAAAGGAAGAGTCGCTGTACAGATTGATGAAGTCATAGAGGAGGGGGAGGAACAAAATGAGTAGAGATATGCTTTCTCAAGACGAGATTGACGCGCTGCTACGTGCGAACAACTTGGTTGAGGACGAAGAGGAAGCTGATTCGGTAGTGACCCAGGATGTTGCCGATTTTCTGTCCCCGTTTGAACAGGATGCACTCGGAGAAATCGGAAATATTTCCTTCGGGAGCGCAGCTACTGCGTTATCTACTTTGTTAAGTCAAAAAGTAGATATTACGACCCCTACTGTTACCGTAGTGAATGTCGATGAATTGGAAAGTGAGTTTCCCATTCCTCATGTGGCAGTCCACGTGGAATATACGGATGGTTTCAAAGGAATTAACCTGTTGGTCATTCGCATGGAGGATGCTGCGGTTATCGCGGATCTCATGATGGGCGGAGACGGCAGACCGGCGAACACGGAAATGTCGGAGCTACATATCAGTGCGGTTCAAGAAGCGATGAATCAAATGATGGGTTCCGCTGCTACGTCCATGTCGACGATCTTCAACCAATTTATTAATATTACACCGCCAGGCATCGATGTGATGGATCTTGCGCAAGGCAAGGGCGGAGACAGTTTTTCTGATGATGACAGTCCTCTGGTGAAAGTATCTTTCCGCTTAAAGGTAGGAGAGCAAGGCGAACTTATCGATTCGAATATTATGCAGCTTCTTCCGCTTTCCTTTGCGAAAAAGATGATTGATAGACTGGTTGGAGGTGCAGAGGATGAAGCAGCAGCAGCGGCCCTCGTAGAAGAGATTGAGATGCCTTCTCTGCCTGCCATGAACCTGTCGGCTCCATCAGTCCAACCAAGCGCGCCAGAGCCAGCACAGGGTCACGTGCCGCCTGTAGCGCCGCCGCCACAACAACAGCCAATGTATCAACAACCGATGGGGTATGCACAGCCAATGGGGTACCCAGGACAGCCGATGTATCCTGATGCGTATGGACAACAGATGATGCCTCCGGGCTTCGCTCCATACCCAGGTATGTATCAGCAGCCTCCAATGGCTCCGCCAACACCGCAGCACTTCGGAAGTCCAGCTGCTAATCAGGCGAACGTAGTACCGGCACAATTTGCTCCGCTTGGAGGTGCTCCTATGTATACAGGAGACATACAAAATCTTAACTTGCTGCACGATATTCCGCTGCAAGTAACCGTTGAATTAGGTCGCACGAAAAAGCTGATCAGAGAAATCCTTGACTTGTCCGCTGGGTCAATTATACAGTTGGACAAGCTGGCAGGTGAGCATGTAGACATTTTGGTGAACAACAAGTTGATTGCCAAAGGCGAGGTTGTCGTCATTGATGAGAACTTTGGGGTTCGTGTCACAGACATCATCAGTCAGATAGATCGTGTTCAAAAATTACAATAATCCAATCAAGAGGGAAGTATTAGGGAGGAGCTATTCATGTCTAACAAAGTTTTAATCGTTGATGATGCAGCATTCATGCGTATGATGATCAAGGAAATTCTTTCGAAAAACGGGTACAGCGTCGTAGGGGAAGCAAGTGACGGTGCACAAGCAGTTGAAAAGTACAAAGAATTGGGACCTGATCTCGTAACTATGGATATTACCATGCCAGAGATGGATGGAATCTCTGCATTGAAAGAAATCAAAAAATTGGATCCTAACGCACGCGTAATTATGTGCTCTGCGATGGGACAACAAGCGATGGTAATCGATGCGATTCAGGCGGGCGCAAAAGACTTCATCGTAAAACCATTCCAGGCAGATCGCGTTCTGGAAGCGATCAAAAAGACCATGAGCTAATGATGAAGATCCGGAATGCAGGGGCAAGACTCATTTTAGCCTTCAGTCTGATCCTGTTGCTTTTCGTCTCCTCCCTGCCGAGTACCGTTTTTGCAGAAGGTTCAGTCGCGGATGCGTACAACCAGGGAAAAGTGCCAACTAGCAATGCGCCCGCCGGCAACGAACAGCCGGCGGCCATTCCGGGCAGCGGAACAGGAAGTATGATAGGGTATCTAGTTCAAGTCATTTTTTCACTTGGATTTATAGCAGTATTGATCTTCTTACTGCTTCGTTTTCTTGGTAGACGTCAAGCGGCTCAAAGTCATGGACCCATTAAAGTGATCAGTGCAGCTGCTTTAGGAAATGGAAAAACACTGCAGGTCGTGATGATTGGCGAGTCATTGTACATCGTGGGAGTTGGAGATAACGTTGAATTGCTTCGTAGAATCGAACCGGGTGATGAAGTGGATCTGATCTTAGCTGACGCAGAGATCAAACCGATGAAAAACCCATTCTCGCTAGAATGGCTCCCGTTCGGTAAGAAAAAGCAGGCTGAAGAAGAAATATTGTTTTCTTCTGATATGTACGGCAAAACCTTTCAAGATCTGTTGCAAGGTCAATGGAACGATTTGAAAAATCGCCCACACCAAACAGAACATTGGGAGAAAGAGCAAGCTCAGGACAGAGGGGACCAAAAATGAAATATTTTTTGCAGGTGCTGATGCTTGTCGCAGTGCTGCTATCCGTACCTGAGATGGTCATGGCGGCGCCAGCGGGTACATCGCTTGTTCCGAGCATCGATTTGAAGATAGGCGGCGGAACTGGAACACCGCAGGAGACATCAACGGCCATTCAGCTGTTACTGATTTTGACAGTACTATCTGTGGCTCCAGCGATTTTGCTTTTAATGACCAGCTTTGCGCGAATTATCATTGTCTTGTCCTTTGTGCGAAATGCATTGGCAACGCAGCAGATGCCACCGAATCAGGTATTGATTGCTCTTGCGTTGTTTATGACTTTTTTCATCATGGCTCCGACACTCGGACAAGTAAACGAAACAGCGGTGCAGCCATTCATGCATGGAAAGCTGACGCAACAGCAGGCATTTGACGCAGCAGTCATACCGTTTAAGGAGTTTATGGCAAAGCAGACGCGTGAAAAAGATTTGGCACTATTTCTAGAATATACAAAAGCCGAACGACCAAAATCGATTCAAGATATTCCAT
Source organism: Brevibacillus jepli (assembly GCF_047229145.1). NCBI lineage: Bacteria > Bacillati > Bacillota > Bacilli > Caryophanales > Paenibacillaceae > Brevibacillus > Brevibacillus jepli. The sequence continues at coordinate 156,729 of NZ_JBFEFW010000001.1, forward strand.
TGAATGCGCTGGTCCCTGCTTTTGCCATTAGTGAGTTGAAGACAGCTTTTCAGATCGGCTTTATGATTTTCATTCCATTTCTAGTCATTGATATGATCATCTCCAGTATTTTGATGGGGATGGGGATGATGATGCTACCGCCGGTTATGATATCTCTGCCGTTTAAGATTTTGTTGTTCATCATGGTGGACGGCTGGTATCTCGTTGTGAAATCACTTTTGACCAGTTTTTAGCGACATTCCGAATGCCTCAGGAGGTAGAGCATGACTCAAGAATTACTTATGCAGATAGCCCAAAGCTCTGTTTATACCATCCTGCTGATTTCGGCACCCGCCCTTGGGGTCGCCTTACTGGTCGGTTTGATGGTCAGCGTCTTTCAGGCAACGACACAAATTCAGGAGCAGACACTCGCTTTCATTCCGAAGATCGTGGCGGTGTTTGTGGTGATCTTGGCTGTTGGTCCATGGATGCTTCGTGTAATGCTTGATTTTACGATGGGGATATTCGGTAACCTTCATCGTTTTATTGGGTAGCGTATGAATCTTTTTCTGATGTATTTGCCCGTGTTCTTACTCGTGTTTGTTAGAATGAGTGCCTTCTTCGTATCGGCTCCATTCTTCTCTATTCGAGGCGTACCGAACCAGTTTAAGATTGGTCTTGCCTTTATCATGGCAGTAATCAGTTTTCAATACTTGCCTGTACAAAACGAGATTCCCATGGACTTGACATTCATTCTGTATGTCATGAAAGAAGCACTCGTAGGTGTCATTCTCGGTTACATATGTGAAATGATGTTTATTGCTATTCAGGTTGCCGGTGGACTGATGGACATGCAGATGGGTCTTGCGATGGCAAACGTTATCGATCCAAAGACAGGTGCGTACATCCCGGTAACAGGTAACTTTAAAAACATTCTCGCTGTTCTTTATTTTTTCAGTATTGATGGACATCATATGCTGATACGTGGAGTGATAAACAGCTATCAGGCAATACCGGTGGACATTATGTGGGCGGCATTTGGAAGCGAAAACGTCATGATGACAGCCGTTAAAACTTTTCAAACCATGTTTTTGAGCGCCTTCATGATGGCGGCCCCAATTGTCGTAGCATTGTTTCTGGTTGATCTCTCTCTTGGTATTATCGCCAAATCTGTTCCGCAGTTTAATATCTTTGTGGTGGGTTTGCCCATAAAACTGCTTGCTGGCTTTTTACTGCTTATCGTGGTGATGCCTGCGTTCTTGCTGACCCTGAACGGATTGTTTGAGATTATGTTCCGGGCACTTGCAGAAATGATGAAATCGCTCGGAGGATCACCATGAATCAATTGAGGTTTTCTTATCAAGTAGATCTTCAATTTTTTAATGGGGAAAAGACAGAAAAAGCGACGCCCAAGAAAAAGCAAGACGCTCGAAAAAAAGGGCAAGTTGCCAAAAGCCAGGATCTTTCCCCAGCCATATCATTGACAGCATTTTTCTTTCTGTTGATGATGCTTGGTTCTTCTATGTTCGGTACCTTTCAAGATCTCATGCGCGAGTCATTGATTACGTACACCACTTGGCAAGTAAATGAAGAAAATTTAAAAGTCATCGTGATGCAGCTGGCATTTGAAGCATTAAAAATAATAGGTCCTGTATTGGCCTTAAGCTTCCTTGTCGCATTTGCGGTGAACTACATGCAGGTGGGCTGGTTAATTAGTACAGAAACCCTGCAAATAAAGCTGGAAAAGCTCGATCCGATTCAAGGCGCAAAACGAATTTTTTCCTTACGCTCGATCGTAGAGCTACTCAAGTCCTTGTTAAAAATTAGTGCAGGCATTTATGTCGCCTATGTCATTTTGTGGAGTTCAAAGGAACAAGTTGTACAGCTTTCCTTACTTTCTATCGATGCAGTCCTATCGTTTACTGCAGAAGAGGTAACAAAATTAGGAATCTATCTTGGATTATTGCTTTTCGTTCTTGCTATCCTCGACTACGCGTATCAGCGTTATGAGCATGAAAAACAGCTGCGAATGTCCAAGCAGGATTTAAAGGACGAGCATAAGCAAGCCGAAGGTGATCCGCTCATTAAAGGGAAGATTCGTGAACGGCAAAGAAGTATGGCCATTCGCCGGATGATGCAGGAGCTTCCCAAAGCAGATGTCATTATTACGAACCCGACTCACTTTGCCGTTGCTGTTCGTTATGATGCAAGTGCGATGAGTGCGCCGACGGTAATCGCCAAGGGACAAGATTACCTGGCTTTAAAAATAAGGGAAGTAGCTAAGAAGCATCGTATTGTTACCATGGAAAACAAGCCCTTGGCCCGGGCTCTCTATAGTCAAGTTGAAGTTGGGCAACAAATTCCCGAAGAGATGTTTAAAGCGGTCGCGGAAGTTCTCGCGTACGTCTACAAGCTGCAAGGGAAAGTGAAATAAATGGAAGGAGGATAACCAGTGGGATTCAAATTTAAAGAAGTCGGTACGATCCTTTTTGTCATAAGCATTGTTGTCATGATGGTAATCCCACTTCCTTCAGCGCTACTTGATTTACTGTTGATTCTGAATATCTCCCTTGCATTGACCATCTTGCTTGTGTCGATGTACACAAAAGAAACGTTGGAATTCTCGATCTTCCCGACGGTATTGCTCATTACAACCTTATTTCGACTAGCTCTAAACGTGTCGACCACAAGAAACATTCTTTCGCACGGTGAAGGCGGTAAGGTTATCGAAACGTTTGGTAGCTTCGTAGTCGGTGGTAATCAAGTCGTCGGTTTCGTTGTGTTCCTGATCTTGATCATCATTCAGTTTATCGTAATCACAAAAGGTTCTGAGCGTGTCGCAGAGGTAGCTGCACGATTTACCCTGGATGCGATGCCAGGGAAACAGATGAGTATCGATGCGGATCTGAATGCAGGGATGATCACAGAATCAGAAGCACGTGTACGAAGAAAAAAGATTGAGAACGAAGCAGACTTTTATGGAGCAATGGATGGTGCCAGTAAATTCGTAAAAGGGGACGCCATCGCGGGTATTATCATTTTTATCGTAAATATTATCGGTGGTTTTATCATCGGGATGCTCATTCACGACATGAGTTTTGCCGAGTCTGCATCACGTTTTACTACCATGTCTGTCGGGGACGCACTGGTGAGCCAGATTCCAGCGCTCTTGATTTCGACCGCAGCGGGTATTATTGTGACTCGTTCTACATCTGGAGAAGGTTTGGGAGAAGACATCGTCAAGCAAATGTTCAGCTTCCCGCGTCTTCTGTATATCGTAGCTGGATGTATGCTTTTACTAGGACTCTTTACACCGATTGGGATTCTTCCTGTACTTCCAGTTTGCGCGATTATGGCTTTTGCTGCCTGGAAAATGGAGAAGAACCAAAAGATTCAAATACAAGAGTCAGCCGACAAAGTGGAAGAGCAGCAAATGGAGGAAGTGCGCAGTCCAGAAAGCGTCGTGAACCTGTTGCAGGTCGATCCGATCGAATTCGAGTTCGGATATGGTTTAATCCCGCTTGCAGATGTAAAGCAGGGAGGAGATCTGCTTGATCGGGTCATTATGATTCGAAGACAAATCGCACTAGAGATGGGGATCGTCGTTCCGGTCATACGGATACGTGACAACATCCAGCTTCGACCAAATGAATACATGATCAAAATAAAAGGCAACCAAGTCGCAAAAGGGGAAATCATGCTGGATCACTATCTGGCAATGAGCCCAGGGATCGAGGACGATTCGATTGTTGGAATAGAAACCGTAGAACCTGCGTTTGGATTGCCCGCATTATGGGTAACAGAAGAGAATAAGGAGATTGCTGAGCTGTCTGGCTATACGGTAGTCGATCCGCCATCTGTTGTGGCTACTCATCTGACAGAGGTCATCAAGCGACATGCACACGAACTGTTGGGACGCCAAGAAACAAGGGCCTTGATCGACAATGTACGAGAGACAGCACCAGTACTCGTAGACGAGCTGATTCCAAGTCTACTAGCAATTGGGGACGTGCAAAAAGTGTTGCAGAAGCTGTTGCGCGAAAAAGTATCTGTTCGCAATCTTAATGTCATTCTCGAAGCACTTGCGGATCATGCCTTGTATACAAAAGATCCAGATGTGCTGACAGAATATGTGAGACAGGCTATGTCGAGACAGATTACGCTCCAATTTACAGAGCCTGGGCAGCCACTCCGTGTACTTACAGCCGGAGCTGGGTTGGAAAAAGTAATCTCCGAACGTGTGGAACAATCTGAGCAAGGAAGCTATCTAGCGATGGATCCGGAAACGTCACAAAGGATCTTCCAGAACATGTCATCGGAAGTGGGCAAAATGATCAACTCGGGTCAACAGCCAATCATTCTTTCATCACCGGCGATCCGAATGTACTTGCGTCAATTGGTAGAACGAATGATGCCAGACGTACCCGTTTTGTCGTACAGCGAGCTCGAACCACATGTTGAAGTGCAAAGCGTAGGGATGGTGAACATTTCGTGAGGGTAAAACGTTACATTGTCGATTCGATGCCAGAAGCAATGGATAAAATCAGGACGGACTTAGGAATAGATGCGGTCATTCTTAATTCCAAACCGATCAAAACAGGTGGATTGTTCGGGATGTTTAGCAAACAACAAATCGAAGTTGTCGCCGCTGTCGATGAAAAGGCATCCGATCGAGTAAATACCCCTGTTGCGGCTGAACATCGAGCCAACAACGTTTTGCCCAAATCGCCGACAGGGACGTACACGGCTGCTCAAGCGTATCGAAGACCCTCTGTGCCAAAGACGTTGGAGACACAAACCGAATCTGATGGCAAGGAGCAGGTCGCAGCCGCGATGGCGCAAACTGCGGTTGCGACTTCTCCAAGAGTAGAGTACCAAGATATGAGAGATGTGCCTTCACAAGTGGAGCCGACCATGCAGCATGCACCTGTCGTAACGCCTAAGGAAACAGCTTCACTCGCAAGCAATCATGACGCTCTCGCGAACGAAATGCGGGATATGCGTCAAATGTTTCAAAAACTGCTGGTGCATGATTTAAGTGAGCAATTGCCCGCGGCGATACAGCCCGTTCGTGCCCAGCTATTGAAGCAGGAAGTAACAGAAGAGCTTACCGCTGAAATTATTCGAAAAGTCATGGAAAAGGTCCAACCGGGTGAAAAGTGGACGGAGGAAGAAGCGTTCACAGCATGTAGAACAATCATCACTTCCATGATTGAGCCGTACGCAGAAACGTCGGCAACGCTTGGCAGGAACGTTCGATACGCATTCTTCTTTGGTCCGACAGGAGTAGGAAAAACGACGACCATTGCGAAGCTTGCAGCAAACAGCATGTTAAAAGAGAAGCGAAAGATTGGCTTTATTACGGCTGATACGTATCGAATGGCAGCTGTAGAGCAACTGAAGACGTACGCAAACATTCTGAATGTCCCGTTGGAAGTTGTCTTTTCTCCAAAAGAAATGGCTGCAGCGATGGAGCGCTTAAGCGATTGTGACCTCATTTTCGTCGATACGGCTGGGCGAAATTTTCGCAATGATGAATATGTAGCAGGCATTCGTGAGTTGCTTGCGCACGGAAAAGACAGCGTGAACTACCTGGTGCTCAGCTTGAGCGCTAAATACAACGACATGAAGGCGATCGCCCAAAATTTTGCGGAAGTTCAAGTGAAACAAGTTATTTTTACAAAAGCTGATGAAACGAACAGCTTCGGCACGATGTTGAATGTTTGTCAGGAGATGAATCTACAACTCTCCTATTTAACGACAGGTCAAAATGTACCAGATGATATCGTTGTCGCTACGCCCGAGTTAGTTTCAACGATGATTATGGGAGAGTAAACAGATGCGTGACCAAGCAGAGCAACTCCGTGAGCGGATGCTACAAAACAAGAAGACACGACCAACTAGACTGGTGACAGTGACAAGTGGAAAGGGTGGTGTCGGCAAGTCCAATTTCAGCTTGAATTTTGGGCTTGGTTTGATCGAGAAGGGACATAAGGCGGTATTGTTTGACTTGGATCTGGGTCTGGCAAATCTGGATGTATTGATGGGAATTACGCCGAAAAAGCATCTGTTTCATTTGTTAGAGCCAGATACGACTGTTTGGGACATTATCGAGAACGGACCTGGCGGCTTAGAATTCATCGCAGGTGGTTCTGGATTTACGCAGATTATGCAGCTAGATGATCACAAGCTTGATCGCTTGTTCTCGCATCTGGACCCGCTGCAAGGCTATGCCGACACAATCATTTTTGATACGGGAGCAGGCTTTTCCAAGGAATCCATGCGGTTCATGCTCTCCTCAGATGAGGTCATTCTCGTTACTACACCCGAACCCCCAGCGATAACCGATGCATATGCAGTCATCAAGATGCTACACGCACGTAATCCGGCTGTCTCCATTCGATTGGTGATAAACCGAGCATCGTCGGAAAGGGAAGGGAAAATGACTGCGGACAAGCTCACGATGGTTTCCAAACGTTTTTTGAATATGGAAATTCAGTCGCTTGGATATGTGTCGGATGATCCTTATGTTTCAAAAGCTGTAAAACAGCAGCGTCCTTTTCTACTTACATATCCACAATCGCAAGCCGCGAGAAGCATACGAAATCTGGTTGAGCGGTATTTGGATCGTCCGGTTGCTTCAGATGCTTCTGTCAGTGGGCTCAAAGGTTTTCTTGCGAGGTTGAGGCACTTCATACGATGAGACATAAAAGTAGGAAGGGAGCGACATTCGAATGAGCAAAATTCGCGTTCTCGTCACGGACGATTCTGCATTTATGCGTAAAGTGATTACGGACATATTATCTACGGATTCTGAGATTGAAGTCATTGATCGAGCGAAGAACGGACTCGAATGTATTGAAAAGTGTAAAGAACTAGCTCCGGATGTTCTCACACTCGACATTGAAATGCCGGTCATGAACGGGCTGGACGCTCTGGAAAAACTAATGAATGAATGCCCTCTCCCTATCGTCATGTTAAGTAGCCTGACGAAAGAAGGGGCAGAAGCTACGATTCATGCATTGGAGCTAGGTGCGTTTGATTTTGTCACGAAGCCATCAGGTCCAATTTCTCTGGACATCCATAAAGTAGGCGATCGACTTATCGAGCGAGTTAAGGCTGCAGCAGCCTCCAAAGTTCGCATGAGAAAAATGACGCCGCGAGTAATCAAACCCGTATCATTAGATCCGACAGCAGCACTTGTTACACCGGCATCCCCAGTTATCCGTACGAAAATACCGAGCCCGCCTGCCGTGTTGCGTACACAAGTGGGCGGAAAGGCAAGACTGGTGGTTCTAGGTACATCCACGGGTGGGCCTAAAGCATTGCAGAGTGTACTTACTGCAATTCCGGCGAACTTCCCGGCGCCAATTGCCATCGTTCAACATATGCCAGCAGGTTTCACAAAATCGTTAGCAAATCGGTTAGACTCGTTGTGCCAAATCAGAGTGACCGAAGTAGTGGATGGCGAGTATCTCGAGAATGGTACAGCTTACATCGCTCCAGGAGGCTTTCATTTCGAAGTTCGACAGGTGAATGGAAGGCTACAGGCCCATTTACATCAAGAGGAGCCACGAGGCGGTCACAGACCATCTGTCGACATTCTTTTTGAATCAGTCAGTCGATTGACAAATGTAGACAAATGGGCAATCATCATGACAGGCATGGGAAATGATGGGACTAAAGGGCTAAAGCTCATGAAGGAGCTGGGCAGCGTCACAAGCATTGTCGAAGATGAGTCGAGTTGTGTCGTTTACGGGATGCCACGAGCGGCGATTCAAGCAGGTTTGGCCGACAATGTGGCCCCATTGGAGAAGATTCCAGAGCTGTTGTGCAAGCTCTTGCACTGATTTTTGGGAGGTGGATCACCTATGGATATGAATCAGTATTTGGACATGTTTATTGAGGAGTCAAAGGAGCACCTACAGGCAATCAACGCTAATCTATTACTCTTGGAAAGTGATCCGGGTAATATTGGCCACGTCAAAGAAATTTTTCGTTCCGCGCATACATTGAAAGGTATGTCAGCAACCATGGGCTTCGAAGACATGGCGAGCTTGACTCATGAAGCGGAAAACGTGCTTGACCTGATTCGCAATCAGAAATTAACCATTACCAGCGATATCATGGACGCTATTTTTCAAAGCGTAGATTTGATCGAAGGAATGGTAATCGATATTACAGAAGGCGGAGACGGTTCAGCGGATGTATCCGCAATTGTTAAGAAGCTGAGAGCCATTGTAGCAGGCGACTTTTCTGCTGAGCAGGAAATAGCCGCTACGATGACAGTAGTAGAAGCACCGCAAGAGGAAAGTACCCAGGCAGAAGATCACGAGCTGGATGATTATGCGATTATGGTCTTGCAACAGTCGCAAGAGCAAGGCAACAACGTTGTGTGGATCAAAGTCACATTAAATGAAAACTGCTTGCTCAAGGCTGCTCGCTCCTACATGGTTTTTGATCAATTGGAGTCCATGGGTGAAGTGATCAAAACGAAGCCAGCGGTTGAAGATATCGAGAATGAGCGCTTTGAACAATCGTTTGAAATCGCATATGTGACGATGCAACCGATTGAAAAAGTTCGCAATACGATTCTTAACATTTCGGAAATCCAAGATGTGACAATCGATACGATTCAATTGAAAAAAGAAGCCCCACCTGCTCCAGTTGTGCAACAGACATCCGCACCTGCTGAGAAGGGAGCAGCGGAAGCTCCTCAGGCACCTGTGAAAAAGGCGGCTGCAGGTGGAAAAACGATTCGTGTTGATATCGAGCGGTTGGATATCTTGATGAATTTGTTCAGTGAATTAGTGATCGACCGCGGTCGACTGGAGCAGCTCGCACGCGAGATCGGAAAAAGCGAACTGCAAGAAACCGTGGAGCATATGAGCCGCATCAGTGGCGATCTGCAAAACATCATTCTGACCATGCGCATGGTTCCAGTCGAGCAAGTATTTAATCGATTCCCGCGTATGATTCGTGATTTGCAAAAAGATCTGAATAAAAAAGTGAATCTGGAGATTATCGGTGCAGAGACAGAATTGGATCGTACCGTTATCGATGAAATCGGTGATCCGCTGAATCACTTACTGCGAAACTCGCTTGACCACGGAATTGAGTCTCCAGCAGATCGGAAAAAAGCTGGGAAGCCGGAAGAAGGCACAATCGAGCTGCGAGCTTTCCACAGTGGCAACCACGTATTTATCGAAGTAAAAGACGATGGTGCCGGAATCAACAAGGATAAAGTACTGAAAAAAGCGCTTGAACGTGGCATCGTGAATCCTGCCAACGCAGATAGCATGAGTGACAAACAGATCCACGAGCTGTTGTTTGCAGCAGGATTTAGTACAGCAGAGGTTATTTCGGATATTTCCGGTCGCGGTGTTGGGCTGGATGTTGTGAAATCCAAAATTGAATCGTTGGGCGGTAGCGTCGGTGTAGATTCTGTGCGCGGTCAAGGTACTACATTCCTCATTCAATTGCCACTGACACTCTCCATCATCTCCGCGATGCTGGTACAAGTGAAAGATGAAAAATACGCAGTCCCACTTAGCTCCATTATTGAGACGGCTGTATTCAAAAAAGATCAAATTATGATGGCTCACCGCCAAAAAGTGATCGACTTCCGTGGACGAGTTGTTCCGCTCGTGTCGCTCCAGGACATTTTCCAAGTGCCTGATAATGGTGAAACGACAGAAGATGAAGTGGCAGTTGTCATCGTCCGCAAAGGTGAGAAAATGGCAGGACTTGTCGTCGATTCGTTCATCGGCCAACAAGAGATTGTACTTAAATCTCTCGGCAAATATCTCGTCAATGTATTTGCCATTTCTGGCGCAACGATACTTGGAGACGGTCAAGTCGCGCTCATCATAGATTGTAACTCACTGATTAAGTAGAAGGAGGGGCAGCCACATGCTCGATCAAAAAGAAGTCGTTAGCGAAGTCAAAGTGATTGTCTTTCGATTGAAGGACGAAGAGTATGGTGTAGAAGTTCATCAAGTGAAATCCATTGAAAAGCTGGAGCATATCACAAGAGTTCCTCGAACGCCTAGTTTCGTCAAAGGCGTTATTAACCTTCGTGGAGTCGTGACACCGATTATCGACTTGCGAAATCGCTTTTCGCTCGAAGAAAGCGTCTATTCCGAAGCGACGCGGATCATTATCGTAGCGGTAGGCGAGTTGGAAGTTGGGCTGATTGTAGATGCTGCTAACGATGTCATCGACATTCCAGTTGATGCGATTGAACCACCTCCTGAGGTTGTAGGAGGAGTGGAAGCAGCTTATTTGCGAGGCGTCGCTAAGCTGGACAAGCGACTGTTAATCCTCTTAAACCTCGATAAGGTTCTGAGCACAGAGGAAATCAAGCAGTTGGACGCAATTGAGGGGTAAGCGACATGGGTGATTTTACGAAGTTTGGGGATTTCCAATTTGACGTTTTACGGGAAATCGGGAACATCGGTGCTGGTCACGCTGCCACGGCTCTCTCCAAGCTCATGCAAAAAGAAATCGATATGAAAGTTCCTCAAGTTAGCATTATTCCCTTTGACGAAGTCGCAGATTGTGTAGGGGGAGCGGAAACTGTAGTGGTTACGGTCTTCCTTCGGGTCGAAGGGGATAGCCCGGGGAACATGTTCTTCATCCTTGATCTAGATTCTGCTAAGCACCTGCTCGAGCAAATCACGGGAATCAATAAAGATGTGTACGAGTGGGAAGAATTGGAGATTTCAGCGCTGCATGAGATTGGAAACATCTTAACGGGTTCTTATCTTTCATCGTTAGCTGATTTTACACAGCTAAATTTGCAGCCGTCCGTACCTGCACTTGCTGTGGATATGGCTGGAGCTATTCTAAGCTACGGATTAATAGCGTTGGGTCAAGCGGGTGACTTTGCCCTCACGATTGACACCGCTTTTTTTGAAGGCAATGACCAAATAAAAGGGAACTTTTTCTTAATTCCTGATCCTGAATCGCTCCCAATACTATTTCGTTCATTAGGGGTTCCGTTCGATGGAGATTATTAAGATAGGGATGGCTGATCTCGGTGTGGCAAAGCCGCCGAGTAAGCTTCGTACCACCGGGTTAGGTTCTTGCGTAGGGGTAGTGCTCTACGATCATATCCATAAAATTGCAGGTATGGCACATGTTATGCTCCCTGAATCGTCACTGGCTAAAGGCGGAGAGCTATCCATTGGCAAGTACGCGGATACGGCAATACCCCATCTGATTCAACTGATGGAGAAGGCTGGTGCGCAGTCGAAGCATACGGTTGCTAAGATAGCTGGCGGTGCTCAAATGTTCGCTTTTTTAGGTAATAATGACACCATGCGGATTGGGCCTCGTAATGTAGAGGCATGCAAGCTTGCTTTGAAGGATGCTCATATAAAGATCGTGGCAGAAGATACAGGGGGAAACTGCGGTCGGACGATAGAGTTAGATGCCACAAACGGTATTCTTCAAATCAGGACCGTAAATCAAGGTGTGAAGGAAGTATAACGAATGTTAGGAACCATTTGGATTAATTTTGGCTTAGGAATGCTCGCATTTCTTGTAACGCTGGTTACGGCGGTGGCAAGTAATGTCTGGCTAGTGTCACTGGAGAGGGCAGGTATTGCATTTGTTCTATTCTTCCTCGCTGCATTTCCAATTCGCTGGCTGCTCGCAACGTTCATACAGTCATCCACCCCACCAATGGTTACTGACGCGCTAGAGGGGACAAGCTCTCCTCTAGCGGAAGGTGGGGTTGTACTGGAAATCGGACAAGTAAACGAGGAAGATCAAACATTTGCACCACTCTCAATCAACAAGATGGAAAGGATTCATCCAACTGAGGATCCAGCCACCGTTGCAGAGGTCGTTAGGCGCTTATCAGATGAGTAAAGGTTGGTGACTATTCGTGGCACGGCTAACCAGTCAAGAAAAAGCAAAAGAATTCGATAAATGGGTCATGTGGAAACAAGAGGGTAGTCGCGAGGCGGAGGTAGACTTGGTCACGCGGTTTTTGCCACTGGTAGACAAGGTGGCAAATCGGTTAGCGATTAATTTGCCGGCGAATGTGGACAAGGATGACTTGATTAGTTATGGTCGCTTTGGACTGTTGGACGCTTTGGCCAAGTTCGATCATACCCGGGGTCTGCAATTTGAGACGTATGCCATGTGGCGTATTCGTGGCGCGATGATCGATGGACTCCGCGAGAACGACTGGATCCCTCGTACCGTCCGAGACAAGGCCAAAAAAATCGAAGAAGCATATACAACCTTAGAACAGCAAATGCTGCGAATGCCAACCGATCAAGAAGTATCTGAATATCTGGGGATAAGCAAAAAGGAGCTTCAACAGGTTTTCCTGGAAACGTCTCTTGCCAGCATGGTTTCGATCGATGAGGCAGTAGGGGATGAAGACGAACAGAAAACAGCAAGACATTCGTATATCATCGATGAGCTTACACCACGTCCTGATAATGTGGCGGAAGTATCCAGCTTAAAAGAGGTTCTCGTAACAGTCATCGACAAATTGCCTGAAAAGGAACGGTTGGTTGTCTCCTTGTTTTACTTCGAAGAAATGACTTTATCTGAAATAGCGGAAATCATGAGCTTGTCACCTTCAAGGATATCCCAGCTGCATTCCAAGGCTCTTTTCCGACTTCGTTCTGCGTTGTCCAGATGGAAATCGCAATTGATGTAAAAGAAATTACCCAAGCTTGAGAGGGGTAGAATGATGGAAGGGATCGGGAAATATAGAATAGAAGTAAAAATTTCAGCTGATAAACTTGAGGCTGAAGTACTTCTAAGGGTCGACGAACAAGATATTGACGACATTGTTGTCATGGAAAATGATGTATACAAAGCGCTGCAGGCAAACAATGTGAAATATGGAATCCTCGATGAGGAAATTCAGAAATTATGTACTTTGCCCGCGAAGTATGCAAACGCGAGACTAAAAATTGCGCAGGGTGTTGCTCCTGTGCCCGGTTCCGATGCAACAATCGAATATCCGTATTTGGCATCTATTAATGAAGGGGAAGGTCCAAAAGAGCTAGAGGATGGACGGGTTGATTTCTATAATGTTACAACCATTCCCAACGTGGCAAAAGGACAGCTCTTGGCCCGCAAGACATCAGCTAGCCCGGGAAGCCCAGGCACAGCAGTTACCGGAGAGCCCATCGCTCCCAAAGCCGGCAAGGAAATAAACATAAAGCCTGGGAAAAATGTTGTTCTGAATCAAGAGCGAACGATGTTATACGCTGCAATTGACGGACAAGTTTCCTTTACAGACCAGGTAAAAATGAATGTCTTTCCCGTATTTGAAGTAAACGGGGATGTTGATTTTGGTGTTGGCAATATTGATTTTGTGGGAACGGTGGTCATTCGCGGGAACGTATTGAATGGCTTTCGCGTAAAGTCATCAGGGGATATCCGTGTACTAGGCAGTGTAGAAGGCGCTGAGTTGTACGCGGAAGGCTCGATTGAAATCAAAAGCGGGATTGTTGCGCAGGACAAAGGCTGCATCGTTGCGGGAAAAGACGTCCGGACATCCTTTATCCAAAACGCCAATGTCACGGCAGGCAATCAAGTGATCGTTTCGCAAAGCATTATGTTCTCAACAGTAAGAGCCGGAAAGCAAATTATTTGCAAAGGGGCAAAAGGCTTTATCATTGGGGGCGTGCTGCAAGCAGGTGAAAAGATCGCAGCTCGTGTATTTGGGAACAGCAGCGCCACACCTACTATTCTAGAGGTAGGGGTAAAACCAGAATTAAGGCAAGAGCTAGCGAATATTCAGAAAGAACTGCAAAATGTGTATGAAAATTTACGCAAAACAGACCAGGGCTTGGGAGTTATTAATCAGATTCTCCAAGTAAGCAAAGAACTGCCTGCTGACAAACGACTCATGCAAATCAAGCTAACCAATACTCGTTTGGTTCTCGAAAAAGAAAGCAAGGAACTGGAAGCACGCAGAAATGATATCGAGCTTGAGTTGAAAGGCGAAGGCCCAGCAGCAATTGAGGCGTATCATGTGATGTATCCAGGAATCAAAATGACGTTTGGAAAGCTCGTGCACTTTATCAAGCATGAGTATGCGAGAACGCGCTTTATTGTGCTCGACGGTGAGATTAGCACAGCAACTCTTATCTGATCAAGGATGCTCTTTCTAACTAGTGCAAATAAGGGAGTTGGGGCCATATGAGTTTGAAAGCGGTTGAATTACAGGTGGCAATACCACGTACGTTAGAAGTCAGCCGTATTCAGGAGCATCAGCAACAACGTTCCATGCATGAACAACAATCGATGATTGATCAGCGCAGAGAGCTGGATGAACACATGCGCCAGCGTCCTGGCGATATTGAGCAATCACAGAAGAACGAGATACGTGAAAGAGAGAAAAAGCAAGGGCAGCAACATCAGGACAAAAATGAATCCTCGGAGAGCCAAATGTCCGGATCGAGTGAGGGTATATCTACGAGCGCTGATCTAATGAGAGATCCGTTGCGTGGACGCATTATTGATATTTCATTATAAAAGAAATGAAGCCAAGCCAGAAATAAAGGTGGACAACATGGACGTAGTGTATCCCATCCTGATCGGAGCAGGAATCATCAGTATGCTTCTTGCGTTCGTCATTAAAAAGAAGCAGCCTGTTGACTCCTTTTCCTCCTTACCGACACAACGCACAACGGACAAGGACGAGCTTGAAAAAAATATGCAGCGTCTTCAAAAACAATGGAAGCAAGAAACAAATCTTCTTGCTTCTGAGTGGCAAGAAATGAGAGCGGATCTACTACAGGATATCGCTAGTCTGCACAAGAGATTAGACAACATGGATCAGCAGTTAAAGCAGAGCATAAGCCACAAGCAAGACGCTCCGAAGAACACCGACGTAATAGAACCAGCTTCGCAAGTTCAAGATGTGGATATGCTCGCTTTGCGTGAACGGTATCGCCGTGTATTTGAGCTGAGTAAAGAAGGCTTGTCTCCGGATGAGATCGCAAAACGACTCGGTGCTGGCAGAGGAGAAATCGATCTGATCTTCTCCTTGGCAGACAAGCATGAGCGAGGTCTTGCCGATGCGTAAACAAGAGCTATTATTCGGCTTTGGAGCAGGTTTAATTGTGGCTACATCAATTCTTGGGCTGTTAGCGCCTAAACAGGCTGCTCCAGCCCCTGCCATGACTGCAGACCAGATGAAAGTAGCAGCACAAGAGCTGGAAATGGTCGTGCTCACCGCAGAAGAATACAAACAGTGGCAGGAAGAAAAGAAAGTGAACCTACAGCCAGCCCCAGGAGGGCCTAAGGCTCCAGAATCACCAAAGGTAGGGCAAACTGCGCCACCTGTCACAAAAGAGCCGCAGACGCCTACTGTACAGCCAGCGGCACCTGCAGCACCACAAGAGCAAAAGGTCGCTCCCTCAGTAAATCCAGTAAGTAAGGGCACACAACCGAACCAAACAGTACCGACCACGCAAACACCAGCAACTAACGTGGTGGCACCTACAGCTCCAACAGTGGAGGCGCCAACAGTTGATAAGAAGGTTTCTTTCACTGTCCCTTACAAAGCAACCGCAGAGGATGTCGCGAACATTCTTGTAAAGGAAGGAATTCTTCCTGCAGAGAATCAATTTGTGGCACAGCTCCGCGCTAGCGACAAGCTAGACCGTATTCGGGTCGGCACCTATGAGGTGTCCAACTCTGCTAAGGAAGCAGACATTGTTAAATTGATTACAACACCGCCTAAAAAATAAGGCGGTTTTTTCAATGGATCATAATGCGAACACTTGTGGTTAACCAAAGATGGCCAAAACTATTTTTTACGAAATAAATGGAATTCGTTTGTTGCAATTGAAACTCCCATATGATATATTCATTTACGGTGTTGAAATCGCACGTCCACCAATTCCGGCAACGGTGCTGCCTATAGGCAGAATTGCTTGGAACATGCGGTGAGGCGGAGGTAGGCATCACAAAAACCATTTTTGAAGGAGGTGTGAAATATGGCAGTAATTTCGATGAAACAATTGCTCGAGGCTGGTGTACACTTCGGTCACCAAACTCGTCGTTGGAACCCGAAAATGGCTCGCTATATCTTCACCGAACGTAACGGAATCTACATTATCGACCTGCAAAAAACCGTTAAAAAAGTAGAGGAAGCGTACAACTTCGTACGTGAACTCGCTCAAGACGGCGGTAAAGTGCTCTTCGTTGGTACGAAGAAACAAGCACAAGAATCCGTTAAAGAAGAAGCAGAACGCACAGGTCACTACTTCATCAACCAACGTTGGTTGGGTGGTACTCTGACAAACTTCACTACCATCAAAAAACGTACATCTCGCTTGGCTGAGCTGAAGCGTATGGAAAACGATGGTACTTTCGAAGTATTGCCTAAGAAAGAAGTTATCGTTCTGCGCAAAGAAATGGATCGTCTGGAAAAATTCTTGGGCGGTATCGCTCACATGGATAAACTGCCTGACGCTCTGTTTGTTATCGATCCTCGTAAAGAGCGCATCGCTGTAGCAGAAGCTCGTAAATTGGGTATCCCAATCGTTGCTATCGTAGATACTAACTGCGATCCAGATGAAATCGATTATGTGATCCCAGGTAACGATGACGCAATTCGCGCTGTGAAATTGCTCACTGCTAAAATGGCAGACGCTCTGCAAGAAGGAAACCAAGGAACAGAGCAACAAGCAACAACAACTGCGTAAGCATGTGTGTTAAAGGGTGGACTGAGGGTGTCAGAACCCCCGTCCATCCTTTTTTGCTGAATAGCGTCGCCAAGTTGTTAGCAGGCGACATGCTTTTCGACTATAATAGGATCGTAACTTTCCGAGGAGGTTTCACTCAATGGCAATTAGTGCACAAGCGGTTAAAGAACTGCGCGAGCGTACAGGCGCAGGTATGATGGATTGCAAACGCGCGTTGGAAGAAACAGCAGGTGACATGGAAAAAGCAATTGACTTGCTCCGTGAGCGCGGTGTAGCGAAAGCAGCGAAAAAATCCGGACGCATCGCAGCAGAAGGTTTGACTGCTACAGCAATCGCGGGTAACGTTGCAGCAGTTGTAGAAGTAAACTGCGAGACAGACTTCGTTGGTAAAAACCCTGAGTTCCAAACACTTGTAAAAGACATCGCTGAGCACGTTGTATCCCAACGTCCTGCATCTGTTGAAGCAGCTTTGGAGCAACCATTCAAAGGCGCTGGCGAAACTTTGGCTCATGTAATCAACGAGAAAATCGCGACTATCGGAGAAAACATCTCCTTCCGTCGTTTCGCAATCTCTGAGAAAACTGACGCTGGCGTATTCGGTGCTTACCTGCACATGGGTGGCCGTATCGGCGTTCTGGTTACTTTGGAAGGTACACAAGACGAGACACTCGCTAGAGACCTGGGAATGCACGCTGCAGCGTCCAACCCACGTTTTGCTAACCGTGAAGAAGTTTCCGCTGATGAGATCGAGCGTGAGCGTGAAGTTCTGAAAAACCAAGCACTGGCTGAAGGCAAGCCTGCTAACATCGTTGAGAAAATGGTAGAGGGCCGTCTCTCCAAGTTCTTCGAAGAGTACGTACTGGTTGAACAACCATTTGTTAAAGATCCTGACAAGAAAGTAGCTGCACTGTTGAAAGAAGCAGGTGCTACCTTGAAAGAATTCGCTCGCTTCCAAGTAGGCGAAGGTATCGAGAAGAAACAAGAAGACTTCGCAGCTGAAGTAATGGCGCAAGTAAATAAGCAATAATAAAGGTTATAGGGAACACCTTCGTGTTCCCTATTTTCAAAGCGAGAGTTTCACTTTGTGTGAAACTCTCTGCATGTAAATAGAAGTGTGTACCTGTTCCCTTGTAGAAGGAATGAAGACTGGGCACAGAGAATGATTCATGAATGGAGGCCGTTTCACATGCCACTTCCTGCCTATAAACGGGTTGTGTTAAAGTTGAGTGGGGAAGCACTGGCGGGGGACTTGGGTTATGGTATTGACCCTAAAGTTATTTTCTCCGTCGCTAACCAGATCAAGGAAATCGTAGAATTGGGTGTACAAGTCGCAGTAGTCGTCGGAGGAGGTAACATCTGGCGCGGACTTTCCGGCAGCTCTAAAGGCATGGATCGGGCTACAGCCGATTACATGGGGATGCTGGCCACAATTATGAACTCACTCGCCTTGCAGGATGGGTTAGAAAAAGTGAACGTCCCGACTCGTGTTCAAACCTCGATTGAGATGAGACAGGTAGCAGAACCATACATACGCCGTCGTGCCATTCGTCATTTGGAAAAAATGCGTGTGGTCATCTTCGCTGCCGGCACTGGTAACCCTTACTTTTCAACGGATACGACTGCTGCACTGCGCGCGGCTGAGATCGAAGCAGAAGTGATCCTGATGGCGAAAAACAAGGTTGACGGTGTGTACTCTGCAGACCCGAGCCTTGACCCGAACGCTCAGAAGTACGACCAGTTGACATTCCTGGAAGTGCTGAACAAAGGTTTGGGCGTCATGGATTCTACAGCATCCAGCCTGTGCATGGATAACAGTATTCCATTGATCGTCTTTAACATTTCTGAAGAAGGTAATATTCGTCGGGCAGTAATGGGCGACAAAATCGGTACTCTGGTGAAAGGGGAATAATTATGCCACAAACTGTGCTAAAAGACATGGAAGATCGCATGAATAAAGCGATCAATGCTTTGAAAAAAGACCTGTCCAGCCTGCGTGCAGGACGTGCGAACCCAGCGATGCTGGACCGCGTAACAGTAGATTACTATGGCTCGCCAACACCGATCAGTCAATTGGCAAACATCAGCGTACCAGAACCACGTATGCTGACTATCCAGCCATGGGATAAAACAGCGCTCAAAGAAATTGATCGTGCGCTGCAGCAATCGGATTTGGGAATTTCTCCATCCAACGATGGCGTGATTATCCGCCTGATCATTCCTCCACTCACAGAAGAGCGTCGTAAAGAGCTGGTGAAGCTGGCTGGAAAAGGTGGAGAAGAAGCAAAGGTAGCGATTCGTAACATCCGTCGCGATGCAAACGAGGAAATCAAAAAGCTGGAAAAGGCTGCTACCATTTCTGAAGATGATTCCCGTCGTCACCAAGAAACGATCCAAAAGACTACGGATAAATTCATCGCTGAAGTTGACAAGACTGTCAAGGACAAAGAAAAAGACATTTTGGAAGTATAGGTAATGGTAGTCCCCCTCGCTTGAGGGGGATGTACGTCTATATCTCTCATTACGGGGGAACACTTTATGTTAGAACATCTGGCGCGCAAATGGGGCCGCAAAGAAAAGCAATCGGAGCCAGCCGAATTCGATCGTTCCGGTAAAATTCCGGAGCATGTGGCAATTATTATGGATGGCAACGGTCGTTGGGCCAACAAGCGCAGTTTACCCCGGGTTGCCGGGCACCGTGCAGGAATGAAAGCTGTAAAAGAAGTCGTGAAGGTTGCAGACGAGATTGGCGTGCGTTATATCACGATGTATGCATTCTCTACTGAAAACTGGAAGCGCCCGCGCGATGAAGTGGATTTTCTTATGAAACTTCCGCAGGAATTTTTGTCGACAGAATTGGATGAATTAATAGAACGTGGAGTCCGTATTCGCATGCTGGGCAGTAAAAGCGAACTGCCTTCTCATACGTTAAAAGCTTTGCTGGAAGCGGAAGAGAAGACAAAGAACAATAGCGGTCTTCAATTGAATTTTGCCCTGAATTATGGAGGGCGTGATGAACTTGCAAAAGCATTTTCAGTAATGGCAGCACAAGTAAAAGCAGGTGAACTTCAACCAGAGCAACTGAATGAGGAATTGATTTCCAGCTACCTGTATACAAGCGAAATTCCCGATCCAGACCTCTTGATTCGCACGAGTGGTGAGATTCGCTTGAGTAACTTTATGCTGTGGCAGTTGGCATATACAGAATTATGGTTTACGGATGTGCTGTGGCCTGATTTTACCCGTGAACATTTTTATCAAGCAATCGTGGAATACCAAGGCCGAGCTCGTCGCTACGGGGCGGTATAGCCGAGAGGTGGAATCAGTTGAAGCAACGTATAATAACAGGCCTGATTGGTGGGGCTGCTTTTCTATTATTGATGTATGCTGGTGGAGTCTGGTATTCACTTTTGGTGTTTTTACTGGCTGTCATTGGCTATTTTGAATTTATGAGAATGGCTGGGATTCAGTCATTTTATTTGGCAGGATTGCTCGGATATGTATTGATGTTAAGCATTTTGTGGCCGTCTCTATTATTTTCGGATTGGCTCAGTATCAGCATGCCGGATCTGATGCTGCCCGTCATCCTGCTCTTGTTGATTTACTCCGTCCTACGGAAAAATCAGTTTCACATTGAACACGTCGCCCTTACGTTGGTGGGGGCGTTATACATAGGCTACGGTTTTACGTATATGGCCGCTACCCGAAATCTTCCAGATGGATTCATGGTTACTGTCATGGTTATTATGGGAATCTGGGCGACTGATTCGGGCGCCTATTTTGTCGGAAAAGCCATAGGTAAGCGCAAGCTGTGGCCAGAAATAAGTCCAAACAAGACCGTGGAAGGGGCTTTAGGAGGTCTCATTGCTTCCGTCTTGATTGTTCTTTCCATCAATGCAAGCTTTGGCAATTTGTCACTTAATCAGGCTATGACCATCGCACTCGTTGCTGGTATCGTCGGGCAATTGGGTGATTTGGTTGAGTCGGCATTCAAACGGCATTTCCAAGTGAAAGATTCAGGACAGCTCATTCCTGGTCACGGAGGCGTTTTGGATCGTTTTGACAGTTTTTTGCTCGTCTTTCCGGTTCTACATCTATTAGGTATTGTCTAAAACCTTTTGCATATAGAAAGAGATATAGAGGGTGAAATCCGTGAAAAAAATAGCGCTCTTAGGTTCAACGGGCTCAGTTGGAACGAGTACACTCGAAGTAGTAGACCAGCACCCAGAAGAGTTTTCAGTGGTGGCCATGGCTGCTGGAACGAACGTCGATCTATTGACGCGTCAGGTGGAAAAATTCAAGCCAGAGCTCGTATCTGTGGGAAATGAGCAGGCTGCCGTTGAACTGCGAGAAAGATTGGCGGGCAAGTCTCAACCTGAAATTGTTTACGGTTCGGAAGGCTTGGAACTGGTTGCCCGTCATGAAGCTGCCAATTTTGTTATGACTGCTGTTGTTGGAAGCGTAGGAGTTGCTCCTACGCTAGCTGCAATCGAGGCGGGAAAAACAATTGGACTGGCCAATAAAGAGACACTGGTGAGCGCTGGCCCTGTCGTCATGAAACGAGCGAAAGAAAAAGGCGTATCGATTATTCCGGTAGACAGCGAGCACTCAGCCGTCTACCAATGTCTGCAAGGGGAGCGCAAGGAAGATGTAGCACGCATCATTTTGACCGCTTCAGGCGGTTCGTTCCGTCATCTCCCCCGTGAGGATTTGCAGCAAGTGACGGTAGAGCAGGCGCTTGCACATCCAAACTGGAGCATGGGTGCAAAAATTACCATCGATTCTGCAACCATGATGAACAAAGGTTTTGAGGTGATCGAGGCTCATTGGTTGTTTGATTTACCTTATGAGCAGATTGAATGCGTATTGCATTATGAAAGTATCATACACTCTATGGTAGAATACAAAGACAGAGCGGTTATGGCCCAACTCGGTACGCCAGATATGAAGGTCCCGATTCAGTACGCCATGAGCTATCCCATCAGAAAAGAACTGCCTACGGAACCACTTGATTTAGTCAAGATCGCTACGCTCCATTTTGCAGCCATGGATTATGAGCGTTATCCTCTGTTAAAATTAGCGTATGAATGCGGCAAAGCAGGTGGTACGCATACAGCCGTATTGAATGCAGCCAATGAGGTCGCAGTCGATAGGTTCTTGAAGGGAGCAATCAGTTTTTTAGACATCGAGAAGGTGGTCAGAAAAACTTGCGAAGCTCACCCTGGGGTAGCAAGTCCAGAGCTTGCAGATATTTTTGCAGCTGATGAGTGGGCACGCTCTTATGCGCTCGTATCCATATAAGGAATATGAGTGTTAGATACTTGACAGAAAGGTGGCTGTTCACTTGCCTTTACCCAACTTGGATTCCGTTGAATCAATTCTCGCGATAGTAGCTGTATTTGGGGTACTTGTCTTTGTGCACGAACTAGGACACTTCCTCTTGGCCAAGAGGGCAGGGATCTTGTGTCGTGAATTCGCACTAGGCATGGGGCCGAAAATTTTTCGCGTGAAGCGGGGAGAAACGGAATACACCCTTCGCCTTTTACCTATCGGAGGACTTGTCCGCATGGCGGGGGAAGACCCGGAGATGGATATGTTGAAACCGCACATGGAAGTAAGCGTGGAGCGGGATGCGTTAGGAAAGGTCACACATATTTTGCTCGATGGGCCAAGTTCTGGTTCTGCTCGTGCGATCACTGGTACAGTAGTACGATTTGATCTGGAGCAAAATTTAAATATCGTTCTTGAGCTGGATGGGGAAGAGAAGACGTTTGCTGTTCATCCACAGGCACAGTTGGTTAAGGATGGACAAGAAGTGCAGATTGCCCCTCTGAACAGACAGTTCAAAGGCAAGACCGTTTCGCAACGTTTTTGGGCGATTTTTGCAGGACCTGCTGCCAACTTCTTGCTCGCGTTCGTCTTGTTCATCGTCATTGGCTTTTTGTACGGAGTACCGAATGGCAGCTATCTGGGAGAAGTCATCCCGGGTGGACCTGCTGCACAGGCTGGATTAAAGCAAGGGGATAAGCTGATTGCGATACAAGGTCAGCCTGTATCCTCGTGGAAAGACGTAGTAGAGAAGATTAGTAAAGCGCCGGATCAACAATTAACATTTGAGTACGAGCGCAATGGCCAACGTATGACTGTGCCAGTTAAAGTAGGGAAAGACGAAAACAACGTGGGTAAAATCATGGTAACAAATGCGACCACGTATGCCCCAGGAGAGGTTCTGAAATACGGTGGGACTCAGACTTACGATTTTACTATGATGATCTTGAAAAGCTTGGGGATGCTCGTCACCGGCGAGTATGGACTGAAGGACTTGAGTGGTCCAGTAGGCATTTTCAAGATGACAGGAGAGGTTGCTCAACAAGGCATGGCGATTCTGTTGAAATGGGCTGCTGTCTTGAGCATTAACCTTGGTTTGTTCAATCTGTTGCCACTGCCAGCCTTGGATGGTGGACGTCTCGCTTTCTTGGGAGTAGAGGCGCTGCGTGGTCGACCTGTTGACCCGCATAAAGAAGGAATGGTTCATTTCTTGGGCTTTGCCTTTTTGATGTTGCTAATTTTGGTTGTGACTTGGAACGATCTGCAACGATTGTTCTCCTAATCACGTACTAACACGATAGAAAGAAAAACAGACAAAAGTAAAAGGATGGTGCAAAATGTTCAAGCGCGAGGAGACGAAACCGGTTTTTGTAGGCGGAGTGCAAATCGGGGGCCAAAAAAGCGTAGTCATCCAGTCGATGACGACAGCAGACACACGTGATGTAGAAAAAACACTGGCCGAGATTCAGAGACTGCACGATGTCGGTTGCCAAATTGTCCGCTTGGCCGTCATCAATGAGGATGCAGCCCGTGCCATCAAGAAAATTAAAGAACGCTCCCCGCTGCCTCTCGTGGCCGATATTCATTTCGACCATAAGCTGGCATTGATTGCTCTTGAGAGCGGGATTGATAAAATTCGGATCAACCCAGGGAATATCGGTTCGAAAGAGAAAACGCAACGCGTCGTAGAAGCATGCCGTGAGCGTAATGTTCCCATCCGCATCGGGGTAAACTCCGGTTCTGTCGAAAGAAGACTTTTGGAAAAGTACGGATATCCTTCTCCGGAAGCAATCGTTGAGAGTGCGATTGATCACGTGAAAATTCTGGAAGACTTGAATTACGACAACATCGTGATTTCCTTGAAGTCTTCCGATGTACCAACGATGATCCAAACGTATTCCTTAATGGCACAGAAACGTAACTATCCGTTGCACGTAGGTGTGACGGAAGCGGGTACACAGTTCTCTGGCAGCATTAAGTCTTCTGTTGGAATTGGTACCGTACTGTCGATGGGAATCGGTGACACGATCCGCGTATCACTGACAGCTGACCCAGTCGAAGAAATTAAAGTAGCAAAACAAATTCTGCGCAGCCTGGACATCGTGAACAACGATCCAGTCGTGATCGCTTGCCCATCCTGCGGTCGATGCGCAATTGATTTGATTGGCTTGGCGACCAAAGTAGAGGATGCGATTTCCACACTGAAAGTACCGTTGAAAGTAGCGGTAATGGGTTGTGCAGTAAACGGCCCAGGTGAAGCTCGCGAAGCAGATGTCGGCGTTGCCGGCGGAAATGGCGAAGGCTTGATTTTCCGCAATGGTGAAATTGTTCGGAAAGTAAAAGAAACCGAGCTGTTTGAAGAGTTGATGAAAGAAATTAACGAAATGGTCAGTGAGCAAAAACCTACAACAGTAGGGTAATGAACACTGATTGCTGATGAGGCATAAGGAGGACACGCACGTGTTGAAGCAAAGTCAAATGTTGATTCCTACCCTGCGGGAAGTGCCATCGGACGCGGAGATTGCCAGCCACAAGCTGCTGCTCCGCGCCGGGATGGCCCGCCAATTGGCTTCGGGTATTTATACGTACCTGCCCCTGGCGCTCCGTTCCCTGCACAAAATCCAAGCGATTGTGCGTGAAGAAATGAACAATGCTGGGGGACAAGAACTCTTGATGCCAGCGATGCAGCCAGCTGAGCTGTGGCATCAAACGGGTCGCTGGGATGTATACGGTCCCGAGCTTGTTCGCCTGCGTGACCGTCATGATCGTCCTTTTGCCTTGGGTCCAACCCACGAAGAAGTCATTACGAGTCTCGTTCGTGATGAAATTAACTCTTACAAGAAGCTCCCAATCAACCTTTATCAAATTCAAACCAAGTTCCGTGATGAAGTACGTCCACGCTTCGGTTTGATTCGTTGCCGTGAGTTTATTATGAAGGATGCTTACTCTTTCGATACGACACAAGAAGGTCTGGATCGTAACTTCCAGGCTATGTATGATGCATACACAAACATCTTTACGCGTGTCGGCTTGAACTTCCGTGCGGTAGAAGCAGATGCAGGTGCAATCGGCGGAAAAGGCACCTATGAATTCATGGCGTTGTGCGAAATTGGGGAAGACACGATTGCTTATTCGGAAGAAGGCGATTATGCGGCCAACTTGGAAAAGGCGGAAGTCGTGTACAAGCCATCTGCCACGCCAGCAACAGAAGCGCCAGCTAGAGAAAAATTGCATACGCCTGGCACAAAAACGATTGAGCAATTGGTACAAGCACTGCAAATCGAAGCGAAGCAAATCATCAAAAGTCTCATTTATCGCGTAGACGACAAGCTGGTTATGGTCCTCGTGCGCGGTGACCATGAGATCAACGAAGTGAAGCTGAAAAACTTGTACGATGCAACGATCGTAGGACTGGCATCTGAAGCGGATATTGTCTCGGTAACGGGTGCTCCTGCTGGATTTGTAGGACCAGTTGGCCTTGATCCTGAAAAAGTGGAAATCATCGCGGACAACTTTGTTCGAGATGTCCATGATGGTGTGGTCGGTGCAAATGAAACAGACTATCATCTGACTCACGTAGTTGCTGGCCGTGACTTCACGGTTTCTAAGTACGCTGACTTGCGCAACATTACAGAAGGCGATGAATGCCCTCGTACAGGTGGTGTCATCAAGTTTGCACGTGGTGTAGAAGTCGGTCACGTATTCAAGCTGGGTACGAAATACTCGACAGCCATGGGTGCTACGTACCTGGATGAGAACGGTCGCAGCCAACCGATGATCATGGGTTGCTACGGAATCGGTGTATCCCGTACGATTGCAGCAGTGATCGAGCAGAACAATGATGAAAATGGAATCATTTGGCCAGTAGCTGTTGCACCTTTCCATGTGCATGTGATTCCGGTCAATGTTAAAGTAGAAGAGCAACGCCAAGTTAGTGAACAAATCACAGAAGCATTGCGCAAGGCTGGCGTAGAGGTTTTGTTTGACGATCGCCCTGAGCGTGCTGGTGTGAAGTTCAAAGATGCTGATTTGATCGGATTGCCACTGCGAATCACGGTTTCCGATAAAGCGGCACAAGAAGGCACGGTGGAAGTGCGTATCCGCAAAAACGGTGAAACACACGATGTGAAGCTGGATCAGTTGGTCGCTGAAGTGAAAGACTTGCTTTCTCGTGTAGACCAAACTGGAGCTGCGTTGTTCGGCAACTAGTTTCATGCAGGAATAAGAAGAAATTTGTCGAATTTTTACGGGGTACTCCCCTAGATTACTGGGGAGTGCCTCTTTTTCTTGTTTGAGAGGATGTGGGAATACCATGGACCGTTTACAAGAGCAAAAACATCGCTTCTCCCTGCTGGTCAAACAAATGGAAGTCCCTGCCGAATGGGTTGAGCGCTTTTTTGTGGATGCTCAGATCGACAAGCTAGAGCTGTATAAGCAAAACAAAGAATGGGTTTTTCACTTTACACTCCCGAGAATGATACCTGCAGATGTTTATGCGGCGTTTACCAAACGACTGACGCATACATTTTCACATCTTGCCAAAGTAGATGCCAGATTCCGTTATCTCCAAAAGCCGGCGCTCGATCACGTAGTCGAAGAGTATTGGGATGTCTTGCTAGCGGGGTTGGAGCCAAGCCTGAACTCCTTGGCAGTCACTATGCGTCAAGCACGCAAGCAAGTAGACCAGCAGGAAGTGAAGGTGTACTTGCCAACGGAGATGACCGTTGAGGTTGCCAAGCGCAAGCGAGCGGATAATGAGCTTTTGGCCGCTTTTCAAAAAGCAACAGATTGCTCGATGCGCTTCACCTTCCATGGAGAAGAAAGCGATGATGCGTACAAAGCTTTCGTGGAACAACGCAATGAAGAAGAACGTGCTCTCGTGGAAGTCGTGATGACGGCTGTTCAGCAAGATAGTAAAGGCTCTGATAAAGCTGAGGCTGTTACTACGCTCATGATGGGCTATGAAATCAAAGATGCGCCTATCCCTATTTGCGAGATTCAAGAAGAGGAACGCCGTATTGTCATTCAAGGAACGGTATTTAATGTGGAAGTGAAAGAACTCCGCAGTGGACGTCATTTGCTGACGTTCAACGTTTCCGACTATACGGATTCTCTCACAGTAAAAATGTTCTCCCGTGATAAAGAAGACGTGAAAATGCTCGAATTGCTGAAAGACGGCATGTGGGTCAAGGTACGGGGAAGTGTACAGCATGACACGTTCGTACGTGAGCTAGTCATGAATGCCAATGATTTGAACCAGATTGAGCAGGTCGTTCGCAAGGATCATGCAGAAGAAAAACGTGTAGAGCTCCATTGTCATACACCAATGAGTGCGCTGGATGCCGTTGCTTCTGTAAAATCGCTCGTATCGACGGCAGCCAAGTGGGGGCATAAAGCAATTGCCGTCACTGACCATGGTGTCGTGCAAGCTTTTCCTGAGGCGTATTCCATCGCGAAAAAGAACAATATCAAATGCATTCTCGGTATGGAAGCATACGTAGTCGAGGATGGCATTGATATTGTTTACAACCTGCAACCAGACACTAATATTTCCATTGATGAAAATACAGAATACGTTGTGTTTGATACCGAGACGACGGGTTTAAACGCGTCCGAACATACGATTATCGAAATCGCTGCAGTCAAAATGAAAGGCTCAGAAATTGTCGACCAATGGACAGAGCTGATCGACCCGCAGCTGGAAATTGGACCGAAGACGACAGAGATTACAGGTATTACCAACGAGATGCTCCGCGGACAGGACACACTTGATGTGGTGCTTCGCAAGTTCAAGGATTTTACTGGTGACGCAATCCTCGTCGCGCACAACGCGGAGTTTGACAAAGCATTTATCAATGCCTGTGCCAAAAGGATCGGCATGGAGCCATGGAGCAATCCATTTTTAGATACGTTGCCATTGGCTCGGTTGATGTACAAAGGAATGCGCAATTATCGTTTGGGATCTTTAGCCAAAAAGTTTAACGTAGATCTAATTAATGCTCACCGTGCGTTGGACGATACCGTGGCACTTGCCCAGGTGTTCCAGCAGATGTTGAAGGATATAAAGGAAGCACAGATCCAATCGCTCGCGGAGCTGAATGAAAAAAGCAACGAAGAGGCGGACTACAAGAGCGGACGTCCTTTCCATGCGACGATTCTCGTGCAAAATAAAGAAGGCCTCAAAAACCTGTACAAGCTCGTGAGCCGCTCCCATGTGGAAACCTTCTTCCGCTGGCCGCGTATCCAGCGTAGCCAGTTGACCAAGTACCGCGAAGGCTTGCTAATCGGGACAGCATGCAAAGACGGTGAGTTGATGCAATCGATTTTGCGAGGCAAGTCACCTGAAGAGCTGAAGGAAGTAGCAGCATTTTACGACTATATAGAATTACAACCGATTGCTCATTACTCACCACTCTTGCGTAATGAAGAAATTCCGTCGCTTGATACGATGAAGGGCTATCATCAAAAGATCGTCGAAATGGGAAAAGAGCTCGGCAAGCTGGTCGTAGCGACAGGGGATGTGCATTTTCTCAATCCTCAGGACGAAATCTTCCGCGATGTTTTCCTATTGTCAAAAGGCGATCCAACTGCCGGGAATCAGCCGCCGCTTTACTTCCATACAACGGATGAGATGCTAGAGTCGTTCTCCTTTTTAGGGGAAGAGATCGCAAAAGAAATCGTCGTTACGAACACGAATGCAATCGCAGATATGATTGAGGATATTAGTCCGATTCCAGACAAGCTGTACACGCCGATCATTGAAGGAGCGGACGACGAGCTGCGTCAAATGTGCTATGACAAGGCAAAGTCCTTATACGGAGATCCGTTGCCTGAGCTGGTCGAGCATCGCTTGGAAAAAGAATTGAACAGTATTATCAAGCACGGCTTTGGTGTGATTTATTTAATTTCGCAACGCTTGGTAACGAAGTCATTGAATGATGGTTACCTGGTAGGTTCTCGTGGTTCTGTAGGCTCGTCGTTTGTTGCGACGATGTCTGAGATTACAGAGGTAAACCCATTGCCTCCGCACTATCGTTGCCCAAGCTGTAAACACAGTGAATTTATCACGGACGGTTCGATTGCCTCTGGATTCGACCTGGAGGATAAAGCATGCACAGAATGCGGAACTATGTATGCCAAGGATGGGCAAGACATCCCGTTTGAAACGTTTCTCGGCTTTAAAGGAGACAAAGTACCCGATATTGACTTGAACTTCTCCGGTGACTATCAGCCCCGTGCACACAAGTACACGCAAGAACTGTTCGGAGCGGACTACGTATATCGCGCAGGAACGATCGGTACCGTTGCGGAAAAAACAGCCTACGGATACGTACGCAAGTATGCGGATGAACGGGGAATGACTTTGCGCAATGCGGAGATAGCCCGAATCGTGAACGGCTGCACAGGTGTAAAAAGAACAACAGGCCAGCATCCAGGCGGAATTATTGTTGTTCCTGACTACATGGAGATTGAAGACTTTTGTCCCATCCAGTTCCCGGCAGACGATAACGAGTCAGAATGGCGCACGACACATTTCGACTTCCACTCCATTCACGATAACTTGCTGAAACTCGATATTCTTGGACACGATGATCCGACCGTCATTCGTATGCTGCAGGACTTGACAGGAATGGACCCGAAGACCATTCCACTTGATGATAAAAAGACGATGTCCATTTTCAGTACGACGGAAGCGTTAGGGGTCACACCGGAGCAAATCGGTACAAACATGGGGACCCTTGGCATCCCGGAGTTTGGAACCAAATTCGTACGTCAGATGCTCGAAGACACCAAACCGACTACATTTGCCGAGCTTGTTCAGATTTCTGGACTTTCACACGGTACAGACGTTTGGTTGAATAATGCTCAGGACCTGATCCGCAATGGTACGTGCAAGCTGCCAGACGTAATTGGTTGTCGTGACGATATCATGGTGTATTTGATCTATAAAGGGCTGGAGCCTTCTCGTGCCTTTAAGATCATGGAGTCCGTGCGTAAGGGTAAAGGGGTTCCTGAAGAAGATCAGGAAGAAATGCGCAATAACAACGTGCCCGAATGGTATATTCAGTCATGCCAGCGGATTAAGTACATGTTCCCGAAGGCGCACGCGACTGCTTACGTCATGATGGCTGTGCGGATTGCTTACTTTAAGGTTCATCGTCCGCTGGAGTTTTACGCGACTTACTTCACTGTTCGCGCAGATGATTTCGACATCCCACTGATGGTCAAAGGTTCAGCAGCGATTAAGCAAAAGATTGAAGAGATCGAGGGTAAAGGACACGATGCACAGCCAAAAGAAAAAGCATTGCTGACTGTTTTGGAGATGGCACTGGAGATGGTAGAGCGTGGCTACCGTTTTACCAACGTTGATCTGTACAAATCGGACGCTACTCGCTTCTTGATCGAAGGAGATTCTCTCATTGCTCCATTCAACGCCCTGCCTGGTTTGGGGACGAACGCAGCGATCAGTATGGTGCAGGCTAGAGAGCATGGAGAGTTTTTGTCCAAGGAAGACCTCCTATCCCGTTCACGCATCTCCAAGACCATATTGGAGTTCCTGGACGAGCAGGGGGCATTGAAAGGGTTGCCAGAATCCAATCAGCTATCCTTGTTCTAAGGCGTGCTGTCTAGGCAGAGAGTCATCCAAAGGTTGTCAGCGGAGGGCTGTTATGCTATAATTTTTTTGGAAATACTGGTTTTATACGCATGGCTGATCGAGAGTGGGGAAACCCACTCTTTCTTTCTGGCTACACCTCATGGTTCAAATGAGAAGGAGGTACTTGCTTGAGCAAGGTAACGAGCATCGTCACTGAACTCGTCACGCCCATTGTTGAAGAAGTGGGCCTGGAGCTGGTTGACATCGAGTACAAAAAGGAAGGCAGCAACTGGTTTCTGCGCGTGTTTATCGACAATGAAACTGGCAACATCGACATCGATGACTGCCGCCTTGTCAGCGAGAAGCTGAGCGAAAAACTAGACGAAGTAGATCCCATCCCTACAGCATACTTTTTAGAAGTATCTTCGCCGGGTGCTGAGCGCCCATTGCGTAAGGATAAGGATTTCACGAAAGCTGTCGGCAAAAATGTGCATATCACAACAAAAGAGCCAATAGAAGGTGCAACCACGTTCGAAGGCGAACTGATATCCTATGAGGATGGCAAGCTGACAGTAAAAGAAGCAAAGAAAACGTATGTAATTTCCCAAGAGCAAATTGACACGGCTAGAATGGCAATTATTTTTTAGTTGTCTCGGCCAGTGTTAGCCCGTGGTAAGTAAAGGAGGAGGCAACGAAAGTCATGAACGGCGATTTTATCGAGGCTTTAGAAGCCATTGAGAGAGAGAAAGGCATCACCAAAGACGTACTGATCGAGGCCATCGAAGCGGCTCTTATCTCTGGATACAAACGTAACTTCAACTCGGCCCAAAATGTGCGGGTGGATGTAAATCGTCATTCAGGTATGGTGCGTGTGTTTGCGCGTAAGAGCGTAGTCGAAGAGGTTTTGGACGCGCGCCTTGAGATCTCTCAAGAAGCAGCACAAGAAATCGATCCTAACTTCCGTCTGGAGGACATCGTAGAAATCGAGGTAACGCCTCGTGATTTCGGTCGTATTGCCGCTCAGACAGCGAAGCAAGTGGTTACACAGCGCATTCGTGAAGCGGAGCGCGGTTTGATCTACAGCGAGTTTATTGAGCGTGAAGACGATATCGTTACTGGCGTCGTTCAACGTATGGACGCTCGCAATTATTACATTGATCTGGGTAAGGCGGAAGCCGTTATGCCGATCACGGAAAAAATGCCATCCGAAGATTTTAAATCACAAGATCGTGTGAAGGCATACATCATCAAAGTAGAGAAAACCACTAAAGGACCGCAAATCGTCGTTTCCCGTACTCACCCGGGGCTCTTGAAGCGCCTCTTTGAATTAGAAGTGCCAGAAATATATGACGGTGTGGTTGAAATCAAGTCTGTAGCGCGTGAAGCAGGTGATCGCTCGAAGATCGCTGTGCATTCCATCAACGCAGATGTAGATCCAGTGGGCGCATGTGTCGGTCCAAAGGGCATGCGTGTCCAAACGATCGTTACTGAGCTCAAAGGCGAGAAGATCGACATCGTTCGTTGGTCGGAAGATCCTGCCGAATACGTAGCCAATGCACTTAGCCCTGCAAAGGTGCTGCATGTTGAGGTCAACGTGACGGAGAAGGTTACACGTGTGATCGTTCCTGACTATCAATTGTCTCTGGCAATTGGTAAACGCGGTCAAAACGCACGCCTGGCAGCTAAGCTGACTGGCTGGAAGATCGATATCAAGAGCGAGTCCCAAGCCGACCAAGAAGGCATCGCTTATCCGAAAGAAGTAGAGAGCGATGAAGGGACGGACAACGAATAATCATGAAGCAAAAAAAGATCCCGTTGCGTAAGTGCATTGTTTGCCAAGGAATGTTTCCGAAAAAGGAATTAATCCGCGTCGTCCGGACGCCAGAAGAAGAGATCGTCATTGATCTTACTGGAAGGGCGGCGGGACGCGGTACCTATGTGTGTCGGCAGGAAAGCTGTCTGAAGCCGGATGCGTTCGCATCGGGAAAATGGAAAAAAGTGCTGGAACGTGCCCTAAATATGTCCATCTCCCAAGAAAAGTATGATGCTTTCCGTGAGAAGTGGCTGGAGATGATGGGAAAATGATCCCAAAAGCAGCACAATTACTCGGATTGGCGATGCGTGCGAGGAAGATTGTTACCGGGGAGGAATTGGTTATTACCGCTGTTCGTAATGGTCAGGCCCGACTGGTATTGCTCGCATCTGATGCATCAGACAATACCGCCAAGAAAGTTAAGGATAAATGTTCCTATTACGGTGTCTCATGTGTAACCACTGGCGACCGACATTCATTGGGACACGCAATCGGAAAAGATGGGCGCGTTACCGTGGCGGTAACCGATGGGAAATTGGCCGAAAGCATTCAGCGTCTGCTCACCTAACTTAGAAAGGGTGAAGTATATTTGAAGACACGTGTGTATGAATATGCCAAACAGCACAACATGAGCAGCAAGGAAATCCTCAATTTGCTAAAACGATTGAATATAGAAGTAGCAAATCATATGAGTATCATGGAAGAAGGGACGATCAAAAGGATCGAGGATCACATGGCCAAATTGCGTTCTGGTGCCAAACCAGAAGTGCGCAATACGTCAAGTGATGCACGACCCAAACAAACGGAAGATCAACGACGCCCCAACGACTCCAGAGGACAACAGAACAAACCCCAACAACAAGCGGGGCAAGCTCAACCGGTTAGAAATGACAGACCTAACAGCGATCGTGGAGGAAGCACATCAAACATCAATCGTCCAGCTAACAACAGTGCGAGTGCCAATTCCGATCAGCAAAGTCCTCAGCATGGAAAAAATCAGGGGAAGAATCAGGAGAGAAAACCAAACAATATGAGAAGTCAACCCGCAAAGCCGAATGACCGCAAGCCACAAGGTAACCAGCAACGACCACAAGGCCAAGGCCAACAAAGACCACAGAACAATCAGCAACGACCGCAAAACCAACAGCGTCCAGCTCAGAGACCTGGCTCTTCCACTCAACCTACTGCTAACCAAACAGAGGGACGTACTGGTGAAGAGTTTGAAGACAAAGTTAAACTTCCTTCAAACGTGGGAACGGAAAAACGCGAGAAAATCAAGAAGGGTCCACAGACTCAAAAGACTTTTGAAGATAACAAAAAGAGTCAGCCTTTCCGTGGCGGTGGTAATAACCGCTATAACCAAAATAATCGCCGTGGCAATAACAATCGTGGTGGCCAAAAGCCGCAACGTCCCGTTCTTGAACCACCTACAAAGATTACTTTCACAGAGTCCTTGACTGTGAATGAGCTGGCAGTAAAATTGCGCAAGGAACCAGCAGAAGTTATCAAAAAGCTGTTTGGTCTGGGCATCATGGCAACAATCAACCAGTACCTTGATCGTGAAGCGATCGAACTTATTTGTGCAGACTACAATGTAGAAGTGGAAGAAAAAATCATCATCGATGAAACCAACTTCGAAACATTGGAAGAAGTAGATGCACCAGAAAGTCTCTTGGAGCGTCCACCAGTTGTTACCATCATGGGTCACGTTGACCACGGAAAAACAACTTTGCTGGATGCGATCCGCTCTACAAATGTAGTAGCGGGAGAAGCAGGCGGAATTACACAGCATATCGGAGCGTACCAAGTTGAGATCAAAGGAAAGAAAATTACTTTCCTCGATACACCAGGTCACGCGGCGTTCACAACCATGCGTGCACGCGGTGCGCAAATTACAGATATTACCATTCTGGTTGTTGCAGCAGATGACGGTGTCATGCCGCAAACAATTGAGGCGATCAGCCACGCGAAAGCAGCGAATGTACCAATCATCGTAGCTGTTAACAAGGTTGACAAACCAGAAGCCAATATTGACCGTATCAAGCAAGAGCTGACCGAGTATGAGCTCGTTGCCGAAGAGTGGGGCGGCGATACAATCTTCTCCCCATTGTCCGCTAAACAGCGCACAGGTATCGAGGAATTGCTGGAGTACATCCTGCTTGTATCCGAAGTACAAGAACTGAAAGCAAACCCAGACAAACGTGCTCGCGGTACTGTAGTAGAAGCTGAGCTTGACAAGGGACGCGGTCCAGTTGCAACCATTTTGGTTCAACAAGGAACACTGCGTGTTGGCGACCCTATCGTAGTAGGATCTGCTTTCGGTCGTGTACGTGCGATGGTTAACGACAAAGGACGCCGTCTGAAAGAAGCTGGTCCATCTACGCCAGTAGAAATCACAGGTCTGAATGACGTTCCACAAGCAGGCGACCAATTCCGTGTCTTTGAAGACGAGAAGAAAGCCCGCGCAATCGGCGAAGCACGTGCATCCAAGCAGCGTGAATCCGAGCGTCGTGAGAGCTCCCGCGTATCTTTGGATGACTTGTTCCAACACATCCAAGAAGGCGACATCAAAGAGTTGAACCTGATTGTTAAAGGTGACGTACAAGGTTCTGTAGAAGCTCTGCGTGGCGCTTTGGAGAAAATCGATGTCAACGGAACTCGTGTGAAGATCATTCATACAGGTGCTGGGGCGATTACGGAATCCGATGTTACCTTGGCAAATGCTTCGAATGCCATCATCATTGGTTTCAACGTACGTCCTGAACCGAATGCACGCAGCATGGCAGAACAAGAGAAGATCGACATTCGCCTGCATCGTGTCATCTACACTGTAATCGAAGAGATCGAGTCTGCTCTCAAAGGTATGCTTGATCCAGTCTTCAAAGAAAATATTATCGGGCAAGCTGAGATTCGTGAAGTGTTCAAAGTATCCAAAGTCGGAAACATTGCAGGTTGCTATGTGACTGAAGGTAAATTGAGCCGCGATGCTGGTGCGCGTTTGATCCGTGAAGGCATTGTGATTTATGAAGGTAAGCTCGACACCCTCAAGCGCTTCAAAGATGATGCGAAAGACGTTGCAGCTGGCTATGAGTGCGGTCTGACTTTGGAACGCTTCAATGATCTCAAAATCGGCGACGTAATTGAAGCATTCGTTATGGTTGAAGTGAAACAATAATGATAGCCGGTGTGCAGATTGAACTGTTTCTGCCCGCTAGCCAAAACCTGAAAGAAAAACGGGCCATCGTCAAAAGTCTGATCGGCAAGCTGCGGAGCCGATTTAACGTCTCCGCGGCAGAGGTGGCTTATCTCGAGCAATGGCAGCGTACCGTGTTGGGTATCGCTGCCGTTGCTAATGAGATGTCTTTTTTACAACAAGAAATGCAGACTGTCGTTCGATTTGTAGAGAACCATCCAGATGTAGAGTTGATTCGTGTGGATACGGAATACTACGATTAATGAACAGTCAGCGGAGGTGAAAATCGATGAATAAAACACGGATTAGCCGCGTAGGTGAAGAAATCAAAAAAGAACTGAGCCTCGTATTGCAGCGTGGACTCAAAGATCCTCGTGTCGGTTTTGTAACCGTAACGGATGTAGAGGTAAGCAGTGACCTGCAATTGGCAAAGGTATTTGTCAGCATTTTCGGTAGTGAGGAAGAACGCAAAGCTTCTCTTGCTGGTTTGACAAAAGCAAAAGGTTATTTGCGTACGGAGATCGGGAAACGCGTGAAGCTGCGCCACATTCCTGATTTTGTATTCAAGCTGGACGAGTCTATTGACTACGGAAGCAAAATTGAATCAATCCTGCGGGAAATCTCCACCGAAGGAGAGAAACAGGATGAATCCTAATCATATAGCAGTGGAGGAAGCGGCTCGGTTTATGCAGGAGCACGACCGCTTCCTGGTTCTTTCACATGTTAATCCTGACGGTGATGCTACAGGGTCTGCATTGGGAGTCGTGCTCATGCTAGAGCAGCTTGGAAAAGAGTATGTGGTTGTAAATGAAGGGGAGACACCGATCAAGTTCAACTTCTTGCCGCGGTTTGACCGTCTTTATAACCTGCGCAAACAACCGCTGAACGAAACGTTCGGGGCCGTTATCGCCGTAGACTGCGCGGATGAGTCGCGGATGGGCGATGTACGGTCTTTATTTGCGTCTGGAGCTGCCTTGCTGAATATCGATCACCACCCGACCAACGATCAGTTTGGAACGGTTAACCTGGTTCGACCAGATGCTGCCGCGACAGCCGAAATTTTGTTTGATGTCGCTGAAGCATCAGGGGTTTGTTTCAACGAAGAGCTCGCGTTATGTATTTATACCGGTCTTCTGACGGATACAGGTGGATTCCGCTATTCCAATACATCGCCGCGCGTCATGGAAATCGCTGCTCGATTGCTTGGGTACGGTGTGAAGCCTGGCGATGTAGCAGAGCGTTGCTTGGAGGAAATCACTTTTGCTCATGTAAAAGTATTGCGTCGTGCTCTGCAAACGTTGCAATTGTCCCATCAAAATCTGGTTGCATCCATCACTGTTTCTGCAGCTGATTTTGCTGAAGTGGGTGCCGAGCGAGAAGATGCAGGTGGATTGGTGAATTACTGCCGCAACATTGAAGGGGTAGAGGTCGGCGTTTCTTTTGTAGAAGCTGAACCGGGAATCGTCAAAGTGAGCATGCGTGCTCGTGACCGGGTTGACGTAGCGATCATAGCCAAAGAGCTCGGTGGCGGTGGTCATGCAAAAGCAGCTGGATGCACGATCAAAGGAACACTTTCAGAGGTACAGCAAAAAGTATGGACTGTGCTGGAAGATGCAGTAGGAGTGAAATTCGATGAGTAACGTGAACGGCGTGCTGGTTATCGACAAACCAGCTGGTATGACTTCCCATGATTGTGTAGCGCGTATTCGTCGATTGTATGGAACAAAAAAAGTAGGTCATACAGGTACACTTGATCCAGATGTTACCGGTGTACTCCCGATTTGTGTGGGACACGCAACAAGGCTAGTGGAATATTTGCAAGAGCTGCCAAAACGCTACGATGTCGTCATGCGTCTTGGCTCGACTACAACGACAGAAGATGCTTCTGGTGAAGTAGTGGAACAGGCGACTGTAGATGTAGCGTCGATTACTACGGAGCGTATCCAAGCACTGCTGGAGTCCTTTTTAGGCGAGATGGAGCAGGTACCTCCTATGTTTTCTGCGGTAAAGGTAAACGGCAAGCGGCTGTATGACCTGGCTCGCGAAGGTACTGTGATCGAACGGCAGCCACGGAAAGTGAACCTGTATGAACTGACACTTCATGAGATCAGCGTGGATGGGGACACTGTCGATGTTGCATTCACGTGCACTTGCTCCAAAGGCACATACATGCGCACCTTATGTGTTGACCTCGGACGCGCTCTGGGTTATCCTGCCCATATGAAGCTGTTGCGGCGAATAAAAAGCGGCCCGTTCTTGGAGCAAGAGGCAATCCCACTCCAGCAGATTGAAGAACAGGCTGCAAGCGGGGAAGACATTTCCCGACACTTGGTCTCCATCCCTCAGGCAATCTCCTTCTTACCATCTTATCAGGTGAAGCCAGAACGAACCAAAGCAGTGCGCAATGGACTAGCGACAGCGCTTCCTGGAGTAACTGCAGAGGAAGGAAGCTTGATATGCTTGTTTGCCGGGGAAGAATTACTTGGCATCCATCGCGTGTGCCGTGGAGACAAAGGACTTTTCGCCAAACCAGAAAAAGTCTTTCCAGCCGAGGTGTAATCCGTGAAAACGATCTACCTGACATACCCGTTTCCGTCTGACCTGCAAGCGAATCCTTGTGCGATTGCACTGGGGTACTTTGATGGTGTACATATTGGGCATCGCCGTGTAATCCAAAAGGCGATTGATACAGCGAAAGCAAACGGATGGCAAAGTACGGTAGTGACCTTTGATCCGCATCCTCGAGAAGTATTGGGGCAAAGCGGTTATACCCGCTATTTGACACCACTTGCTGACAAGCTCGAGCAATTTGAAAAGATGGGCGTAGACACCACGTATGTGATGAAGTTCGATATTAGCTTTGCGGCTATTTATCCAGAAGATTTCATCGCGGAGTGCATTCTCCCATTGGAATGCCGCCATGTTGTCGTTGGCTTTGACTACACTTTTGGTTATCGCGGGATGGGGACTGCCCATACCTTGCAAGAAATGAGCAAGGGTCGTTATGGGCTCGACATCGTTGGTCCGGTTAATCGTTTGGGTGAAAAAGTGAGCAGTACAATCATCCGTGAATATCTTCATCATGGGGATGTTGAACAAGTTAGGCATCTGCTCGGACGTCCTTACAAGGTGCGCGGGACAGTCGTGCATGGCGATAAACGAGGTCGTACCATTGGATTTCCTACCGCTAACGTCCAAGTGAGCGAGCCGTATTTGATTGGAAAGAATGGCGTCTACGGCGTTCGATTTACCGTAGATGAACAAAGCTACTATGGTGTCATGAATGTGGGGATCAAGCCTACATTTGAATTGGAGAAAAAAGAAAAGTCACTAGAAGTGCACATCTTTGAGTTCTCTGGTGAAATCTATGACAAAGAAGTAGAAGTAGAGTTCCTTTTCTACATTCGGGAGGAACAAAAATTTGCTGGAGTCGATGCACTCATCGCGCAAATTGGACGAGATGTGCAGACGGCGAAACAAAAATTCGCAGAGGGAATCTCGTAAAGGATTCTCTTTGCTTTTCACAAAATGGTATGCTATAATTCAAAACGTTGTACAGATAACCGTAGCTTGGCTGTCCGATGCTCACCGACGGCAGACTCGGCAAACGGTATAAAAAATTAGGAGGTGAGTCATGATGGCATTGACTCAAGAACGTAAAACTCAACTGATTCAAGAGTTCCGTACTCATGAGAACGACACCGGTTCCCCGGAAGTGCAAATCGCTATCTTGACCGAAAACATTAACAATCTGAACGGACACTTGCGTACGCACAAGAAAGATCACCACAGCCGTCGTGGTCTCTTGAAAATGGTTGGTCAACGTCGTAACCTGTTGACATACCTGCGTGAAGCAGATGTTCAACGCTATCGTTCGGTAGTAGACCGTCTGGGTCTGCGCCGCTAATCAGCGTTTTGTAAAAAGCGGGTTCTGCCCGCTTTTTCTATCGTGTAGGAGGGTTTAGCGTAGAAATGCGCTAAGCCCATCCGAAACGAGTAAAAAGGCTTGGTAACAATTTGTCTGATTAAATTAGCTTCACAAAAGAAGCTTTTTTTATTATCTAGAACGACTGCCAAAGGTACCCATTTAATTTTTACGATGGCAGGAAATAATACATATAGGTAGAAAACAAAGTGTGAAATGCACATTGTTGTGAAGGAGGACTGCTAGCATCATGGAGCAACAATACCGTACATATGACTTCGAACTGGCAGGCCGAAAACTGACCCTGGAATTTGGCAAAATGGCTAAACAGGCGCATGGTTCGGTCTTGGTTCGTTACGGCGATACAGCAATCCTGTCCGCAGTTACAGTCTCGAAGGAACCAAAACCACTTGATTTCTTTCCATTGACTGTCAACTATGAGGAACGTCTCTATGCGGTTGGGAAAATCCCTGGCGGTTTTATTAAAAGAGAAGGACGACCAAGCGAAAAAGCGATTTTGGCTAGCCGCTTGATTGACCGCCCTGTCCGCCCTCTTTTTGCAGAAGGATTCCGTAACGATGTACAAATCGTGAATACGGTTCTGTCTGTGGATCAAGACTGCTCACCAGAAATCGCTGCGATGATCGGTACTTCTGCAGCGCTATGCGTTTCGGAGATTCCTTTTGAAGGACCGATTGCAGGCGTTATCGTAGGACGTATCGACGGTGAGTTTGTCATCAACCCTACAGTAGCACAAGCGGAGAAAAGCGATATTCACCTGACTGTAGCAGGTACGCACAAAGCGATTAACATGGTAGAAGCTGCCGCAGATCAAGTACCGGAAGCAGTTATGCTCGAAGCCATCATGGCAGGTCATGAGGTTATTCAGCAACTGGTAGAATTCCAAAACATGATCGTAGCAGAAATCGGCAAACCGAAGATGGAAGTCATCCTCCATGAGGTTGATCCTGAAATCGATCAAGCAGTGCGCGCTTATGCGGAAGCACGTTTGAAAGAAGCAGTTCGTATCGAAGAAAAGCAAGCGCGCTACGATGCTATTGACGATATCAAAGCAGAAACAAAAGAGCATTTTGCTGCCAAGGATCCGGAAGCTTATCCAGAGCAGGAGAAAATGATTAGCGAAGTGCTTGGGAATATCGTCAAGGATGAAGTTCGCCGTCTGATTACAGAAGAAAAGGTCCGTCCAGATGGACGAGCTCTTGGTGAAATTCGTCCGCTGTCCAGTGAGACAACGATTCTCTCTCGTACACATGGTTCCGCTATGTTTACACGCGGCCAAACACAAGCGCTGAGCGTTTGCACATTGGGAGCGCTGGGAGATGTTCAAATTCTGGACGGTCTCGGTCTGGAAGAATCGAAGCGTTTCATGCATCACTACAATTTCCCGCCATATAGCGTGGGTGAAGCCCGTCCATTGCGTCCTCCAGGGCGTCGAGAAATCGGACATGGTGCATTAGGTGAGCGTGCAATTGAGCCGATCATTCCTTCTGAGGTCGAGTTCCCTTATACGATTCGTCTCGTATCCGAAGTGATTGAATCCAATGGTTCCACATCGCAAGCGTCGATTTGCGCAAGCGTACTTGCCTTGATGGATGCAGGTGTACCGATCAAAGCACCAGTAGCAGGAATTGCGATGGGCTTGATTATGAGCAAAGATGAACAATCTTTCTCGATCCTGACTGATATTCAAGGGATGGAAGACCATTTGGGAGATATGGATTTCAAGGTAGCTGGTACGGAAGCAGGCGTAACTGCGATCCAAATGGACATCAAAATTTCCGGTATTAACCGTGAGATTTTAGAGCTGGCCTTGGAACAGGCGCGTGAAGGTCGTCTGCACATCCTGAAGCATATGATGAGCACGATTTCCGAACCGCGTAAAGAGCTGTCTCCTTATGCACCAAAAATCATGACCATGACGATCAATCCGGAGAAAATTCGCGATGTAATTGGTCCACAAGGTCGTGTCATTAATAAGATTATCGAAGAAACCGGCGTAAAAATCGACATCGAGCAAGATGGACGAGTCTTCATCGCATCCATTAATCACGAAGCGAATCTGCGCGCGAAACAAATCATTGAAGATCTGGTTCGTGAAGTAGCTGTTGGTCAGGTTTACCTGGGTACAGTGAAACGCGTAGAGAAGTATGGTGCGTTCATCGAATTGTTCGCAGGCAAGGAAGGCTTGTGCCACATCTCCCAACTGGCTGAAGAGCGTGTAGCCAAAACAGAAGATGTTGTCGCAGTTGGTGATAAAGTACAAGTGAAAGTGACTGAGATCGACGACCAAGGTCGTGTCAATCTCTCTCGCAAAGCAGTTTTGAAAGAGCAAGCTGCTGCTGCACAAGCTGCTGAAACGCCAGCGCAACCTGAATAAAGAAAAACAAAAGGCTTCGTCACTCGAAGAAATTCGTGTACGGAAGCTTTTTTCTTTTGTGCGCGAATCCTCGTCTTTCATATGTCTAAGTCGTCCGTTCTACTCATACATTGGACAAGAGAGACTCGTACGACAATAGAGGAGGACGGCGCCCTAATGACGAATAGAACGAGGAGACTTTGGTTCATAGTCGCTTATGGAGCAGTGCTGATCGTTCTCTTAAATTATCAGCCTATTCATCACTACATTAGCACGATGAAAAAGGTCCAAGTCGTAAGTGCAGATATCAAGGAAGACGAAAAAGCACGTTTACGAGCACAAATAGAGCAGTGGAAAGATGGCAGAGAGGAACAGCCGATAGATGCCGTCCTAGATGCGACGTGGAAAGCGATCCCTGGCTACAATGGCCGTGTAGTCGATGTAGAAGCGTCACTCAATAAAATGCTGGCTGTGGGCGCATCCAGTCCAGATTTGCTCGTATACAAGGAAGTACCTCCGGCTGTTTCGCTTGAGCAATTGGGGACACAGCCTATTTATCGAGGCAACCCAAATAAGCCGGCTATTTCTTTTATGATCAACGTGGCGTGGGGAAATGAGTATCTCGATTCGATGCTGGATACACTGGATAAGCATAAAGTGAAGACGACCTTCTTTCTGGATGGCTCTTGGGTAAAACGCTACCCGGAGGAAGCCAAAAAGATCTTGGCACGTGGTCATGAGATTGGTAATCATGCGTATTCCCATCCAGATATGAATACATTGGGGTCACAGCGGATTCATCAAGAAATCAGTCGAACACAAGATGTCATTTTCAAAACGTTAGAAGTGAAACCTACACTGTTTGCGCCACCATCCGGCGCTTTTAATCAACGCGTCGTACAAATTGCGCATTCGTCCTATCAAATGAAGACTATTCTATGGACAGCAGATACGGTAGACTGGCAAAAGCCCTCACCAGCTTATGTAATTAAGAAAATAAGCCGCTTGATGGGGAATGGGGTACTCGTTCTCATGCATCCTACTTCTACCTCCGAGGCAAGCCTGGATCAACTTTTAACGATTGCTAAGCAAAAGGGGCTGCAACCGACGACAGTATCCGAGGTCATATCCAGCCGCCGATTACCGTAGCCCGAAAACATGTTCATTTATTGTGGAGACAAAGGAAGTTTGCTATAGTTAGACGTGTTTACAAAGAAATTCCCCGAGTTTGCGGATAGAGACAGATGAACAGCCGAGGAGGATTTACGTGATACAACGTCATACGTGTGATAACGGTCTTAGAATCGTGACGGAACGGATTCCGTCCGTTCGCTCTGTTGCATTAGGCATCTGGGTAGGGACCGGTTCGAAATATGAAAATGAGAAAAATAACGGGATCTCCCATTTTCTCGAGCATATGTTCTTTAAAGGGACGACGACTCGTTCCGCGAAGGAAATCGCTGAAACCTTTGATGAGATTGGCGGAAATGTGAACGCCTTTACCTCGAAGGAGTACACTTGCTACTATGCGAGAGTGTTAGACCAGCACGCCCCAATTGCTCTCGATGTTCTTTCCGATATGTACTTCAACTCCGTATTTGATGCAGATGAGCTGGAAAAGGAAAAGAACGTCGTCATTGAAGAGATTAGCATGTATGAAGACACGCCAGATGATCTTGTGCATGATTTGATTGCGCGCGCTTCGCACAGCACTCACCCGCTCGGGTATTCGATTTTGGGGACGGAAGATGTCCTGCGCAGCTTAAAGCGTGACGATTTGCTCGCGTATATCGATCAGCATTACTTGCCGACGAACACGGTGATTACCGTAGCAGGTAACTTTGAAGACAGTTTGATTGAAGATATTAAAAAGCGCTTTCAAGCTTTC
This sequence comes from Brevibacillus jepli, assembly GCF_047229145.1. Taxonomy (NCBI): domain Bacteria; kingdom Bacillati; phylum Bacillota; class Bacilli; order Caryophanales; family Paenibacillaceae; genus Brevibacillus; species Brevibacillus jepli. Next base: position 200,519 of record NZ_JBFEFW010000001.1, read on the forward strand.
TCGCGCCCAGGCAGCATGCCGACCTTGGCAACTCCGGATTTTGCGGGGAACGTTATCGCGCATCATAAGGCGACAGAGCAAGCGCATCTATGCCTGTCTCTACCAGGCTTTAAAGTAGGACATCCTGAAGTGTATTCCTTGATTCTTTTGAACAACGTTTTGGGTGGCAGCATGAGCTCTCGTCTTTTCCAAGAGATTCGAGAGGAACGCGGCCTTGCATACTCGGTTTATTCCTATCATTCTTCCTATAAAGAAGCGGGTACGTTCCATATTTATACAGGAACAGCACCAGAGCAAGTTGGACAGGTTTTTGACATTGTATCCAACGTCCTGCGCGATGTAGCAGATCATGGAATCACGGACAAAGAGCTGAACAAAGGAAAAGAGCAGCTAAAGGGAAGCTTGATGCTAAGCTTGGAGAGCACGAATAGCCGCATGAGTCGACTTGGCAAAAATGAACTTTTGTTGGGTCGTCACCTCAGCTTGGATGAGATCATCGCCAAAATTGACCGTGTTTCGCACGAATCCGTGTTGGCAGTGGCGCAACAGTTGTTCCGTTCCAAAATGGCTATGGCGATGGTGAGCCCGCTAGACGGCTTCCCTGCCAACGTGAAGAACGACATTTTGTTATAACCTTAAAAATGCAGCATACCTGATAGCAAAAATCCGGCATAGCCCGGATTTTTTTGCGTATATCAACAGTAAATCGAAGGACAAAGGGGGCTTCTCCATGCGCTTAAGTGAGTTGGGCGGAAAAGAGATCATCGGTCTGGACAACGGGGAGAAAATGGGTGTCATCAGTGATTCCGATTTAGTGATCCATCCGGAAAACGGCTCGATTCAGTCCATTATCTTGCCAGGAGGCAGTTTCTTTGGGTTTGGAAAGAAGCGCGAGGACTTGGTTATTCCGTGGAGCTCTATTGTGAAAATTGGCCCGGATATGGTCATCATCCAGCTACATTCGCCTGAGGCACAAGCTTCTCAAAAGTAGGCGCCACTGTCACCGAAGTAGCAGGAACGGAATAGGATGGGGGTAGACCGCATGGATTTCCGTCAACTTTTCCAAGAGGAAAACCTTTGCGTTCCGATCATTTGATGCAGTAAAATGTGTGGAAAGGGGAACGCAGCATGCTAACGGGCATACATGTTGCCTTCATCGGCGGAGACGCTCGCCAGTTGGAAGTCATTAAGCGATGCATACAACTGGATGCTAGCGTCACGTTAGTTGGCTTCGACAACCTGGAAAGCAATTTTACAGGGGCAACGAAGAAACTATTAACATGCGATGTGTTGAAAGACGTGGACGCCCTCATCCTACCCATCGTAGGGACCGATGACCAAGGATACGTGGAAAGTATTTTCTGCTCCAAACAACTGCAATTGCTAGAAGAACATGTGGCGAGTCTGCCCAGTCATTGCGTGGTTTACACGGGAATGGCTAAGCCTTATCTGAAAAAGCTGTTGGCTACCACAAAGATTCCTCTCGTGGAGCTGTTGGATCGTGATGACGTAGCTATCTATAACTCTATCCCTACGGTAGAGGGAGCGTTAATGATGGCCATTCAAAATACGGATATCACCATTCATGGATCACAGTCAATTGTCTTGGGATTGGGCCGAACAGGTTTGTCTATGGCTCGGGCATTGCATGCATTGGGAGCTCGCGTAAGAGTGGGGGCTAGGCGTCAGGAACACTTGGCACGCATTTATGAGATGGGATTGACTCCCTTCCATATAAGCGAAGTAAGGAAACAGGTTACGAATGCTGATTTCATTTTTAATACCATCCCGCAATTATTACTCACGGCAGAAGTTATCGCTCAAATGCCTCAATCGGCGTTTATTCTTGATCTTGCCTCCAAGCCAGGAGGAACAGATTTTCGTTACGCTGAAAGACGAGGCATCAAGGCTCTTCTTGCTCCCGGATTACCTGGAATCGTTGCACCTAAAACCGCAGGACAAATTTTAGCCCAAACATTGTCTCGTCTTATTGCGGATCAAAGGAAAGCTCCAGGAGGGGATGCAACATGAGTAAGCTACAGGGAAAGACCATTGGATTTGGTTTGTCTGGATCGCATTGCACCTTTGAAGAAACAATGCCGCAAATTAAGCGATTTGTGGAGGCTGGAGCTAGGGTGGTACCGATTGTTTCAAATACGATCATGACCACGGATACGCGCTTCGGTACTTCTCAAGGCTGGCAACAACAAATAAAAGAACTGACAGGGGAAGAGCTGATTTCAACGATTCCTCAGGCAGAGCCGTTAGGGCCTTCTAAGCTGTTGGATGTCATGCTGATTGCACCCTGCACGGGCAGTACGACGAGTCGACTGGCAAATGCCATTACCGATAGTGCCGTACTGATGGCGGCAAAAGCGACGATGCGTAATCTGCGACCCGTTGTGATCGCCATTTCCACCAATGATGGTCTGGGATTAAATGCAGCCAATATTGCCAAGCTGTTGGCTGCGAAAAACATGTATTTCGTGCCGTTCGGGCAGGATGCTCCGGATAAAAAGCCGAACTCGCTTGTGGCTCGTATGGATCTCCTATTGGAGACGTGCGAAGCAGCTTTGGAAGGTCGACAATTGCAACCCTTGCTCATTGAGAGATTTAACTACTAATAAGACTACAGAAAAAACAATTAACCTGCTTTTTCGCGATTAGGAGGAGAGTAAGAGATGGCAAACCAACTGACTTTCAATGTTGCTGTAGTCGGTGCGACTGGTGCAGTCGGACAGCAAATGATTCAACTATTAGAAAAGCGCAACTTTCCAATCAAACAACTTAAGCTGCTTGCTTCTGGACGTTCTGCTGGTAAAACAGTAACGTTCAAGGGACAAGAAATTGTGCTGGAAGAGGCAACTCCTGACAGTTTTGCAGGAATTGATTTTGCCTTGTTTAGTGCTGGCGGATCGGTCAGTAAGGAACTGGCTCATCACGCAGTGCGTCATGGTGCTGTCGTAATTGACAATACCAGCGCGTTTCGTATGGACCCGGAAGTTCCTCTCGTTGTGCCAGAAGTAAACATGGATGCTGCGCTCGCGAATAAAGGAATCATTGCGAATCCGAATTGCTCTACGATTCAGATGGTTGCCGCTCTGAAACCCTTGTATGATCGTTTTGGTATAGACCGAATTATCGTTTCTACTTACCAGGCAGTATCTGGTGCAGGTCAATCTGCGATCAATGAATTGCTCGACCAGAGTCGAGACATTTTGGACGGGAAGGAACCGCAGTGTAACGTACTTCCAGTAGGCAAATTGCCCGTACATCATCAGATTGCTTACAACGCGATTCCGCAGATTGATGTGTTCACCGACAATGGTTTTACTTATGAAGAAATGAAAATGGTCAATGAGACCAAAAAAATCTTCGGTGATGACACTGTACATGTTTCAGCCACTTGCGTCCGTATTCCAGTGGTTTACGGCCATAGTGAATCGGTATATGTAGAGCTGAAACAAGATTACGATCTGGCAGAAGTAATAGCTCTGCTGGAAAACGCTCCTGGTGTCGTGTTAGTAGATGTGCCGGGGGAACAGCAGTATCCGCTCGCTACTGAGGCAACAGGCAAACTGGATGTATTTGTGGGCCGGGTGCGTCGTGATCTCCATCATCCTCGTGGACTGCATATGTGGATCGTTTCTGACAATCTTCTCAAAGGTGCAGCATGGAATACAGTACAAATTGCTGAAGAACTCATCAAAGCAAGAGCATAGGGGAGAGGTTAGTGAAGATTCTCGTCCAGAAGTTCGGTGGTTCTTCCTTGACGACGGAAGATTGCCGGATGCGGGCAATCTACCACATGGAAAAAGCAATAGATGAGGGCTATGCCCTCGTCGTTGTCGTATCGGCAATGGGTCGTAAAGGTGATCCATACGCAACCGATACACTTTTGCAGTTGGTTCGGGCGAATGGGAACCAACTGCCAAGTCGAGAAATGGATATGCTGATGCATACCGGAGAAATTATTTCTGCAACAATCATGTGCAGCATGCTGAATGCACGTGGGATAAAAGCAACGATTTTGACGGGCGGTCAGGCAAATATCGTGACGAGCGACGATTTTACGAATGCACAAATCATGTCAATCGATCCAAGTCGCCTATTGCATGACTTGCAGACAAGTCAAGTTGTGATCGTTCCAGGGTTTCAGGGACGTACAGCTGAATGGGAAATTACGACACTAGGACGGGGCGGGAGCGATACAACTGCAACCGCTCTAGGTGTCGCCTTGAAGGCTGATATGGTGGATATTTTCACCGACGTGGAAGGCATTATGACGGCGGACCCGCGTATCGTTGAGGAAGCGCAGCCGCTCGGCATGGTAACGTACACGGAAATTTGCAACATGGCTCACCTGGGTGCAAAAGTCATTCATCCAAGAGCGGTGGAGATCGCGATGCAGGCAAACGTGCCGATTCGTGTTCGCTCTACGTTTTCGGACGACCCCGGTACACTTGTTACGACCATGCTGGAGATCGGGAAAATGGGCTACACTGTACACGACAGGGTCGTGATGGGAATTGCACATGTCCCGAATATTACCCAGATCAAGGTCGCGAACAAAGAAGGGTCATACGATACACAGCTACAAGTCTTCAAAACGATGGCAACCAATAACATCAGTGTAGATTTCATCAATGTGAATCCATTGGGTGTGGCTTACACGGTGCACGATGAAATGGGAGAAAAAGCTGCTCGCTTGTTAACCGAAATGGGTTATGAGCCACTGCTGTTACCGCACTGCGCAAAAGTGTCCGTGATTGGTGCGGGAATGACGGGCGTACCCGGCGTTATGGCGCGAATCGTGGAGGCTCTCACGCAAGAAGACATTCAAATCCTCCAATCGGCTGACTCCCATACAACCATCTGGGTACTTGTGCATGAAATGGATATGGTGAAGGCGGTTCGTGCCCTTCATCAGCAGTTTAACCTGCATATTCAACACATGTAGGCAGGACATATCCTAACCCTAGATACCTATTGATCACGACAAGAGGAGTTGGAGAGTTAGTGGCACGATTCGGAAGACTGCTTACCGCAATGGTAACGCCTTTTAATGATCAACTTCAAATCGATTATGATAAAACAGAACGATTGATTGACCATTTGATCGCAAATGGCACCACGGGGATTGTCGTCAGTGGTACAACTGGAGAATCTCCGACCTTGTCTCGCACAGAAAAGCTCGACCTTTTCCGTCATGTGGTTTCCTATGCAAACGGAAGATGCCACGTCATAGCAGGAACAGGGAGCAATGACACGGCTGCGAGTATTGAGTTCACCCAAGCGGCACAATCCACTGGTGTAGACGCTGTGATGCTCGTTGCGCCTTACTACAGCAGACCGTCACAGGAAGGGCTCTACGCACATTTTAAAGCGTTGGCTGACTCTACAGAGTTGCCAGTTATGCTCTACAATGTACCAGGAAGAACTGTCGTCAATATGACGGCGGAAACCACCCTGCGTCTGGCTGAACTGCCAAATGTCGTTTGCGTGAAGGAAGCATCTGGCAATTTATCTCAAATGGCAAAAATTATTGAGCATGCGCCAGAGGGCTTTGAGCTGTATAGCGGAGATGATGGATTAACCTTGCCAGTACTGTCTATTGGTGGTGTAGGGATTGTCAGTGTGGCCAGTCACGTAGTTGGCCGCCCAATGACCGAAATGATCGACGCGTTCTTTGCGGGGAATCATGCAGAAGCAGCAAGGCTTCACCGCAAGCTGCTGCCAGTTTTTGAAGGTTTGTTTGCTTACCCGAGCCCAGGACCAACCAAGGTCGCATTAGAAAAGCTCGGGGTTCAAACAGGTGGTGTTCGCCTGCCTTTAGTGGAACTGAACGAAGAAGAAAAAGCATTCGTGCATTCGCTGTTTCTGTGAAAAACATCTCGATGTTTTTCATGAAAGTAGATGTGCCGCTTGCGGTAAACAAATCGGTCTTGACCGTTTTGTTTAACTCCATAGAAGATCAAGAGCCATTCCTGCCCGGGATGGCTCTTTTTCCTTGTGTTCAGGTTTTCACTTCGGGTATAATAAGAACAAGTGATTTGGGGCGGTTTTTTTGAGTGGACATGACAACTAAATATAGGAGGTTACACGTTTTGGCAAAGACGAATCACTCTGTTCTCGTTTTCGCCCTGGGCGGAGTCGGCGAAATTGGGAAGAATATGTACGTGGTACAAAGCGGTGACGACATCGTAGTGATTGATGCCGGATTGAAATTCCCGGAAGAGGAAATGCTGGGGATTGATATGGTTATTCCGGATATCACCTACTTGGAGGAACATCGCGACAAGGTTCGGGGTATTATTATTACGCATGGACACGAAGACCACATCGGCGGCCTCAGCTACGTGCTGAAGCATTTGAAAGTCCCGGTTTATGCGACAAAACTTACCCTTGGTCTGATTGATGCAAAATTGAAAGAAGCGGGCATCCTAAACGAAACAAAGCGCGTATTGATCAACAGCGACTCGGAAGTCGTCCTTGGTAAGATGAAGGCAACCTTCTTCCGTGTAAACCACAGCATCCCGGATTGTGTAGGGGTATGCCTGGATACGCCAGAAGGCTACATCGTCCATACAGGAGACTTCAAGTTCGATCAAACGCCTGTTAACAACCAGGTAGCTGATTTAGCAAAAATGGCGATGATAGGCGACCGCGGCGTTTTGTGCTTGCTCTCTGACAGTACGAATGCAGAACGGCCTGGATTTACCGGATCGGAACGCTCAGTGGGAAAAGCACTCATGGATGTGTTCAGCAAAGCATCTGGACGTATTGTCGTTTCTACTTTTGCATCGAACGTTCACCGTATTCAACAAGTGGTGGACGCAGCAGCACAGTTTAACCGCAAGTTGACGGTTGTCGGCCGGAGCATGCAAAATGTCATAAACATCAGCAGAGACTTAGGGTATTTATTGGTTCCTGAGGGCTTGATTGTTGAGATCGATGAAATCAACAAGCTGAATGCTGAACAAGTCGTTATTTTATCAACTGGAAGCCAAGGAGAGCCTATGTCTGCGCTCACTCGGATGGCCCGATCCGCCCATCGGAAAATTGACATCCTTCCAGGAGATACCGTAATTATCGCAGCAACCCCGATTCCCGGGAATGAAAAATACGTGGCGCGTACGATTGATCAATTATCGCGCATCGGTGCAGACGTCATTTATGGTGGCCATGGACCTAACGGAACCGTCCACGTCTCCGGTCATGGTAGCCAAGAAGAATTGCGTCTGATGCTAAACTTAATGAAGCCTAAGTACTTTATTCCCGTTCACGGTGAGTACCGCATGTTGAAAACACATGCCCTTCTTGCGGAACAGGTTGGAATTCCTGAAGAAAACACGTTCTTGCTGGATAACGGCGATACGGTTGAATTCGCAGGAGGTAAAGCCCGTTACGGTGGAAAAGTCCATGCTGGTAATGTTTTGATTGACGGCTTGGGTGTTGGTGATGTAGGAAACATCGTACTTAGAGATCGCAAATTACTGTCACAAGATGGCATACTGGTAGTTGTTGTTACACTCAGCAAACAAAATGGCACGATTTTGTCAGGTCCAGACATCATTTCTCGCGGTTTCGTCTATGTACGTGAATCCGAAGAGCTGCTGGATGAGGCAAATCGCATAGTGACCCAAACACTTGTCAAATGCATGGAAGAAAATGTAAATGAATGGTCTTCTCTGAAAAATAATGTAAAAGAGTCATTAGGCCGTTATCTGTACGAGCAAACACGCAGACGTCCAATGATCTTGCCCATTATTATGGAAGTGTAGGATCACGTTAAGAAGAGCTGGAAATCCCTTCGCAGAAGGATTTCTGGCTTTTTTTGGTTGGAGTGGCGCATGATTTTTCCTCTCCCTATCCATACTACAGAGGAAAGTGAGGGAGGATCATCCATGTCGAATCAACAATTTAGCGATTTTTTAAATAGGCCGCCTTTTGCAAGTGCTGCGATGAATAGTAAGGAATCCCAGCCACCACAATCACCAACGGAGGATCAGGAGCCAGCAGCTTCACCTCCAGGAGAAACACCTGCACAGGAAGATCCTAAGAAAAAACTGCTCGATTCCATCACGCAACTGGGGCAGACAAATGTCCCGCAGCTCGAAAGCAATATTTATTGTATGACGATCATCGGACAAGTAGAAGGGCATATTCAGCTCCCTCCTCAAAATAAGACGACCAAATACGAGCACCTTATTCCCCAGTTGGTTGCAGCTGAACAAAACAGTAAAATAGAGGGCGTTCTCGTTATTTTGAATACGGTTGGCGGGGATGTAGAAGCGGGCTTGGCGATTGCAGAAATGGTGTCGTCCTTGTCCAAGCCAGTAGTCACGCTCGTACTAGGTGGTGGTCATAGTATCGGTGTACCGATTGCCGTAGCCGGATCGTATTCATTTATTGCAGAGACCGCCACGATGACGATTCACCCGATCCGCTTGACGGGTCTTGTGATCGGTGTTCCCCAAACGTTTGAGTACTTGGATAAAATGCAAGACCGTGTAGTGAGCTTCATTTCACGACATTCTAATGTATCCGAAGAAAAATTCCGTGAGCTGATGACCAGAACCGGTGAACTGACACGTGATATCGGTACGAATGTGATCGGTGTAGATGCGGTCAAATACGGATTGATTGATGAGGTCGGCGGCCTTGGAAGTGCGCTGAAAAAGTTAAACGAACTGATCAAAGCGCAAAAAGGCGAGGAGAGTGTACTCCAATGATTTTATACTCCATCATCCCGATGGAAACGGTTTTTGAGAACATGGAGCAAGTGGAAAAACAGGAGCTGAAAGAGATTGCATTCGGTCATGCGACGATGCTGATCGAGCAGACTGGACCGTTTGAAGGAAAGATCGTCAGGCTGATTAGTCCAGATCCGCAAGACTACCTGAAGGAGCAGTACGCTCCCGGACAAAAAATTCAGTTTCAACCCGAATGGCTAGCCTAAGAAGTCCTGTATTTCTATGAATTTCCTGTGTTATACTAGTTATGTACGAACAGCAGCCGAACACACGACGGCTGCCTTTTTTACAGTTATGGTGCATAACGAGTGGAATAACGAGGAGGAGGCGTGCCATTGAGTAGGAGAAAAAAAGAGCGTTCACAAGCGGCATTGGCCTCAGTTGTCAAGATAGAGCTGCTGGGACTTCTCATCATCGTGCTATCGTTGATCGGGCTTTTGGAGAGTGGATGGCTGGGCAAAAATGTACTGGCACTTTTATTTCGGTTTATTGCGGGCTCATGGGATTTCATCATTCCTGTGCTGCTAATCGGTATGGCCATACATATGATGTTTACAAGAAAATCACCGAAGCTTACTTACCGCGTACTGGGAATCGCTTTAATTGGCGTGGCGATTTTAACTTGGGATCACATGATTCTGTACAAACAAATTACGGCAGATGGAAAGTTTGCTGAGCAAAGTATCATTCGAGTCACGTGGGACAGAATCTGGCTGGATCATAGCCAAAGGGTGTCCACCACTGGAGTAGGCGGCGGGATGGTAGGCGCTCTATTTTTTGCAGTGACGAATGGGCTCGTTGGTGCAATTGGTACAGGTCTCGTAATTGTGTTCCTGTTCCTCGTTGGATTGATGTTTCTGTTCAACCTTTCCTACGTAAACATTTTGATGTTTGCCAAGGACAAGCTCGCTTTGTTTTACGGGAAGGCAAAGGATACAGTGAAGGACTCTGTACAGCTTTTGCAAGAGGAGAGCGAGAAGCGAAAGAAAGAAGCGAAGGAAGCCGAGGAGGCACGCAAGCAAAAGCAATCTGAGGCTGATCACGAGGCAATCGCTGTTTCCGCTTTGCAGGAACAAAAAGCCAAGCCAACTGTAGCGGATGAAGAAAACCAACAACCGAATGTCCCGCTCATTCGTGATTTCACGGATCGGATTGCGCTTGAAGAGGATGAAACACCTGGTGTACCTGTAAATCAATCCAGAGCAACACAACCGAAAACGAACCAAGAAATTACGTTTGCGTTGGAAGGGGAAGAAGAAATCTTCGGTACCTTGGACAGAGCGGAAGAACAGCTAGCGGTACCTTACGAGCTCCCAAATTTGCAAATGCTCGCTAGGCCACGAGCAAGCTCAACGGGAAAAGAAGTCGATCATACCTCCAACGCAGCCAAATTAGTACAGACATTAAAAAGCTTCGGTGTAAATGCGACTGTCTCCGAAGTTCATCGGGGGCCAGCAGTTACACGATACGAGGTACAGCCCGCTACAGGAGTAAAAGTGAGCAGGATTGTCAGCTTGACGGATGACCTTGCATTGGCACTGGCTGCAAAAGATATTCGAATTGAGGCCCCGATTCCAGGAAAATCAGCGATTGGCATCGAGGTTCCGAATTCAGAGGTTGCAGTTGTATCACTCAGAGAAGTGTTGGAAGCCCCTGAGTATCAGGATGCACCAGGAAAGCTAACCGTAGCACTTGGCCGAGATATTTCTGGAGAGCCAATCGTTGCCGATTTGACTAAAATGCCCCATTTGCTCGTGGCTGGCGCAACGGGAAGCGGAAAGTCCGTATGTATTAACGGATTGATCATGAGTATTTTGTTCAAGGCAAAACCAGAAGAAGTCAAGCTCATGATGGTTGACCCCAAAATGGTAGAGCTGAATGTGTACAACGGAATCCCCCATTTGCTGGCTCCAGTTGTAACGGATCCGAGAAGAGCATCTGTTGCATTGAAAAAAGTTGTTTCCGAGATGGAGCGCCGATACAATCTGTTTGCAAAAACGGGCAGCCGCAATATCGAGATGTACAACGCTCAAGTGGAAGGAACGCCTCTTCCCTATATCGTCGTCATTGTCGATGAGCTGGCGGACTTGATGATGGTAGCGCCTGGAGAAGTTGAGGATGCGATTTGTCGACTCGCACAAATGGCACGTGCTTCCGGTATTCATTTAATTATTGCGACGCAACGACCTTCTGTAGATGTCATTACGGGTGTGATCAAGGCGAACATTCCATCCCGAATTGCTTTCGGTGTGTCTTCGATGGCCGACTCCAGAACCATCTTGGATATGGGCGGCGCAGAAAAGCTGCTGGGTAGAGGCGATATGCTTTCACTGCCGATGGGAGCGTCCAAGCCGATTCGCGTTCAAGGAGCCTTTGTATCCGATAAGGAAGTCGAAGAGGTTGTACGTTTTGTAAAAGAACAGCAAGAAGTACGCTACAATGAAGAGATGATCCCGGGTGAAGTGCAGGAGGAACAGCAGCCAGTCGTAGATGATGAGCTGTACGATCAAGCTGTACAAATCGTGTCTGAAGCACAGACGGCATCCGCTTCCTTGCTGCAACGTCGTCTGCGTGTCGGATATACCAGAGCGGCACGTTTGATCGATATGATGGAAGCGCAGGGTGTGGTAGGTCCCTATGAGGGAAGCAAGCCTCGTGAGGTTCGTCTTCCACGTCCTTCCATGGAAAGTAATATATCGTAGAGATCGACCTTGCCAGAATCTGTGCTGGCAGGGTCTTTTTTCCTAGTTTGGATGAAAAATCCCTGTCGAAATTAATCTTTTTGCATTATTATTCATAAATATTTGGCTTGCATGATAGTCGCCCCTCATGTAAAATTTTTATGAGCTTGAAGGAAATTGTTGTTATCATGTCTCATACGAATCAGAGGTCTGACGTCCTACCTGTTGGGTGGCTTGCGGACAGCAGGAGTGAATGATGATGAGCATCAAAGGGAATGTTCGATCACTTTTTCTCTTGGTCATGGACAAAATCAAGAGTGATATTGAATCCGGACAACTACGTCCTGGTGAACGCCTCCCTTCTGAAGCCGAACTATCTAAACAGCTTGGTGTAAGCAGGGCGACGCTTCGCGAGGCACTCCGACTTCTTGAAGAAGAAAAGATTGTCATTCGTAGACACGGTGTAGGGACCTTTATCAACTCGAAGCCTGTTTTTTCAGGCGGGATTGGGGAACTCTTTAGTGTGACGGATGCAATCGAGCGCCAAGGATATAAGGCAGGAACATTGATCCTCCGAACATCCTTTGCCGAATCTGCTGAAGAAGAGAGGAAGCGGCTTGCCTTAAATCCGGGTGAAGGCGTTCTCATGGTAGAACGGATTCGCACGGCTGACGGTGAGCCCGTGGTTTATTGTGTGGACCGCATTCCCGCACATCTGGTACCTGAGGGCTATGCGGCAAGTGGAGAGTCTATCTTCAAATGGCTGGAGAGCGTAACAGGGGTTAGGATCGCATATGCAGTGGCTGATATTGAACCCATGGGCTACAATGAAAAGGTTTCCAACCTGCTGCACTGCGATAAATCTGCACCTATGCTCTTGCTCAAGCAGATTCATTACGACGAAAGTGAAAAGCCAGTGCTATACTCCCATAATTACTTCAGGGCTGACAAAATTCACTTTCATGTCGTACGGAGACGGTTGTAACTGTGAGGGAAACCTCACTCAACAATTTCATCAACTAAAAACAGGGGGTAATCTCAGATGAAGAAAGTTCTATCCGTGCTTTCTGTTGCAGCACTCAGCGTGTCGCTCGTTCTCGCTGGCTGCGGAAGCAAACCAGAAGCACAGCCTCAAGGCCAAACTGGTAGCAATGGAGGCGCACCAGCCGCTAAAGCTATCAAAGTAGGTATGGTTACAGACGTTGGTGGTGTAAACGACAACTCCTTTAACCAGAGCGCTTGGGAAGGGCTGCAAAAACTCCAAACCGATTTGAATCTCCCGAAAGAAAACGTAAACTATCTGCAATCCAAAACAGATGCTGATTACGTACCAAACTTGACTCAATTCGTAAAAGACGGTTGGGATCTGACTTGGGGTATCGGCTTCCTGATGGGTGACCACCTGAAAAAAGTAGCAGATGAAAACAAAGACGCTAAATTGGCGATCATCGACGCTGAAGTACAGGCTCCTAACGTAGCATCTGTACTCTTTAAAGAGCATGAAGGCTCCTTCCTCGCTGGTGTAGTTGCAGCGAAAATGACCAAAACGAAAACAGTTGGTTTCGTAGGTGGCGTTGATATTCCTGTAATTAAACGCTTTGACCTTGGTTTCGAAGCTGGTGTAAAAGCTGTAGATCCAAGCATTAAAGTTCTCAAAGTATACACAGGTGCTTTTGATAAACCAGACCTTGGTAAATCCACTGCATCCCAAATGTACGGTCAAGGCGCGGACATCATCTTCCACGCTTCCGGCGGTACAGGCGACGGTGTGTTCAACGAAGCAAAAGACCGTAAAGCTAAAGGCGAAAACGTATGGGTAATCGGTGTTGACAAAGACCAATCCCTAACTTTCGGCGATGAGATCACATTGACTTCCATGGTAAAACGCGTTGACGAAGCGGTTATTCGCGTAGCGAAAGACCTGTCTGAGGGTAAATTCGAAGGCGGAGTTCAATGGCTCGGTCTGGCTGAAAACGGTGTAGGTCTGGCGGAAACTTCTACGAAGAACGTTCCAGAAGACGTACTGAAGCTGGTTGAAGAATACAAGCAAAAAATCGTTAAAGGCGAAATCACGGTTCCTGACAAGTAAAAACTAGGGAAGCTGCAAATGGACAAGGCTGGTTCGAGCTACTGGCCTTGTCCTTTACCTTCACAATAGACCCGAAAAATGGGGTGAGCATGCATGAACTCGGTAAAAAAAGTAGTTGAAATGAGAGGGATCACAAAACGATTCCCAGGTATTATTGCAAATGACAGTATTACACTGTCCGTAGGAAAAGGTGAAATTCATGCGCTGCTCGGAGAGAATGGCGCAGGCAAGTCGACACTCATGAATATTTTGTTCGGTCTGTATCAGCCGGATGAAGGCGAAATTCTGATTAACGAAAAAGTAGTACAAATCACCAGCCCAAAGATTGCAAATGAACTTGGTATTGGAATGGTTCATCAACATTTTATGCTCGTAGAAAAATTTACAGTCACGGAAAACATTGTGCTAGGAAATGAACCGAAAAACGGGTTGAAGATAGATATTCAAAGCGCTGAGAAAGCGGTAGAAAAACTGTCGAATCAATACGGGCTCAAAGTTGATCCGAGAGCAAAAATTCAGGATATCTCAGTAGGGATGCAGCAGCGTGTAGAGATTTTGAAAACGCTTTATCGTGGTGCTGACATCTTGATTTTTGATGAGCCTACGGCTGTTTTGACGCCGCAGGAAATCCATGAACTTATCGAGATCATGCATAACTTGGTAAAAGAAGGTAAGACGATTATTCTGATCACACACAAGCTGAAAGAAATTATGGCTGTATGTGACGCGGTTACGATCATTCGTCGTGGGAAAGTGATTGATTCTGTCTTAGTAAAAGATACAAATCCAGATGATTTGGCTGCAAAAATGGTTGGTCGCGAAGTCAACTTCCGAGTAGATAAAGTGGCTGCCAAACCGAAAGAAACGATCCTTGCAGTGGAGAATCTGACAGCAATGGGCAACCGTGGCGTAAATGCTCTGAATAGTCTCAGTCTGGAGGTTCGCGCTGGCGAAATTCTCGGAATTGCCGGAGTCGATGGAAATGGTCAAAGCGAGCTCATCGAAGTATTGACTGGCTTGCGTAAGGCAACGAGCGGTCGTGTCCTTCTTAATGGCAAAGAAATTACGAATCAAAATCCGCGTAATATTTCGGAATCTGGTTTGTCTCACATTCCAGAAGACAGACATAAGCGAGGTCTGGTTCTTGATTTCACCATGAGTGAAAATATGGTTTTGGAAACATACTTCCATCCAACGTTTAATAAAAACGGTTTTCTTGATTATGGCGCCATTGACAAGCATGCGGCAAAACTGATTGAAGAGTTCGATGTGCGGACACCGAGTATTTACACGCCAGCACGTGCACTCTCCGGAGGTAACCAACAAAAGGCAATTATTGCCCGCGAAGTGGACAAGAACCCGGATTTGTTGATTGCTGCTCAACCTACTCGCGGCTTGGACGTAGGAGCTATTGAATTCATTCATCGCAGACTGATCGATCAGCGTGATCAAGGAAAAGCAGTTCTTTTACTTTCCTTGGAGCTGGACGAGATTATTAACGTCTCTGACCGAATTGCGGTTATTTATGAAGGAACCATTGTGGGAATTGTCGATGCGAAATCGACTACAGAACAAGAGTTGGGCTTGATGATGTCCGGTGGAAAAGTAATGCAAGGAGGGGGAAACGATGAATAAGGTCATTGCGGTATTTACAAAAGAATCGTTTCTCGTTCCTGTCGTCGCGATCATTCTTGGTCTGTTGACCGGGGCAATCGCAATGCTGGCGGGTGGCTTTAACCCAATCGATGCCTATATGGCATTGATTAATAAAGTATTTGGTAGTGCGTATAACTTCGGGGAAACAATCCGTCAAATTACACCTTTGATCTTTACAGGTTTGGCTGTGGCTTTTGCATTCCGTACAGGTCTCTTTAACATCGGGGCAGAAGGTCAATTTATCGTAGGAATGATTGCTTCTACTGTTGTAGGTGTTTCCTTTGATCTGCCAGCAATCATCCACGCTCCACTCGCCATTCTTGCGGGGGCAGTAGCGGGTGGTCTGTGGGGAGCAATTGCCGGATATTTGAAAGCAGCCCGCGGTGTCAATGAGGTTATTACCTGCATCATGTTGAACTGGGTAGCTCTCTACTTGGCCAACTGGGTCATGAACGCTTTCTTTATCCCGGCAGGAAAGCAAACATCCGAAGAAGTTAAGGATTCTGCTATTATAACCATTACCTGGCTCGCAGAGATGTTTGACAATGCTCGTTTGCACTGGGGAACGCTGATTGCGGTACTCGCTGCTATTTTCTTCTATGTTATTCTTTGGAAAACAAAATCCGGCTATGAACTGCGTTCAGTCGGTTTGAACCCGCATGCTTCAGAATATGCTGGTATGAACGTAAATCGTAATATCGTAAAAGCTATGTTTATTGGTGGTATGTTCGCAGGGATTGGCGGAGCTACTGAGATTTTGGGCGTATTCCATTATCAAGCGATTATGACACAGCATACTGGCTATGGCTTTGATGGAATCGCTGTCGCGTTGATTGGCGGGAATACACCGTTTGGGGTTATCCTTGCTGCCATATTGTTTGGTGTCCTCACTTTCGGTGCGAGCGGCATGCAGTTTAGCGCGGGTGTACCGTTTGAGCTGATTCGGGTCGTCATTGCTTCTGTTATTTTCTTCGTTGCTGCACATGGCATCGTGAAAATATTTGTGAAGCCGATTTTGCTTAAGAAAAAGGAAGGTGGAAACTGATGGATTGGGGATTAATTCTTAGCAACCTCGTTCATGATACCATCGTGTTTTCTACTGCCTTGATTTTTGCCTCATTGGGTGGATTGTTCTCGGAGCGTTCTGGTGTTGTGAACATTGCGCTAGAAGGTATGATGATTATCGGTGCTTTTACCGGTGCTGTAATGACCTTTGCTTTTCAAGATTCACTTGGTGCATGGGCACCGTGGGTCGGATTTATTGCGGCAGGAATCGCCGGATCTATTTTTGCACTCCCGCATGCCGTTGCTTCTGTTACATTTAAAGCGGACCAGACCGTCAGTGGTGTGGCCCTGAACTTCTTGGCAGCAGGACTTTCCATCTACCTGACTAAAATTATTTTCGATGGAGCAGGTCAGACGACAACCTTGTCCTCTGTGTTTACCAAATTCAGTATTCCTGGATTGAGTGAAATTCCGTATATCGGACATGCCATTTTTGAGGCGTATCCTACTAGCTTTTTAGCTTTCATTGCCGTTTTTGTTACATGGTATGTTGTGTTTAAGACACCATTCGGATTGCGCTTGCGTTCAGTTGGTGAGCATCCGCGTGCGGCTGATACAGTAGGGATCAACGTTAAGAAAATGCGCTACACTGCCGTTATGATCAGTGGTATGCTGGCTGCATTAGGTGGAGCTACCATTTCCTTGACGACGACAAGTAACTTCTCCCATAATACGGTTTCCGGACAAGGGTTTATCGCGATTGCGGCCTTGATCTTTGGTAAATGGCATCCAGCTGGTGCAATGGGGGCAGCCTTGTTCTTCGGGGTCGCTCAAGCGATCAAGTCTTTGGTGCAAATCTTCGGATTGACCAATTACATTCCGACTGAATTTATCTTCATGCTTCCGTACGTATTGACGATTCTCGTGATGGCTGGTCTGGTAGGACGATCCAGTGCACCAGCGGCCCTTGGAAAACCTTACGATACGGGATCGCGTTAATGATTCGTTGACAAAATTTAGCGTCTAGAACCTGTCACTTCCTCTGTGCGATAATTTTTTTGACTGCTTGCGGTCAGCAAAAACGGTCATACCCGTTTTGGTAAATTGTCTGTGAGGAGGGAAAAAGATGAACCGCTGTCTGCGTAAGTACAGCAGTTTTCGATGGAACAGGCTTCTAGGCGCTTTTGTTTTTTGCCTGATGATAGCGGCATCCGGTGGTATGGCTTCCGCAAAAGAGCCAGGTCCTGTGATTTCAGTCGTTGTCAATGGAATTGGTGTCATCTCAGATGTATCACCAGTCCATCAAAATGGGCGGATGCTCGTTCCGATTCGGGTAGTAGGAGAAGCAACCGGATCAAATGTAAGCTACGATGCCACCAGTCAAAAAGTGATGCTTACCAAAAAGGGCAAGCGCGTCACACTTACAATTGGCAGCAAGGTTGCGTACGTTAACGGAAAACAATTGAAGATGGATGTCTCGCCAATCATTGTGAATAAGCGGACGCTTGTACCGATACGATTTATATCGGAAGCATTTGGGTATCGTGTACAATGGGACGAGAAGTCGGCTGTCGCATACATACAATCCAAGCCTGTTGAAGACAAAGCTGCGAATGTGAATTACTCATCGAATCCCTATGTCGTTCAAAAGGGAGATACCTTAACGAAAATCGCTGCTAACCATGAAACGAACATGAGTGCCATTAAGAAAAATAACCATCTCTCTTCTGATGAGCTGATTGTAGGCCAAATTCTATTCTTGCCAAAAGGTGCTGAACAAGCAGAGCATTCCTTAGCCGAAAAAGTAGGGGATGATCGCTTGCTTGGTAGTCAATTACGCTTTCCATTCCATGGCAACAGTTGGTATGAGCCGTACGGTGATAGCTTCGGATCTGATCGAGAGTGGACAGAGTCGAATAGCGGCAATGTGCGCAGACACGAAGGCATCGATATTATGGCACCGAAAGGAACACCGATTTATTCTGTATCGGATGGGACGATTAACAAGGTAGGCTGGAATACGTATGGTGGCTGGCGTGTGAACATTACAGATAAGAATGGCCAATATCGCATGTATTACGCTCATTTGCAGGCATTTGCGCCTGGATTGCGCGTAGGTAAAGCAATTAAAGCTGGACAGTTAATTGGGTTTGTGGGTGACACAGGCTACGGTGGAACTGGAACAGTTGGCATGTTTGAACCTCACCTGCATTTTGGCCTCTACCGTAACAGTACGGGGCAGGCGATTGATCCGTATGATTACTTACGGTATTGGGAGCATAATAAAGCGGAAAGTCCATTTTGATATTGGGACAAACTACTAAGGAGTACCCTCATAAATAAAGGAGGCCCTTCGTATGTGGACATGTCCGTATTGTGGTGGAAGCCACGGAGTTCCCTTTCACGATGAGCAGCTGGATGGTGTGCTCTGTCTCTCGTCCGATTGCGGTCGATTTGTTGAAGAGAATCGAACATCAGATGATCCCCGAGATTGGGACGCCATGGATATGTAAGAAAAAGAGTGAACGCACTTTGCCAAAGGTGCCGTTCGCTCTTTTTCGTTATAGGTTTGCACAGTGATTCACGTATTAAAGGACTGGCGTGAACGCATAGGATGGAAGCACCGGGATATATAATGGAAGATTCTGATGCTTGATGCCCTGACAATTGGTTACAATAGAGAAGAGTATGAGTAAGCTGATGGAGAAGGGAGAATGGGCATGACTGCACAAACAACCGAAATTGCATTTCAAAGCTCCCAAATCAATGGGATGAACGTACATATCCTTCCAACAGAAAAGTTCAAGACAACCACGATCGTGACGATGATTGAACAGGCCTTGTCGGAGGAACACGTAACAAAGACAGCATTACTTGCGATGGTCATGAAGCGTGCCAGCGCTCGTTTTCCGGAAACGAAGCTATTGCGTGCACATTTGGATTTTCTGTACGGCGCCATTTTTGATGTAGACGTTATGAAAAAAGGCGAGAGACAAATCCTGCAGATTTATATGGAAGTACCGAATGAAAAATACTTGTCCAAAGACGCATCTCTTTTGGAGCAGGCTATTGAATTCGTGGGAGATATGCTCGCGAGGCCGTACGTAAAGGAGAACGCTTTTTCCGAGAAGTACATGTCACAAGAGAAAGAAACTCTTCGCAAACGGATGGAGAGCCTGATTGACGACAAAATGAAGTATGCGAATCAACGCGTCACAGAGGAAATGTGCAAAGGGGAACCATTCTCTCTCCTTGTACAAGGGCGCGTAGAGGATTTGTCGGGGATAACGGGTCAGGAGCTGTATCAATATTATAAAGAAGTAACGACGACGAATCCGATCAATATGTTTGTCGTCGGCGATGTCGCGAAGCAAGAAGTAATCGAGGCTATTCGCAAGCACATTCCATTGGAACGCTCACAAGTCCAAGAGCTGCAAATCAGCTCGACGGCGAAGCAGGTATCTGAAGAGCGAGAGGTTATCGATCGACTCGATGTCAACCAAGCAAAGCTCAACATCGGGTGCCGTACACAGATCACCTACAAGGATGACGATTATCCGACGCTGCTCTTGTTCAACGGAATTTTAGGCGGCTTTCCTCATTCCAAGCTGTTTGTCAACGTCCGGGAAAAAGAGAGCCTCGCGTATTATGCCGTATCCCGTTTAGAGAGCCACAAAGGCATTCTCATGATTATGTCCGGGATTGATGTCAGCAAATATCAGCGCGCTGTTGAGATTATTAAGCAACAGCTTGACTTGATGCGAAAAGGAAGCATCTCTGATGAGGAAATCAGCCAGACACGTGCTACATTGTCAAACCAGTTCCGTGAGCTATTGGACAGTGCTCGTGGCATGATTGATTTTACGTACAATGGAGTCATTAGTGGGCGCCCTCGCAAAATCGAGGAGCTCTTGAATGGAATCAACCAAGCGACGATTGAGGATATCAAGAAAGTGGCTGAGAAAGTGACGATTGACACGATTTATCTGCTGCGGGACAAGAAGGGAGAGGCGTAAGATGCAGACGACTGTCTTTGAACAAGTAAATGAAACGGTATATCATGAGACTCTCCAGAATGGATTGCAAGTCTATCTCGTTCCAAAACAAGGCTTTAGCAAAACATACGCTGTGTTCACGACGCGATATGGCTCTATCGATAGCCATTTTCGTACCCGAAGCGGGGAGGAAATCAATGTACCCGATGGAATTGCGCATTTTCTCGAGCACAAAATGTTTGAGAAAAAAGATCGGGATGTCATGCACGAGTTCAGTAAAAATGGTGCAAGCTGCAACGCATTTACGAGCTTCAATCGAACCGCTTATTTGTTCTCGTGCACAGACAAATTGGATGACAATTTAAATCTGCTGCTGGACTATGTGCAGGACCCGTACTTTACAGATGCCAGTGTAGAAAAGGAAAAAGGAATCATCGGTCAGGAAATCACGATGTATGATGACAATCCTGACTGGAAGGTGTACATGAACCTCTTAAAGGCCATGTACCAAAAGTATCCGATCAATATTGAGATTGCAGGTACGATCGAGACGATCTCTCATATTACCAAAGAGTATTTGTACCAGTGCTATGAAACGTTTTACCACCCGGCAAACATGCTCTTGTTAGTCGTGGGATCATTTGAACCGGAAGCGATCATGAAGCTCATTCGGGAAAACCAGGGAGCAAAGGAGTTTCCCCCTGCACCACAAATCACTCGCGTTTTCCCAGAAGAGCCGGCAGCTCCTGCGGAGGCAAAAGTCGAAGCTTTTCTTACAGTTGGTCTGCCTAAATGCATGATTGGCATTAAGGAAAAGGAAAACGGGCTGACCAAGGAAGCCTTGTTAAAACGTGAGCTGACTACTAAACTGGTATTGGACATCGCGTTCGGTACTAGCTCCGCTGTCTATGAGCGTCTGTATGATAGCGAGCTGATTACGGAAAGCTTTGATTTTGACTACAGCAGTGAGAAGGACTATGCGTATACGATTATTGGCGGAGATACGCCTGACCCGGAGCGCTTGGTGGAAACAATCAAAGCGGAGATCGAACAGCTGAAGCAAAGCGGAATTGCACAGGATGATTTTGAGCGCGCGAAGCGTAAAAAAATCGGGAATTTCCTGCGGTCACTGAACTCTGTGGAGTTCATCGCCAACCAGTTCACCAGCTTCAAATTTAATGGTAACGATCTGTTTTCCGTGGTGCCGACTCTGGAGTCGATCACACGCGAAGATGTGGAAAAACGATTGAAGGAGCATTTTTTACCCGAGCAGATAGCTGTTTCCATCGTTCGTTCTGCTTCGCCACAGGAGTAATGTATTCATGTTCAAGCAAGAGACGCCGTGGGCGTTAATTACGGGAGCTTCCGGAGAGATTGGGCAGGCGATAGGTGCCTACCTGATTGATGCGGGGGTTCCCCTTTATCTGCATTACAATCGCAACATGGAAAAGTTGGAGCCGCTTGTTCGAAAATGTCAGGAGCGCGACGTTCCGTACGGCATTCTTCAGGCTGATTTGCGTAATCCAGAGCAAATTGCCGCGATGTTTGGCCAGATGCAGGTTGCACCCCTGTTGATCGTCAACAATGCCTCCGTGGATGACGTTGGTTTGTTTACAGATGTGACCGTCGAGAAATTCGATGAGCTGATTGCTCTCAATGTCCGATCTGCTTTTTTTGTATGCCAAGCTGCTGTTCCAGCCATGCTGCGCGCAAGATATGGGCGTATCGTCAACATTTCTTCGATTTGGGGTCTAACCGGAGGATCATGTGAGGTTCTATATTCCATGACTAAAGGAGCAATTAACACCTTTACCAAATCCCTGGCAAAGGAAATGGCCCCAAACGGAATTACGGTAAATGCAGTAGCACCTGGAGCGATTGCTGGAGGTATGATGGAGCGCTTTGCACCGGATGAAGTAGAAATGATCGCAGAAGAAATACCAGCAAACCGCCTCGGACAACCATACGAGGTTGCGGCCGTCGTGCGCTTTTTGTTGTCAGCCGATTCCAGTTATGTGACTGGCCAAGTGATTAGTCCCAACGGAGGATGGTACACATAGCAGAAAGTATGCATGAATAAAATACGAGAAATGATGGAATTCTACCTTTTGTGTGGGCAGCAAATCTGTTCGCAACGTACAAAAGGAGGGAATTTCCCTATGTCGATTCTTGACAATTTTAGCGACTGGAAAGCGTTTCTCGGAGATCGGGTAGAACAAGCGAAACAAGCCGGGATGGAAAGCGATACGCTTCAAAACGTAGCTTATCAAATCGGTAGCTATCTGTCCGAGCAAGTCGACCCGAAAAACGATCAGGAGCGTCTGTTGAAACAGCTGTGGGACGCAGGTGATCAACAGCAGCAACAAGCTTTGGCAACACTCATGGTGAAGCTTGTTCAGAATCGCAACGACGCGAACGCTGGCAGCTAGCCATTCAAATCCCCTACTTTTGGGGATTTTTCTTTTCGCGATTGTCGAATGATACGAACGTGATATACTACATAAGAAGAGAATTCTGGTTGGCGGAGAGGATTGCATATGGAAGCGAAGAAAGAATGGTACATGGAGTATGAGATTGCCCGTAACCGTCCCGGTCTCTTAGGGGACGTATCTTCTATTCTGGGGATGTTGAACATCAACATCGTGACGATCAATGGTGTGGATACAATGCGTCGAGGTATGCTGCTCTTGACCGATGATGATGAAAAAATGGAGGTTTTGCGCAACGTTGTGCAAAAAATGGACAACATAACCATAACGAGGTTACGTCCCCCGACAATGCTGGATCGCTTGGCTGTACGCCACGGTCGCTACATTGAACGAGATAGCGAAGACAAGAAAACGTTTCGTTTTGTTCGTGAGGAGCTGGGCTTGCTGGTTGATTTCATGGCAGAAATCCTGAAGAAAGAAGGTCACCAGCTCATCGGGATTCGCGGAATGCCTCGCGTAGGGAAGACAGAATCAATGATTGCTGCCAGCGTATCCGCCAATAAACGTTGGACATTCATCTCCTCTACTTTGTTGCGCCAGACGGTGCGTAGTTCCTTAGCCATTGATGAAATGTCTACTGATCATGTATATTTGATAGATGGAATTGTCTCAACGCTGCGATCGACAGAAAAGCACTTTACCTTGCTTCGGGAGATTATGAATTTTCCTGCCGCAAAAATCATTGAACATCCGGATATATTTGTAAGGGAATCAGAGTACCAAATCGATGATTTCCATTACATTATTGAGCTGCGTCATCATCCGGACGAAGAGATTACATATGAGCTTATCAACAATCGCGGCTTTGATAATTTCGAAATGAATTAAGGAGGGGCAGCTGTGTCTGAGCTAGGTCAAGTCCTGCAAAGGGCCCGCGAAGAAAAAGGAATCACGCTCGACGACATCCAACGAATCACCAAGATACAGCGGCGATATTTGGAAGCCATTGAAAGGGGTCATTTTCATGTACTTCCTGGCCACTTTTACGCGCGTGCATTCATAAAGAGCTATGCGGAAGCCGTCGGTCTAGACCCGAATCACATCCTGACTCACTTTCAGTCCGATTTGCCGGCCCAGCCACCTACAGAGCAAGTAGAACGACTGCGTCGCAGACGAGTTGCTTCAGCGAACAATCCATTACAAGCGGGACGATGGGTCACAAAGACCTTGCTCATCTTGTTTATTGCCTTGATTATCGGGGTAATTTATTTCGCTGTCGTCAACAATAACGGAGGTCAGTTGACTCAGCCAGTGCCTGGTGGAACAGTTAACCCAGGAGCGGAAATTGTTACACCTGGCAATGGAGGTGGGGCAACTACTTCTCCGATTGCTCAACAACCGATACCCCCTTCGATCGCCACACCTCCTGAAACAGGAACGAACACACCTGAAACCGTAACGGAACCTCCTCAGGCAACGATCACTTTCGAATCTCAGCAAGGATCGATGTATAACTATTCTTTGCAAGGTGGAGAAAAAATCACGGTACATATGAAGGTGAAGGAAGGCACAAGCTGGTTTGGTATTTCGGAAGGAAAAGGCAAAACGTATGTTGAACAGGCCACGCTCAAGAAGGATCAGGAGAAAACGATTGAGCTGGGGAAATCAGCTTATATCCGTTTGGGCAAACCGACTGTAGTGGAATTGAAGGTTAACGGTGTCTTGGTAGATACGTCTAAAATGAAGTCCATGCCGTCTAATATTACGATCAAAATAAAAGAGGCGGTCACCCAGTAGGCAAGCGTATGCTTGCCTTTCATACTTTTGTCTCTTTTGACACTTCCTTTAGGCTTATATTATACTGGATAGGTGTAATATGGGTTGGTGTGACCAAATGGAGGAAAAAAGATGACAGAGAAGGTAGGCACGCGTGAAAAAGTAGCGATTGTTACGCTGGGCTGTGAAAAGAATCTCGTTGATTCGGACATGATGGCCCATCTGATAGATGAAAAAGGCTATGAACTGGTTGATAACCCAGAAGAAGCAACCGTGGTCATCGTCAATACCTGCGGTTTCATCGATGCAGCCAAGGAAGAATCCGTGAATAAGATTCTGGAAATGGGTGAATTGAAGGAATCCGGCAAACTGAAATCGCTTGTGGTGGCAGGCTGTCTCACACAACGTTACAAAGAGGATATCTTGAATGAGATTCCTGAGGTGGACGGCATTGTCGGAACAGGCGATTTTATGTCGATTACGGGTATTATCGAAGAGTCTCTAGAGGGAAAGCGTCCGATTTTTGTAGGAAATCCTATCTTTACGTACGAAGATGTAGTGAAACGGAAAGTGAAGCAAGGCACGTACACTGCATATATTAAAATTGCTGAGGGCTGCGACAACGCCTGTACGTTTTGCTCGATTCCTTTGATGCGTGGCGGATTCCGCAGTCGTACGATCGAGTCCATTGTGGAAGAAGCGCGTCATTTGGCCGCACAAGGGATCGTAGAAGTGAGCTTGATCGCACAAGATTCCACGAACTACGGAACTGACATCTATGACGGAAAGCTCATGCTTCCTGAACTTTTAAACCGTTTGGCAGAAGTCGAGGGCATCGAGTGGATTCGTCTGCACTATGCGTACCCTGGATTTTTCACGGATGAATTGATTCACACCTTTGCTACCAATCCAAAAGTGTGCAAATACGTAGATATGCCTTTGCAGCACTCAGAGGACCATATCCTGAAAAGAATGCGTCGTCCAGGAAGACAAACGGACATTCGTGCGCTGGTAGCAAAAATTCGCGCTCAGGTTCCAGATGTTGCGCTGCGTACGTCTTTGATCGTCGGGTTCCCTGGGGAAACAGAGGAAGACTTCGAGCGTCTATCTGAGTTTGTGAAGGATATCCGCTTCGATCGATTGGGTGTGTTCACTTACTCCAACGAGGATGACACTCCTGCTTCACGTCTGCCTGACCACGTAGACGATGAGATCAAAGAAAAACGAGCGAACATGCTGATGGAAGTTCAGCGTGAAGTAGCCGGAGATCGCAACGGACGCTTTGTTGGTCAAGTGTTGGATGTTTTGATTGAACGTTACGAGGGACGTAACGATATTTATGTAGGTCGAACACAGTATGACGCTCCGGAAATCGATGGTGAAGTATTCGTCTCCGGTTTTAAAGGCGAATTAGGCACCATTGTGAAAGTAAAAATTACACACTCCTATGAATACGATTTAGCCGGGGAGGTAGTCTAGGTGAATCTCGCCAACCGCATCACCCTCGCCAGAATTTTTCTGGTACCGGTAGTTATGTTTTTTATGCTGGTGCGTTACAACATCGGGACATTTTCGATTGGCAGCCTGACGATGACGTATAACGAGCTGATTGCGGCTTTGGTGTTTATCCTAGCAGCCAGTACGGACGGACTCGATGGTTACATTGCGCGGAAAAATAAAATCGTAACGAATTTGGGGAAGTTTCTGGACCCGCTTGCTGATAAACTACTTATTTCTGCAGCACTGATTTCACTTGTAGAGATGCAGCGTCTAGAGGCATGGATTGCGATTGTCATTATCAGCCGTGAGTTTGCGGT
Source organism: Brevibacillus jepli (assembly GCF_047229145.1). Lineage (NCBI taxonomy): Bacteria > Bacillati > Bacillota > Bacilli > Caryophanales > Paenibacillaceae > Brevibacillus > Brevibacillus jepli. Next base: position 226,723 of record NZ_JBFEFW010000001.1, read on the forward strand.
GACTGGTCTTCGGCTAGTTGCAGCAGCAGAAGGACAGGTAATTGCTGCGAGTGCATTGGGTAAACTGAAAACATGGGTGCAGATCGTAGCAATTACGGCTGTCATGATTCGCAACTTCCCATTTGAGTTCTTTGGTATTCCGTTCGACGAAGTAGCCACGTGGGCTATGGTAATCATCACGATTTACTCCGGGTACGACTACTTTGCGAAGAATCGTAACGTGATCCAATACTCGTAATGCGGGTATTGGTCTCTTTTTTCACAAGACTCTTCTCTTGAGCGTTTCTAAGTGATAAACTATTAGTTTAGAGGCTTTTCTACTCTCAAAGAGAATGGATGAGGAAGATGAGAGCGGAGATTATCGCGGTAGGTACTGAGCTTTTGTTAGGCCAGATTGCCAATACAAACGCACAGTTTCTCTCTCAGAAGCTGGCGGATATTGGTGTGGGTGTATACTTTCATACAGTTGTGGGAGACAACACGGAGCGATTGCTACAAGTGATTCGACTGGCATCAGGGCGATCTGATCTCGTCATTCTCACGGGTGGGCTTGGTCCTACTCAAGATGATTTGACGAAAGAAACCATGGCGGGGCATGTAGGTATTGGATTGGAAACGAATCCAGTGGCCATGGAAAGAATTGAAAAGTTCTTTTCGCAACGTGGGATTGTCATGACGGAGAACAATCGTAAGCAGGCGCTAGTGCTTTCGGGCAGCCATGTATTCTCAAACGATTTCGGGATGGCGCCGGGGATGGCTATCCGTCATGACAGTAGTACGTTCGTGCTGTTGCCTGGACCACCAAGCGAGTTGTATCCCATGGTGGAGAACTACGTGATGCCTTATTTGACCGGTTTACTTCCTGAAAAGCAAGTGTTTCATTCTCATGTACTTCGGTTCTACGGAATTGGCGAGTCGGCATTGGAGGAGCAGCTACTCGATCTGATTGAAAAGCAGGAGAATCCAACCATTGCGCCATACGCGAAGGAATTCGAAGTCACTTTGCGGATTACAGCGAGGGCAGCTACGGTCGAAGAAGGGGAATCCCTGATTTTGCCTGTAGAAAAAGAGATTCTGGATCGCGTTGGCCAGTATATGTACGGAATGGGCGAGAACTCGTCGTTGCATGCTGTGCTGGTTCAACAGCTGAAAGAGAGCAAGGAGACGATTGCTTGTGCGGAAAGCTGCACAGGAGGAGCGATTGCTTCGTTGATCACTTCCGTACCGGGAAGCTCTCATGTTTTCCGTGGTGGAGTCGTCTGCTACACGAATGAAGTGAAAAATCAGTTGCTCGAAGTACCTGAATCCGTATTGCAAACAGATGGAGCCGTAAGTGAGAAAACAGCTCAATTGCTGGCGGAAAATGTACGAGAAAAGCTGGGAGCCACCTACGGGATTTCTGTTACGGGAGTGGCTGGTCCTGATCCTTCCGAGGGCAAGCCTGTTGGCCTTGTTTATGTAGGGATCGCGGCAGAGGGTATGCCCACAGTTGTAAAAGAGCTGCGCCTGGCAGGAAGAAGGCAGGCAATCGTTGGGCGTGCCGCAAAATACGCGCTGTTTTATGCGCTGCAAATGCAAAAAGAAAGGTGATTTTTTCATGACGATTTTTTCTGATTTTCCTTTACATAAATCTATTCTTCAAGCGATCCACGATATGGGCTTCGAAGAGCCATCGCCGATTCAGGCAGCTTGCATTCCAAAAGTACTGGATGGCGGAGACCTGATTGGTCAAGCTCAGACAGGTACTGGTAAGACCGCTGCATTCGGTATTCCACTCGTGGAAAAAATTTCACCTGCGAACCGTGTACAAGCGATCGTGCTGACTCCGACTCGTGAGCTGGCTATCCAGGTTGCGGGAGAGCTCTTGCGCATTTCGAAATACAACAAAGTTCGTACACTGCCTATCTATGGTGGACAATCGATCGGACATCAAATTCGCGCGCTGCGCCAAGGCGTTCAAATCGTCGTAGGTACTCCTGGTCGTATCATGGACCACTTGCGCCGCAAAACACTGAAGTTGGAGCACGTACATACACTCGTTTTGGACGAAGCGGATGAAATGCTGGACATGGGCTTCATCGAAGATATCGAGACGATCATCACACATATGCCTGAAGAGCGACAAACCTTGCTGTTCTCTGCGACGATGCCGCCAGAAATCAAGCGTTTGGCTACCCGTTACATGAAACAACCGCAAACGATCGCGGTCAGCCGTGAAGAAGTGACGGCGCCATTGATCGAACAGGTATACTACAAAGTATTTGATCGCAACAAGGTAGAGAGCCTCTGCCGTATTCTGGACAGTGAGGATGTCGAGCTGGGTATCATTTTCTGCCGCACTAAGCGCGGTGTTGATGAGCTCTCCGAAGTGCTGCAATCCCGTGGATACCTTGCAGACGGCTTGCATGGCGACTTGTCGCAAGCACAGCGTGACAAAGTAATGAATGCGTTCCGTGAGGGCTCCATTGAATTCTTGATCGCGACAGATGTAGCTGCACGTGGTATCGACGTAGGGAACGTGTCTCACGTAATCAACTACGATATTCCACAAGACTCGGAAAGCTATGTACACCGTATTGGTCGTACTGGCCGTGCAGGTCGCAAAGGAATTGCGATGACCTTGGTTACGCCACGTGAAGTAAGACAAATGATGTTCATCCAAAAGCAAACCAAAGCACAAGTGCTCTCTCGCAATGTTCCTTCCCTGGAGGAAGTAGCTGAGCGCAAGCAAGAACAATTGCGTGAACAGTTGACCAGCCTTTTGGAAAGCGATGCCATTGCAGATATGTATCGAAAGGTAACGGATTCTCTGGTTGGTCAATACCCTGCTGAAAAAGTAGCAGCTGCTGCATTGCACCTCGCATTCCATACCGAAGCGGGACAAGGGCAAGAAGTGGAAGCGTATAACTTTGGCGAGACGGGTGCAGCGAAAGGCATGGTTCGCTTCTTCCTGAATGTAGGCCGCAATGCGAACATGAAGCCACAGGATCTTGTTCGTGAGATCTCTGAATCCGTGGGAATTCCTGGAAAATCAGTAGGTCGCATCGACATTTTCGAGAACTTCACGTTTGTTGAGGTTCCAGAAGAGGTAGCTGCGTTTGTGTACGAATCACTGCGTCAGACTCGTATCAACGGAAAACGAATCAATCTGGAGCCTGCAAAGCCTCGCGGAGCGAAACGTTCCTAATTAGTATAGAAATGAGAAGCAGTCATTTCGCTGGGAATAACCAGGAAATGGCTGCTTTTTTGCGATGCGAATATTTGTTCGCAAAAAATACTTGGCAAACACTTCTGTCTCGATGTATGATGAAGACAAGCAAAACAGAAGCGAAAATTGAAAGGGTGTGTACCATTTGTCAGATCGTCGCGCAGCTTTGGAGAGTGCATTGCGTCAAATAGAAAAGCAATTCGGTAAAGGTTCCATTATGAAGTTGGGAGAAGTATCCAACGTTCAGATTTCTACTGTATCTAGCGGAGCGCTCGCTCTTGATATCGCACTTGGTGTGGGTGGATTCCCACGTGGACGGATTATTGAGATTTACGGACCAGAGTCTTCTGGTAAAACAACGGTAGCGCTCCATGCGATCGCAGAAGTGCAACGTCAGGGCGGTCAGGCTGCATTTATCGATGCAGAGCACGCCTTGGATCCGGTTTATGCTGCAAAGCTGGGTGTGAACATCGACGAATTGCTGCTGTCCCAGCCTGACACAGGTGAGCAAGCACTGGAGATCGCGGAAGCGCTGGTGCGTTCCGGTGCAGTAGACATTATCGTAGTCGACTCCGTTGCGGCTCTCGTGCCAAAAGCAGAGATCGAAGGCGAAATGGGAGATTCCCACGTAGGTTTGCAAGCACGCTTGATGTCCCAAGCTCTTCGCAAGCTGTCCGGTGCCATCAACAAGTCCAAAACGATTGCCATCTTCATCAACCAGCTTCGTGAAAAAGTGGGCGTCATGTTCGGTAACCCGGAAACAACTCCAGGTGGACGCGCATTGAAGTTCTACGCGAGTGTTCGTTTGGACGTTCGTAAAGCGGAATCTATCAAAGTCGGCAACGACATTCTGGGAAGCAAGACGAAGATCAAAGTCGTCAAAAATAAAGTGGCTCCACCATTTAAGGTTGCAGAAGTGGATATCATGTACGGTGAAGGTATCTCCAGAGAAGGTAGCATTCTCGACATCGGTTCTGAGATCGATGTGGTTCAAAAGAGTGGTGCATGGTATTCCTTCAACGAAGAGCGTCTCGGCCAAGGTAGAGAGAATTCGAAGGTATTCTTGAAGGAGAATCCGCACATTGCATCGCAGATTGAAACAAAGGTGCGCGAATACTTCAGCCTTAACCCTGGTTCTGTTCCAGAAGCTGAGCCAGTACATGACCCAGAGCAAGATGAAGAGCCTGCATTTGATCTGGATTAATGGAAAGTAAAACAGCAGCCTGTCGATGAGACAGGCTGTTATTTTAGCTTTGCGAAGGAGTGAATCATCATGAAGAGCGGCCTGATCACTGCCGTTCATCGAGATATTAAACAAAAGCAGCGTTACCATATCGATATAGAAGGCGAGTATGCATTTACCGTACATGAAGACATACTGGTAAAGTACAACCTATTTAAAGGAACAGAATTAGACGAAGCGTTTTACAGCGAAGTCCTTGTAGCAGAAGAGAAGCACAAAGCATATTTAGGTGCTTTGCGATATCTCGGCATACGCCCGCGTACAAGCAGTCAGTTGCATACTTATTTGGTAGAGAAGGGATTTTCGACACAGGTTGCCGAAGAGATATGCCAGCGTTGTGAGGAGCACGGCTACATAGACGATGAAGCATTTGCAAAGCAATGGGTGGATGAGCGATTGCGTTTGAAGCCGAGGAGTCCGTATATGCTGCGTATGGAGCTCACCCAACGGGGTGTAGACAGGACGATCGTAGATGACGCTGTCCGGGGCGTTTCTAGGGAGGCTGAACTAAATGCTGCCCGCGCATTGATAGAGAAGAAGGCGAGACGCATAGAAGGTATACCCACCCCTGATGAAGAACGCAAGCTGCTGTCCATGCTGATGCGTAAGGGATTCTCTCATGCTATCATTCAACAAATGCGTGAAGAATTGCGTCAGAGAAGCGATAGTTAGGGCCAACTCTATTTGCATGATCTTGACAATTCTTGTTCACAAATAATAAAATAGGTTTGTATTTACTTGGTGTATCATATCTTTTTGCGATTTGCTCACTCGTTGCCTATGGAACAACTGAAAAACCGTGCGATAGCTGTACGGATTCAGCGGACCGAGTAAAATCGGTCTTGTTTTTTAGCCGAATGTTCAAATGTGAGAGCACTCCATGAAAAACAAATGCTTGGAAAGCGGGGAGATGTCTTACAATAAGGAGGTGAAACGAAAAAGCCTATGGATCCTATACTTACTGTTGTCATTGTGCTCGTTGCCCTGCTGATCGGCTTGGGTGCAGGCTACTTCACTCGTAAATCGATTGCGGAAGCAAAGATCTCCAGTGCAGAAGAAGCTGCGCGACAGATCGTGGAGGAAGCGAAACGGGACGCCGAAGCCGTTAAAAAGGAGAAGGTGCTGGAGGCTAAGGATGAAGTGTTCAAGCTTCGTTCTGAAGCAGAAACCGAATTGCGTGAGAGGCGCAATGAGATCCAGCGTCAGGAACGACGAATTCTGCAAAAAGAAGAATCGTTGGACCGTAAGATGGAACAGCTGGAACGCAAAGAAGAGGAATTGTCTGAGCGTGACCGTGCCATCGCAGAACTGCAAAGCAAGGTAGAGCACTTATATAAAGAACAAGTTTCAGAGCTAGAACGAATCTCCGGCTTGACGCAGGATGAGGCAAAAACGATCATTCTGACAGATGTCGAGAATACGGTCCGTCATGAAATGGCTGTGATGATCAAGGAGATCGAGACACAGGCCAAGGAAGAAGCGGACAAGCGTGCTCGTGAAATCATTACGACCTCCATCCAGCGCTGCGCAGCAGACCACGTAGCAGAAACAACCGTTTCCGTGGTAACGCTGCCAAACGATGAGATGAAGGGACGTATTATCGGACGCGAAGGACGTAACATTCGTGCCCTGGAGACGTTGACTGGTATCGATCTGATTATTGACGATACACCAGAAGCAGTCATCCTGTCTGGCTTCGACCCGATTCGTCGGGAAATCGCCAAGACAGCGTTGGATAAACTGGTCGCAGATGGTCGCATTCACCCAGCTCGCATCGAGGAAATGGTGGAAAAAGCACGTCGCGAAGTAGACGAGCGAATCCGTGAATACGGTGAGCAAGCAACGTTCGAAACAGGTGTTCACGGCTTGCATCCAGATCTGATCAAGATTCTTGGACGCTTGCGTTATCGTACGAGCTACGGTCAAAACGTTCTAAAGCACTCTATGGAAGTGGCACATCTTGCCGGTTTAATGGCAGCAGAACTGAAAGAAGATGTGAAGCTGGCTAAACGTGCAGGCTTGCTGCATGATATCGGAAAAGCGATTGACCATGAAGTAGAAGGTTCACACGTTGAAATCGGTGTAGAACTGGCTAAGAAGTACAATGAGCATCACGTAGTAGTGAACAGTATTGCGTCTCATCACGGTGATACCGAACCAACTTCCGTCATTGCAATGCTCGTGGGAGCTGCGGACGCTTTGTCTGCTGCACGCCCAGGCGCACGCCGTGAGACATTGGAAACTTATATCAGACGTTTGGAGAAACTGGAAGAAATCTCTGAGTCGTTCGATGGCGTAGAAAAGTCTTATGCGATTCAAGCAGGACGCGAAATTCGCGTGATGGTTCAACCTGATAAGATTGACGATGCGGAAGCTACCCGTCTGGCACGGGATATCACGAAACGAATTGAAAATGAACTTGACTACCCAGGTCATATTAAAGTAACGGTTATCCGTGAAACAAGGGCAGTTGAGTATGCAAAGTAAAGTGGCTGCGTGCCACTTTACTTTTTTTATCGTTATGGAATTGTGTATACTAGCAATGAGGTGATTGGGTAATGAAGCTGTTATTCATTGGAGATATTATGGGCTCGCCTGGCAGAGAGATTGTAAAAACATACCTGCCGTTATTGAAACGAAAATACAATCCTACCTTTATCGTAGCGAATGGAGAAAACGCTGCACACGGTCGTGGCATTACCGAGAAAATTACCAAGGAGCTTTTCGAGTGGGGCGTTCAAGCGATTACGCTGGGTAACCATACGTGGGATCAAAGAGAGATTTTCGATTTTATTGATGATGAGCCGCGGATGATTAGACCAGCGAACTTCCCTGAAGGGGCTCCAGGTAAAGGGATCACATATATTAAGCAGCCAGAAGGTGAGCTGGCCGTCATTAATTTGATGGGACGTACGTTTTTGCCACCGCTCGATTGTCCGTTCCAGATGGCTGACAAGCTAGTAGAGCAAGCACGCAAGCGCACGAAGCTGATTTTTGTCGATTTTCATGCGGAAGCCACGTCAGAGAAGCAAGCAATGTCTTGGTATCTCGATGGGAAAGTAACAGCGGTTGTGGGGACACATACGCATGTGCAAACCGCCGATGAACGTATTTTGCCACAAGGCACCGGGTTTTTGTGTGATGTAGGAATGTGCGGACCGAGTAATGGCATTTTGGGGATGGAACGTGAAGCAGTTATCAAGAAATTTTTGACTCAGCTCCCGGTTCGTTTTGAGGTAGCTCCAGACCCTGCACAACTAAATGCTGTGCTGATTACACTGGATAAAGCGACAGGTCACGCGAAAAAAATGGAACGAATCCGAATTGACTCTGACCATCCGTTTATGGAATAATGGGAATAAGATTAGAATTTTTTGAATCTTTCAAGCGAGTTAGCAGGAATTTTTAGGGGTTATGCGAATATCATTCTAATGATGACAGGATTCCTATCAGACGGGAGGTTCAAAAAGGATGGAAGTATTAAAAGTTTCAGCAAAGTCTAACCCCAATTCCGTTGCTGGTGCCCTTGCCGGAGTTCTTCGTGAACGAGGTGCGGCTGAGATCCAAGCCATTGGCGCTGGGGCGCTTAATCAAGCTGTGAAGGCCGTAGCAATCGCACGAGGGTTCGTAGCGCCGAGTGGAGTTGACCTCATTTGTATTCCAGCCTTTACCGACATCGTGATTGATGGAGAAGAACGAACTGCAATCAAATTAATCGTAGAACCCAGATAATACAACTGCACAAGCTTTACCTGCCTGTTTGTTCGAAGAATGAACAGGTTTTTTCGTTTGTTCAGAAGTAATACCTGAAAGGTTACCGAAAAAGAAGGGGCGTTTTCTATATGAAATTCTTTGATGCGCATAGCGATGTTTTATGCAAGCTGTGGCAACACCCTGAGCTGGACTTTTATAAAGAAGACAAGCTATTGCAATCTGGTTTTGTCGCTCTTGAAAAAGGGAATGTAGACATACAAGTGCTTGCCTGTTTCGTTCCGCCCCAGGTGCCGTATGGTCGGCGTTTTCATACTGTACTAGAGATGATCGATATCTTTTATCAGAAGGTGGCGAGTGATAAATTCCGGCCCATCTACTCAATGGCAGATTTGGATGAGTGCGTATTAAAGGGGCAGAAAGGGGCTATTCTGTTTGTAGAAGGCGCGCACGCATTAGAAGAGAGTCTGGTTCAACTGCGTACGTGGTTCCAGCTTGGTGTAAGAGGTATGACCCTGACTTGGAACCATAGCAATGCCCTGGCAAGCGGCAACGGAGAGCCGAATCCAGGTGGGCTTACCTCATTTGGACGTGAAGTAATAGAAGAAATGAATCGGTTGGGCATGATCATTGATGTTTCTCATTTGGCAGATCCGGGTTTCTGGGATGTTGTTGAATTGTCGAAAGCACCTGTGATTGCTTCCCATTCGAATGTGAGAACGATTTGTAATCACTCTCGTAACCTGACAGATGAACAAATACGAGCGTTGATTGCCAAGGATGGAGTAATGGGATTAACGTTTGTAGATTTCTTTACGGTCGAAGAGAAGCGCAAGGTTTGGATCGATGACCTACTACGCCATTTGGATCACATATGTGCATTAGGTGGCGTCAACAATGTAGCGTTTGGCTCCGATTTCGACGGGATTACAGAGGTGTTTTCTGACCTGACTTCCGCGGCAGATTACTCCCAATTACTAGATGCCTTGTTAAAACGTTATAAAGAGGCGGAAGTATTGAAATTTGTGCAAGGAAATTGGTTGCGTGTTTTCGGAAACGTGCTACAATAAAGCATGAGGATATTAATGTACCAAGTTCAACATTAAAATTCAGGTCAAAAGTAAGTTGAGTAAAAGCACTTGCAATTTGACATGGACAGGACTACAATTGTTACTGTCTATGCACAGAATTGTCACATCTTATCAGTCTTTTCAAGGTGTGATAGGCAGCTTTTCTCACAGTCACTGAAAGGGTGGAATCTGAATGATTAGTCAACTTTCCTGGAAAGTTGGAGGACAGCAAGGGGAGGGCATCGAGAGTACTGGTGAGATCTTCTCGATGGCGATGAACCGGATGGGTTACCATCTGTATAGCTACCGTCACTTCTCTTCCCGTATTAAGGGTGGACACACGAACAACAAAATTCGCGTGAGCACAACGCCTATGCGTGCGATCTCTGACGATCTGGACATTCTCGTAGCGTTTGACCAAGAGACGATCGATTTCAATGCGCATGAGTTGCGTGAAGGCGGCATCATTATCGCGGATGCGAAATTTAATCCAAAGTTGCCGGACGGCTTGAAGCCAGTTCGCTTCTTCACTGTACCACTGACTGAGATCGCTGATGAGTTGGGAACTTCCCTGATGAAGAACATGGTGTCGATTGGTGCATCCAGTGCCATCCTCGGCATTTCAGTGGAAAGCTACCGTCCTATCGTTGAAGATATGTTCCTCCGCAAGGGCGAAAAAGTGGTTGAAAAGAACATGGATGCCATTCGCCGCGGTTTTGATTTTGTAAATGAATTGACTGGTGGTCAACTGCCTGAGTTCCAAATGGAAAAGGCTGATCCACAAAAACAACTGTTCCTCATCGGTAACGATGCGATCGCTCTGGGTGCTGTAGCAGCAGGCTGCCGTTTCATGCCAGCTTACCCGATCACACCTGCTTCCGAGGTAATGGAATACTTGATTAAAAAGCTGCCTAAATTGGGCGGTACTGTTATCCAAACAGAAGACGAGATTGCTGCTGTAACAATGGCAATCGGTGCTAACTTCGCGGGTGCTCGTTCCTTGACTGCTTCTGCAGGTCCTGGTCTGTCCCTGATGATGGAAGCGATTGGTCTGGCTGGTATCACGGAAACACCAGTTGTAATCGTGAACACGCAGCGTGGTGGTCCATCTACCGGTATGCCTACCAAAATCGAGCAATCCGATGTGAATGCTATGATCTATGGTACGCATGGTGACATTCCAAAAGTAGTTATCGCGCCAAGCACAGTAGAAGAGTGCTTCTACGATGCAGTTGAAGCGTTTAACATTGCGGAAGAATACCAACTGCCAGTTATCCTGATGACAGACTTGACTCTGTCCTTGGGTAAACAAACTGTTGTGCCATTTGATTACAGCAAAGTAGAAATCCGTCGCGGAAAACTGCTTGCTGGACAAGAATTGCCAGAAAAAGAGCAAAACGACCTGTTCAAACGTTATGAAGTAACAGAAGACGGCGTTTCTCCTCGTGTAATTCCTGGTCAAAAATACGGTCTGCACCACGTAACTGGTGTTGAGCATGATCAAACTGGTCGTCCATCTGAGAATGCTGCAAACCGTATTCAACAAATGGATAAACGTATGCGCAAAATGGAAGGCGTACTGAAAAACTTCAAAGGCGCTGTAACAGCAGATGCTCCTCACGCTGATGCGGATGTCCTGGTTGTGGGTATCAACTCCACAATTGGTACCATTCAAGAAGCAAAAGGCCGTCTGGAACAAGAGGGAATCAAAGTAAACCATGCACAAATCCGTTTGCTGCATCCGTTCCCTACTGAAGAAATCAAAGCACTCGTGGACAAAGCGAAGAAAGTTGTTGTTGTTGAGCACAACATCCAAGCTCAAGTAACAAACCTGCTCAAACAACACGTTGGAAACGCTGAGAAAATCGAGTCCGTGCTTAAATATGATGGTAACCCATTCCTGCCGAAGGAAATCTATGCTGAAGTGAAGGAGCTGGTAAAACATGGCGACTATGAAAGAGTTTCGAAATAACGTAAAGCCAAACTGGTGCCCAGGCTGTGGAGACTTCTCCATCCAAGCGTCTATTCAACGCGCTGCAGCGAACGTTGGTCTGGAACCTGAAAATCTGGCGGTTATTTCCGGTATCGGTTGTTCTGGTCGTATTTCCGGTTACATCAACTGCTATGGTTTCCACACGATTCACGGACGTTCCCTGCCAATCGCACAAGGTGTGAAAATGGCGAACCGCGAGCTGACAGTTATTGCAGCTGGTGGTGACGGGGATGGATTCGCGATCGGTATGGGTCATACTGTACACGCTATCCGTCGTAACATGAACGTTACGTACATCGTAATGGATAACCAAATCTACGGTCTGACAAAAGGTCAAACCTCCCCGCGTTCCGCGACTGGTTTCGTGACCAAGTCTACACCGGCAGGTTCCATCGAGTCCTCCATTTCTCCAGTTGAACTGGCGCTGTCTGTTGGTGCGACATTCGTTGCTCAATCCTTCTCCAGCGATCTGAAGGGCTTGACTGAACTGATCGAAAAAGGTATCCAACACGAAGGCTTCTCCTTGATCAACGTATTCAGCCCTTGTGTAACCTATAACAAGGTAAACACGTATGACTGGTTCAAAGAGAACATCGTACCAGTAGACACGATCGAAGGATACGATCCACATGACCGTATCAAAGCAATGTCTACTTCCATGCAATACAAAGGCCTGATTACAGGTCTGATCTACCAAAACACTGAGCAAAAACCTTACGAAGCTCTCGTAAATGGCTTCAAAGAAGAAGGTTTGGCTAACCAAGACATTCGCTTGTCTGAAGAAGATTTCGCGAAATTGGTTAAAGAATTTGCTTAAGTTTGATAGAACGAAAAAACCTCTCCCGGTGTGGAGAGGTTTTTTTGTGCTAGACAGCGACGATTAGATTCGATCCCGCCACTGCCTGTACACGAGCATGACGAGGAAAAAAACAACCAATTGACCAAAGAGGGGATATAAAAAGCGGAGAAGTGAGCTAAAACCAATAAAGCTAATCAAATAACAAATCATCAAAATGCCGAGTAAGATAGTAGGTCCTCGCAGTGGGGTAACTTGTCTGATCTGCTGGGCTAAACCAAAAACGTTGGCCACGAGGGTTGAGAAAATTTCGGCATATACCAATAGAGAAAACAGAAACGGTATGGTCGGGCCTAAGCCTTGCAGGACAGCGATCATGGGCATTTCCGCGAGCTGGATTCCCGGCATTTTTACTGAGAGAGACGAAAAAGCGAGCAAGAGCAGGAGTCCTATTCCCAATCCTCCAAAAATTCCCCCTAAGATGAGAGGCTTCTCGCTTGTACTCTGTCTGCCCATCGGAATCAAAACCGCTTGTGTAAGCGTGACATTTAAGGCAACATAATAAAAGGGAGAGCTAAGCCATGCCCAAGGTCGTAACGATTCAACGATGACATTCGTATCTAACCATGGCTTCGTATAAAGGAAGACCAGGACAGTAAAGCCAATAAGCATGGGTACAAAAATGCTGTTCACATGATGAATGGCAAACAGCCCTTTTTTCGTCACGAAGAAAATCAAAATCATGCTGAACCAAATGCCGATTTGGGGAGACAAGCGAAAAGACTCCCAGAAGATCGCGCCGGTAGCAGCGAGCATGACAGACGTAGTACCTAGCAAGACGGTTAATAGCAAGGTATTAAATACGGTGCCAAACGGATGGCCAAATAAATAGGTGCTGACTTCTTGATAGGAATCGGCCTGAATGCGATAGGCAATCAGCATAACGCGAATGCCCGCCCAAATAAAGAGCGAAGTGGCCAATATGATTCCTACTAAGCCCTGTGTTCCGTACTGAACAAAGAACTCTACAATTTCTTTACCAGAGGCAAAACCAGCTCCTACGACTGTTCCAATATACGTAAAAGCGATCTGCCATGCGGCTCTCCATGTTCCTTGCATCTCAGACCTCCTGTCCCACCTTATTCCATCCTATGAAAGGGAGTGAACCGAATATGCGCGTTACCGTGTTAGGCTATCAATCGCCTTATCCGGGTCCTGGAGGAGCGACCCCGGGCTACCTGGTTGAGACAGAACGTGTCAAAATTCTTCTCGACTGCGGCAGTGGTGTTCTTGCGCAGTTGGGCAAGCATTCGCCTATTTATGAGCTGGATGCGATGCTCTTATCTCACTACCATCATGATCATGTCGCGGATGTAGGAGTGATGCAGTACGGTTTAATGGTTCATCAGTTATTTGGCCAAAGACCTGCTGACAAGCCGCTTCCAATCTACGCTCCACCGCTGCCAGTGGCCAATGCCCAGACATTGGTGTATCGAGATGCGACGACATTTACCCCAATTACCGAGGAAACGTCTGCTACCATTGGGGACGTAGCGATCACTTTTTTACGGACTGACCATGGTGATGGAGACCCTTGCTACGCCATGCGCTTGGAAGCAAACGGACGTGTCCTCGTATACGGAGCCGACAGCGGACCAGGTACAGCCTGGGAGGGGTTTGCAAGTCAAGCGGATTTATTTATTTGCGAGGGGACCTATTTGGATTACAATTTACCAACGAAGCCAAATGGGCACCTGTCTGTTCGCCAAGCGGCAGAACTGGCACAATCCCTATCCTGCCGCTCGTTATTAGTCACGCATTTGTTTTACGGCTATGATGAGTCTCAAGTCATCGCGGAGGCCAATGCCTTTGTAGCAGGTCCAGTTTATGCGGCGCGTATTGGCCTGCAAATCGATTTATAACGTGTTTGTGTACATAGAGAGGAGAATGAACTGTGTTTCCAAATGTATTAGAAGTAGCACGCAAGTTAATCCGAGAACGCGTTCAAGTCGGAGAAACGGTTGTAGACGCCACGATGGGAAATGGAAATGACACCTTATTTCTTGCGCAATTGGTGCAAGAAGAAGGGAAAGTAATCGCATTCGATATCCAGCCGCAGGCGATTGAGAAAACGCGAGAGAGACTCGAGAGAGAAGGTCTGGCGAACAGGGTAGAAATGAAGCTCGCCAGTCATGAGGAAATTGACAAGCTGGAGATTAGTGCCGCGGCGATCATGTTTAACTTGGGCTATTTGCCGGGTGGAGACAAAGAAATCACAACACAAGCGAGTAGTACCATTCAGGCGATTCAATCAGGGTTGAGGGTGCTCAGACCCGGCGGAATCATGACCGTCATGATTTATTGGGGGCATCCTGCGGGAGAGACGGAAAAAGAGGCAGTGGAAGCATTTTGCCAAGAGCTGAGTCAATTGGATTATTTGGTTTTAAAATACCAGTACATCAATCAGCAAAACCAGGCACCGTTTTTACTGGCCATCGAACGAAGGGCACAATAAATAGCAACCAGCCCGATCTTTTCCCGGGCAAGCGCAGCTTCCGACAACTTTCATTTACGAGTACAAGAAATTTGTCATGATGCGAAGAGGTGTACAAAAATAGGCACGCTCTTGCCCTTTCTGGCACATACCCTATGTAGAGCAATGTGGCAAGGGGGATCTACGTGGACAGAATCGGGATAATGTTGGATTGGGGCCTGATGGAGAAAGGAATTAAAGGCATCAAATCATACGAACGACTGCCTTATTATGTCGAAATCGGAAGAGAGCTGGGACTAGAGCCAGTTTTTTTTCATCCGCGGCATGTTCGGGCGGGGGATGAGAAGGTTAAGGGATACTTCTGGAAGGGAAACCGACTCGTCTCACAGTTAGTTTCAATCCCGCGAGTCATTCATAATCGTGTCCTGACAGGAGATTCAAGAGCACGCAATGTCATTCGAAGATTAAGCAAGAAGAAGACCGTCTTTAATGGCTTGGTAGTGCGGGATAAAAGAAAAGTACACCAAATGCTGTGGAAAAATGATCTGATTCGAGACTATCTGCCGAACACAGTACCTTATTCAATGGAAAAGCTGCGACTGTTCCTGGATAAATACCAGGTGGTGTACGTCAAGCCTTCGATTGGATCGGTGGGCATTGGGGTAGCACGTATTGAACGCCATGGAGATAATTATCATTTTACCGCATCGAAAAAACGGCAGATTCTGTCTCATACACAGCTGCTTTCCACAGTTCGGCGTTGGGTCGGTAACAAAAGATTTTTGATCCAGCGAGGAATCCCATTGGCACGCTATGGAGGCAAAACGTTTGACATTCGTGTTTCGGTGCAAAAAAACAAGGAAAAGCAGTGGACTGTTAGTGGGATGGTTGCCAAGGTCGCCAATAAGAAAAACAAGCTCAGCAATCTTTCGCGTGGCGGTACAGCGGTGCCGTTTTCGGAAGCGTTGGCCCCAATCTTCCCTCACATCGATCAACAGCAAGCGGTAATCGAAAGAGTTAGCCATGCAGCAGTAGAAATTGCGAAACAGTATGGCAGGCATTTTTCATCCTTGGCAGATTTAGGGATGGATATGGGGATCGATAGCAAAGGGAATCCGTATTTAATTGAAGTGAATGTGCGCGACCAGCGCTACTCATTTTTCAAGGCGGGAGAGAAGGCGATGTTTAAACAGACATACCGCCATCCGCTGGAATACGCCCAGACATTACTCGCTGAAAAGAAGAAACGGAAAAATGGACTTCTATTTCCGGGCTATTTGGCCTAAATAAATCATTCAAATGAATGCGAAAAGACGGTGGCAGCACTGCCCCGTCTTTCCTATTGTCGTGACTTACGATTCTGCCTGCTGATGCTGTTCAGCCAAAGGAAATGGCAAATTACGAAAGTGACGATATACCAAAGCCAGAATGGATTTTCGAGTCAAGATCCCTTGAAAATAATGCTCATCGTCTTCAATACAGACAAATGGGTGATTAATGGACACTTCCAATGCTTTTAAAAATTCATCGGTGTCACGCAAGCGGGGCACTTTTGTATCCATCACAACATCTACAATATGTTCGGACATATGCTCGGTCTCGAAGCGTTCCAGACCTAGTGTCTTATTCATGATCATGTTCGTGCTGATCAAACCATGCAAACGATACTGATGATCCAGTACGGGAACGGCTGAATAGCCGGACTTGATAAGTACAAGCAGCGCGTGCTCAAGCGAATTACCTAACTGTACATGTGCGACCTTTGTGGACGCAATTATGAGATCTTTGATCGGAATATGTAGTATCGGGTTGTCCTGATTCATCTAGTTCCACCACCTTTTCTGTTGTCTATGGCAGAGGAAACTGCCAGTGGTCCTCTTCTATGATACCGTAAGCGAGGGGCAAACGGTAGGTCTACATTTAGAAAACTTGGCCTCGCTAAGCCATTGTTGCGGGGCCTTTCTTATCGACGAAAAAAAGCCCGGCAGGAACGCCAGGCAAGTAATCGAGGTGTGGAACAATTGTCCCTAGTCCTAGTATGCAAGATCATACTGTTCATTACATTAGGAGTTTAGAGGAAACGTTGTTTTCACATTTACGCTTTATAAACTTGGTTTTTGTAGAGTGGCTTAGCTTCCACCCGTTTTTTACGGTTGAACCAGAAGGACATCGTAGTCAGCTCATAGAGAAAAATACATAGGGGCGGTGTAATCACGAACATACCCAGTACCAGAGCAGGTGTCGACCAGCCGAGTCGATGAATGACGTAGCTCTGTAGTAAGAACAAAATCAATGGATGGACCAAATAGATGGCCATATTTTGCTTGGCCAACCG
This sequence comes from Brevibacillus jepli, assembly GCF_047229145.1. Taxonomy (NCBI): domain Bacteria; kingdom Bacillati; phylum Bacillota; class Bacilli; order Caryophanales; family Paenibacillaceae; genus Brevibacillus; species Brevibacillus jepli. The sequence continues at coordinate 243,573 of NZ_JBFEFW010000001.1, forward strand.
GGCAAGCCACGGACCGAGCTTAGGTAGCTTACCCAGATAAGAAGAGACGGGGTAGAAGCTGATGATTACACAGAGCGTATACACCAAGTACACTGGCTCGAATATATTCATGCTCTCGTAATAGCTTTTGGAGCCGGAAAGAAAGCTGTAGGCCATCCATACGGCGGCACTTGCCATCACAACGAGAGACGGTATTTGAAGGCGTCTCACCCACGTCCGCCATTTGTCCACATTCATCCCGGCATAAGCTCCGAGAGCAAAGGTACATACGTACATGTAAAAATAGTGTTGCCCGTAGATGTAGCTATGCTTCACGAGGGCCAGGAATGGGTTTGCAGCCCAATCAACAACCCATAACGGCTTGATGAACAAGATGTGGTACAGAACGAACAGACCAGCCTGTCCAATAAACAGGGCTACGATCCAGCGGAAGTTCAAGTAACGTTCCATCCACGGTTTGATCAGACAAAACAATAAGCACAATTGCAAGTAGAGTGGAATGTAGTACAGGTGATAGAATGAACTACCTGTAAACAAACTTTCGAAAAACGGTCCAACCAACACGGCAGGATCGAAGGTTTGATATTTAAAATAGGTGAAGATGGCAGTCCAGATTACGTAAGGCAAAATAACGGCGAGCCAGCGTTTTTTCCAGAATGCCTTCCAATCCAATTGGCGGTTCTGATACCAGTAAAACAACAGCATTCCGGTTGCAAAAATAAACAAGGAGCGTCCAAATTTTGACAAGATGATAAAGACGGCTTGGAAATTACTATTCCACGGATAAGTCTTCTCATTTGTGAGAAAAAAACTGAGGATGTGGATCATCAAAACAGTAAGAGCCCCAAAAACAAAAAGGGCATTCAGATCCTGAAACGTCCCCTTTCGATTGCTATTCATAATTCCTCCAGAATTTTTCCGGCAGCACCTGGAGAATGTCATTCAGATTAATAGCCCGCTATTCGGGTAAGTGCCAGTCAGGTGCGGCCAGTTCTTTTGCGGTATAGGAAAATAAGTGTAATCGTTGCGACAAATGTTGCCTCGACTCTGTCACTAACTCATTTTGCACATAAAAGGGGGTAGGCGATACAGGCCACTCTGCACGGATTGCTTTCAACAGACGTGCCTTAACGTCATCAATGGTTGCCAATTTTCCAGTCAGACTCGCAATGCTGCCAACTGTAGAAGCATCAATGGAAGGAATTGGCTTATGACTTTGCATTTCATCCAATCCGGCGAGACTGTAAAAACGTTCCATCCAATCGCCTCTTGGCCGGTCATCGACGTTAATGCACAACTGCAAAATAGAGCCGTGTCGAGTACGTCTCTGTGCCATACCTCCGATTTTTTTACCGTGAATGGAAAAGTCGTATTCCCCTGCACAGTAAGAGCCAGTTACTTCGCCAAATTCCAGCTTTCCGTAATCACGCAAGCCCACATCAAGAAGCTGGGCAACGAATGAGAAGAAGGAGTCAATGGATATCGAAGTGTCGGGCAATAAACAAGCCATATTGAGCACGCCAGCATCAAGCGGAACACAAGCTCCACCAGACGAACGAAGAACACAGCCAAAGCCATCTTGACCGAACGTACGCAAGGCTTGTTGAAGATAAGGAAGCTTGGCGTCTCTACGTCCCAAATACAGCGCTTGATCGTACACCCAGAGATGGATGACAGGGGTTGCTGATTCGGATTTCATACTGGCAGCCAACGCTTCATCACGGATTAAAGGCTCAAGTGGACTATCCTGGTAGGTACCTGAGTCCATCCAGCGAAACGGCTGATTAACAGAAAATGACATAGAAAGACTCCTTCACAGGACAAGAATAGCTACCATTATACAACTGAAACACGTTTATTTCTATGCTTTCACTATCTTTTTTTCCGTTTGGTAGAACATACATGTCATGCAGAGTGAAAAAATACCCGACAGGCTAAGAGTGCTTGTCGGGTCGAAGTATTGATGTTTATTTGGTCTCCTTGAAGGAGAAATTGTCCAGATAGGTCGTTTTGCGAGGTGCGTTTTCAATCGCTTCTTCTTGCAAGTACAGACCGAGTTTTTTGCCTTCTTGTTTCACATACTGTTGACCGAACAAGTATTGATCGTTCAAGTAAATAGAAACGGTGTTTTCGTTAACAGCTACCTTTAAGCGATTGCTTGATTTCAGCTTGTAGGAGCTGGAAGTGATGATGTCAATATCGTCCTCTTCGACATCATCTACTTTTCCTAAAACAACGCGATCTTTTTGTACGAATACAACATGCGCTTTACCATCTTTGCCGTTGAAGTACAGTCCGCCTAAACCTTCACTGCCTACCGCATTGACATCGACGGTCAATTCATACTTCTTGATATCGTCAGACTCATTCCATTTCAGTGGCAGGAAGTAGTGATCTACATCATCGTCATCGGATGCGGCTGTCACTTGTTTGCTAGCGACCTCCCAGCTTCCTGTCGCTTTGTCTGTATCCCAGTTTTTCAATTTCGAATCGGAGAACGAGTCACTGATACTGATTCGCTCTGGTTCTGGCTGAGGTTTTGGTTGACCAGGGTTCGGGAATACGATTTTTGTTTCATCATCATCGTCACGATCCACAATAGCGCGGTAGAGCAAGGAAGCAGCTTCCGCACGTGTAATTGGATCTTGCGGACGGAATTTGCCATCGTACCCTTTCATGAGATCTGTTTGAATCGCAATCGCAATATACGGACGCAGTGCGGACGAAATATCGTCGTAATCACGGAACTTTTTCAATTGATTCATGTCGGCTTTGTACTTTTGATCGTAGCCCAAAAGGCGTACCAATGCGACAGCAATGTCCTCACGTACCGCGGATTGATCTGGTTTATACGTGTAGGATGAGCCGGACTTGTAACCAGTCAAGAAAGGCTTGGCGTACTCAACATACAGGAATGCCCAGTGATGGCGCGGAACATCTTTAAATGTTTGGTCGACGTAGCGTTTGTTTATATCCACATCAGCTGCTGCGATCATAATTTTAGCAAATTCAGCGCGGGTAACTTCATTGTTCGGTCTAAACGTCCGATTGTCGTACCCTTTGATGATCCCTTTTGCAGCCATCTCCGTAATTTCTTTGTACGCCCAATGGCTACGTGGAACGTCTGAGAAAGACGGAGTGTAAGCGGCGCCGACGACCGGGATCACGGTTAAGAACATTAACACCGATAAAAATACGGCTAGTGCTCTTTTCATGTTGACCTCCTCAAAATGGTATTTAGTTTTTGTTGACTGCTATTCAGACGGTGAGTGGGCTTGTATTGTTGCAGGAGAAAAAAATATTTTGGTGAAAATAGGAAAAAAGACGGAGTTCCAAATAATTTTGGCATGTAAGGAGGAGCATGTACCGATGGTGAACGCTTGCCTGTTTGATTTGGATGGAACGCTTTTGGATCGGGAACGATCATTGGATGCATTTTTGATACGCCAATATGATCGAACGAGGCCAATCCAGGAAAGAATGTCGCTAAAAGAGTACTCGGCTCGTTTTCATGAGCTTGACCAGCGGGGGTATGTGTGGAAAGACGTGGTCTACCGAACCATGATAGAAGAGTCAAAGATGGAAGGGATTACAGCGGAAGCATTGCTAGAAGAGTACGTACAGCTTTTTTGGCAAGATTGTTACGCATTCTCTGGTGTGGTAGAAACGCTGCGAAGATTACATCAAACAGGGATGAAGCTAGGAGTTATCACGAATGGCCGCGGTGATTTTCAAATGAAAAATTTGCGTGCGATTGGCATTGAGTCCTTTTTTGATACCATTTTGATTTCGGAGAGTGAAGGTGTGTCGAAGCCATCTCCAATCATATTTGAGAGAGCTCTGGACCGGCTCGGGGTGCGGGCTGGCGACGCGGTATACGTTGGGGATCACCCGGACAACGACGTACAAGGAGCGCGTGCGGTTGGGATGAAGGCGGTTTGGAAGCGGGATTCGTATTGGCAGGAGACCAAGGAAGCAGATGCAGTAATCGATCATATCCCCGAGTTGATTTCCATTCTGGATCAGTGGAGAAAAAAATAGAGGAATTACCATTAGCAAACGCACAGACAAGCAGAATGAGGCAAACATAACATATAGCAAATATGCTATTGGCAAAGTAGAGGGTGGTGAAATCAGAAGATTATGAATCTGGTTGTCAATCCCAGCTTTGAGACAGGGACACTCGCTTTTTGGAATTCTGTGAATGCCACCATTAATCGGCAATATGTCCAGACTGGCTTTTGCAGTGCCCAATTAGCTGGTGGAATGACACTCTCATACATTCAACAGCTTGTGACGATAACACCTAATCTGCCCTATCAATTTGTATTTTCATTGGCGAAATCAAGCTCTTTACGCGCACCGATGATGTCCTTCTTTGTATTGTTCCTGAATGGAGCATTTGAGACTGTATCACTTGGTTTTGCGAATAGCATGCGGACCTTGAATCAACCAGATAGCTCTACCGGGGCGTGGAAAACAATTGTGGAAGGTACGACTGTCGCGCCAGCGAATGCAGCGAACGCATTGATTTTCATTCAAAAAGTCCCACAGCAGCGAAGCTCTCCGGTTGTCGTCGATGACATCGGTTTATTTGCACGTGGGGGAGGAGGGGGAGGCGGCGTGGATTACACGGAGATTCGAAATCTCCTCACTGCTTATCAGCTGACAAATACAAGGATTGTGATTATGACGTCTGGGCAGCCAACAGGGACGGCCGGATTGGTAGCTGGCGTAGGGATGAGCGTCGTTACCTTTTCCACTCTTGCCGGGTCAACGATGACGATCCCATTGGAGAAAATTACAAACATCGAAACGGTGTAATACTGTTAAACGCTGTAAGACTGTAGGAAATTGAAAGGAGTGAGGAGATTGAGTTCATCAACATTGTCGGGCGATTTGATCGCCAATCTTCAACTGGGTACCACATTGAATATCGGGGTGGGAGCTTATGTCATCACGGGTACCTTGGACCGGGTAGGCAATGATTACATCTATGTAGCTCCCTTTAAAGTTCCATTCGCCAATATCCTTTATATCGAAGAGCTGCCTTAGAATATAGGAGAAAGCGGGGTGTGCACGATAGCTAGCATCTCTCCAAGTAACCATATCCCATTGCCGGGAACTCCCTTGTTTCAACTGCTCAAACAAGGAATCGGTTCACACATCCGGGTAAATACCGTGGGTGGTGAAATCAAGGGAACGTTACTGGATGTCTTGACAGGGGTAATCTCTGTTCGTGATGAGAGTGACCTCGTTCAACACATCGTCTTCGGAACCGTCATCAGCTTTTCCTTTGATTCGTAACGTTTCACTTGCCGGGAACACTGGGATATTATCGGAACGGTCTTAAGCCGTTTCGTACATATTTTGCCTCATTATGGTTATTATGCATTAGCTTTTGTATCACCCAAAATGCTATAATTCTTTATTGGTTACTTATGTAGATGATTATTGTTGAGGTGATACATGATGAAGGAAACAAAAGAGGCGACTAAGGACTTAAAATCCGCTAAGTCTCCGAAAACAACGGAAGACTTTGCGAAATATTTTCAGGCACCTTCGCTCAAAGATGCAAAAAAGCGGGGCAAGGAAGAGATTTTGGTCCATTATGATTTCAATATTCCGGAAGACATGCAGAGTATCGGAAAAGGGAAGCGTTATCACGTTCGTACGTATGGCTGCCAAATGAACGAGCATGATTCAGAGACGATTTCTGGTATTTTGCAAGCAATGGGTTATACTTCCTCTGATGATGTGGAGGATGCGGACGTTATCCTCTTTAATACCTGTGCCATCCGTGAAAATGCGGAGGATAAAGTATTTGGAGAGCTTGGCCACATGAAGCGGCTCAAGAATAACAACCCGAATCTGATCCTCGGTGTATGCGGCTGTATGTCCCAGGAAGAGAAGGTCGTCAAGAAAATCCTGAAAAGCTATACACAGGTTGACTTGATTTTTGGAACGCACAATATTCACCGTCTGCCAGAGCTGTTGCGCGATGCAATGTTCAGCAAAGAAATGGTGATTGAGGTTTGGTCCAAAGAAGGCGATATCGTTGAAAATATGCCGAAGCTCCGCGAAGGAAACACCAAAGGCTGGGTTAACATCATGTACGGCTGTGATAAGTTCTGTACGTACTGTATTGTGCCGTATACGCGTGGAAAAGAGCGCAGTCGACGCCCGGAAGATGTTATCGCAGAAGTGCGTGATCTCGCTCGCCAAGGCTTTAAAGAAATTATGCTTCTTGGACAAAACGTCAATGCGTACGGGAAAGATTTCGAGGACATCCAGTACGGTTTTGGAGACCTGATGGACGAGATCCGCAAGATTGATATCCCGCGTGTGCGTTTTACGACCAGTCATCCGCGTGATTTTGACGACCACTTGATCGAGGTGCTGGCAAAAGGCGGAAACCTGGTGGAACAAATTCATCTGCCTGTCCAATCCGGTTCGACAGAAGTACTCAAGCGGATGGCGCGCAAATATACCCGTGAGCATTATCTGGAGCTCGTTCGCAAAATCAAGGACGCGATCCCGAATGTCTCTCTTTCTACCGATATTATTGTTGGCTTCCCAGGCGAAACCGATGAGCAGTTCGAAGATACCATTTCGATGGTGGAAGAGGTCAAGTATGATTTTGCCTATACCTTCATTTACTCACCGCGTGAAGGGACACCAGCTGCTGTCATGGAAGACAACGTTCCGATGGAAGTGAAAAAAGCACGCTTGTATCGACTCAATGAAGTTTTGGCTCGAATCGGGCTGGAGCAGAACAAAAAACTGCAGGATCAGGTTGTCGAGGTACTTGTGGAAGGCGAATCGAGGACGAATGCGGAAGTGCTCGCGGGCCGTACGCGTACGAACAAGCTGGTCCATTTCACTGGCGACAAATCCTTGATTGGACAGTACGTGCACATAAAAATTACAGATGCGAAAACGTGGACACTCCACGGAGAAATCGTATCCAAAGTTGAGGTGTAGGTCATTATGGAACAAACAAACGTATATACACAGAAAGAAATTCTCGATAAAGCTCGCGAACTCGCAGCTATGATCGCGCGTACGAATGAAGTAGATTTTTTCAAACGTGCAGAACTGCAAATCAAGAACAATGAACGCGTGCAAGAATTAATTGACACGTTGAAGCAGAAGCAAAAGCAAATGGTTATGTTCGAATCCATCAACAAGCCGGAACTAGTGCAAAAAGTGGAAGGTGAGTACAACCAATTGCATGAGGAATTGGATTCCATTCCAATCGTAACGGAGTTCAAGCAATCGCAGGTAGATGTGAACGATCTTTTGCAAATGGTCACGAATGTTATCACGAACACCGTCTCGGAACGTATTATTTTGGATACAGGCGGAAACCCATTGACTGGAGAAACAGGTGGCGGGCCGGAGAAGAAAAAATCTGGCGGCTGCTGCTCCTAAATCTTACGAGAAAGCCTTCACAGCGCTGTTGCGATGAGGACCCAACAACTTTCCCAAATATAAGGTGGTTGTTTGCACGCTAGTCGAATGCCCTGCATACAAATGTACAGAAACGTTGTATGGAGGAGGTAACGAAATGTCGGGTACAGATAAAGATCTACAGTGCCGGGAACTCATCGCGAAAGCAGTCTGCGGTAAAGGCCATAAATTTTCTACTACCACCCACACCATCATACCGTCGCAAACTCCTTCGACGATCCTCGGATGCTGGATTATAAACACGAACTTCCAAGCAGAGAAAGTCGGAGATGCCGTTGAAGTATCTGGTACGTATGACGCCAACCTGTGGTTTTCGTTTGCAAATAATACGCAAACCGAAGTCAAGCGGGAAACTGTTAAGTTCTCCGTACTCGTGCCGCTTACGTTCTTCGATAAAAACTGCAGAGGCGATCTGGAAATTGTCGCACGCGCCGTGGAGCAACCGAAGTGCATAAAAGCGGAGTTAAGTGGTGGTGGCACAATCACAGTCAGAGTGGAAAGCGAATTTGCAGTAGAAGTCATTGGGGAAACAAAGATTTGCGTTGTTGTCTGCAATAGTTGTGATGACAAAGACTTTCATCTGGTTGACGACTATGAAGATAACAGTGACGAGTTTGATGACTTTGATTCCGCTACGCTACTCGACGAGCTCGACTAAAGAGGAGAGAATTATCTCCTCTTTTTTCTTTTTTTAAGGATGTGCACGCTCCTCACTTTTTTCTGGGCGAAGTCATAAGATAACGAGAGAAAAGCAGGGGAGTGTGAAAGGTATGATTCTACGCTCGAAGGTTAGTCAGCGAGCTAACAAGCAGGAACCACCCGCAGCACAACCGATGACAGCCAACGCAAAAGAAGTAGTCGCGTATTTGCATCGCCCTGAAATCGGGCGTTGGTTGCTCCGGCAAGGGAGAATACCTGTGGCAAAAGGGAACGTAGCGCGGCCGGGCTGGCGAACATATAGGATCTGCCTTTACCAAGACCATGTGCTGGATATCGCAAGAAGCGAGGAACAACCACAATGGCTGCTTCATCGGATGCAGGAACCAGACTGGCATCCCGTACCCTTGCATTCCTCAGAATCAGAGGTGCATGCTGTACGAGGGCTAGCTGCTCGCAGCTTGTATGCAGCTGGAGCCGACGTGGGTCAAGTGACCATCATGGCGGCATCTGCTCATCGCCTAAAGGTCGTCGAGGTAGAGCCTAACTGGCCAGCCAATTATGCGGATGAATATATGCAGCGTGCCAGGGAGTGGTGGGAAGGTCGGATGCGTCAACAATCGCAGAAGCTGCAAAGCATGGGAGCAGATCCGGAATTTGCATTGCGCAAGCCCACCGGAGAAATGGCACTTGCCTCTGATTTTCTGAGCATTAATGGCACAGTAGGCTGTGATACGACACGCTATCGGGAAGAATTAGGTCTCCACCAGCATCCGGTTGCAGAGCTGAGACCCGCGCCATCGGAGGACCCTGATCAATTATTTATGCATATCTACGAAAATCTTGCCTTGGCATTCAAAAAAATCGGCAAATCGTCAATTGAGTGGCTCGCTGGCGGCATGCCGTTTCAAGGTTATCCAATCGGAGGGCATATTCATTTTGGTGGGCTGACACCGACCTTTGCTCTTCGGAGAAAACTGGATGCGTACCTGGCACTTCCGCTTGTTCTTGTTGAGGATGCGGGTTGTTTACGTCGTAGAGAGCGATATGGATTTTTAGGGGATGTACGGGAAAAGGAATACGGGTTTGAATATCGTACACTTCCCAGCTGGCTCATTCATCCGGTAATGACTCGTGGCATCCTGCACTTGGCCCATTTGGTTGCAACCAATCACGAAAAGCTTCAAGCAATGCCTCATTTACAGCTCCCACTCATCAAAGCGTACTATCAGGGAGAGAAGGAAAAGCTCTTGCCATACGTTTCTGAAGTATGGCTAGAATTAAAGGATCTGCCGGGCTATACGCTATCTCGCATTCATCTGGATCGCTACTTTTCTTTTATACTCGAGGGAAAATCATGGATGGCAGATGAAGACCTGCGCAAGGCATGGAAGCTGCTATAAACGGTTCATCTTCGTGGATGCAGGGTCAACATTGCCGAACAATCATGGTATAATAGCGACGAGAATTACTAGGCTAGGAGAAGAAAATAATGGCTCAATATACCCCGATGATTCAACAGTATCTGGCTATCAAAAAGGATTACCCGGATACTTTCTTATTTTTTCGCTTAGGTGATTTTTACGAACTGTTTTTTGATGACGCCATCCTTGCGTCCCGTGAGCTGGAAATTACTCTGACGGGACGTGAAGGTGGAGGTGCTGAGCGCATCCCGATGTGTGGCGTTCCACATCATGCGGCAGATGGCTATATTGCAGAGCTATTGAAAAAAGGTCATAAAGTAGCTGTTTGTGAGCAAGTAGAAGACCCAAAAGAGGCAAAAGGGGTCGTTCGCAGGGAAGTGACCCGAGTCATTACTCCGGGTACGATGATGGAAGGCAAATGGCTTACGGATAAGGAAAATAATTACATGGCTGCGCTGGCCCAAGTAGAAGGTCGGACGGGAATTGCTGCGTGTGATATGAGTACTGGCGAGCTGTACGTGACTTCTTTGGTCGGTCAGGCAGATACTGTTCTGGACGAGGCCTTGCAGTATCGTCCTAAAGAGCTCGTCTTCTTTGGATTGTCTGCCTTGCCAAAGACAGCTTTGCCGACGACTGTAGTGGACGCGAACCAACTGGATGCGTTTGCAGTGGACACCCAATATGCGGAGCAGGCAAAAGGCTTGGATATGTCGATGCGAGCAGCGGTCAATGCACTCTTGTTCTACATAGGAACAACACAAAAACGCAGCCTTGCCCACATGCGTCTGTTAAAGCAGTACGACGCGAAACAGTACCTGCAAATGGACGGTTTCTCGAGACGCAATTTGGAACTGACTGAGACGATTCGCGATAAGACGAAGAAAGGCTCACTCTTGTGGCTGTTGGATCGGACTCAGACTGCAATGGGTGGACGTCTATTGCGCAGATGGATTGAACGTCCGTTGCTCAAACGTGATCAATTAGATGCACGCCTGAGCGCTGTGGAGGCGTTGAAGGGTGACCTGCTGCTTCGCTCGGATTTGCGGACTTGCCTGGATCGTGTCTATGATTTGGAGCGTTTGGCCGGTCGAATTTCGTATGGAAACGCGAACGCACGTGATCTCATCCAGCTGCGGATGTCGTTGGAGGCTGTGCCAGAGCTGAAGCAGTACATGATCCAGACGAATACCCCGGTGTTGGTGGACTTGGCACAAGGGATGGATGAGTGTGCGGATATCGTGAATTATTTAGCGAACGCACTTGTGGATGATCCACCGATCTCGGTACGAGAAGGCGGAATGATTCGGACGGGATATGACGAATACTTGGACAAGCTCCATACGGCAAGCCGCGACGGGAAAACATGGATTGCCCAACTGGAGCAGGGAGAGCGGGAAGCGACAGGGATTCGTTCACTCAAGGTTGGCTTCAATAAGGTGTTCGGTTATTACATCGAGATATCCAAGTCCAACATCGCCAATGTTCCTGCTGGTCGCTATGAGCGCAAGCAAACTTTGGCTAATGCGGAACGTTACATCACGCCCGAGTTGAAGGAACGCGAGGCGCTCATTCTCGAAGCGGAAGAAAAGATGATTGAGCTGGAATACCAATTGTTCGCCGCTGTACGAAGTGAAGTCGCGAAGCATATTCCGAGACTGCAGAGCCTCGCAGAGCGCATCGCTTCAGTAGACGTCCTTCAGGCATTTGCCACAGTAAGCGACGAGCGTGGTTTTGTTCGCCCTGAGCTTGCGGAAAGCGGAGAATACGTCATTGAGGAAGGCCGACATCCGGTCGTAGAAGCAGTTTTGGAGCGTGAGAAGTATGTGGCAAATGACGTGGCGATGGACCAGACGAATCGTCAAGTTTTGCTTATCACGGGCCCGAACATGGCAGGTAAGAGTACGTACATGAGACAGATCGCCTTGATTACGGTGATGGCACAGATCGGTTGCTTTGTTCCTGCTAAACAGGCCAAGCTGTCGATTGTCGATCAGATTTTTACGCGGATTGGCGCAGCCGATGACCTGGTAGGCGGGCACAGTACATTTATGGTGGAAATGCTGGAGACCAGACACGCCCTGCAAAAAGCTACAGCGAAGAGCCTGATCCTGCTAGACGAAATTGGTCGCGGGACTTCTACTTACGATGGAATGGCGCTGGCACAAGCGGTGATTGAGTACATTTGCCAAAAAATCGGTGCGAAAACACTCTTCTCTACGCACTATCACGAGTTGACCGGATTAGCCGAGACGCTGAGTGGAGTCGTGAATGTAAACGCTCGTTGCGAAGAGCGGGAAGGCAAGCTCCTGTTTCTCCATAAAATTGAAGAAGGTCGAGCAGATAAAAGCTATGGAATTCACGTGGCGGAGCTGGCTGAAATGCCGACCTGGGTCATTGAGCGTGCGCGCAGCATTTTAACGGGGCTTGAAGCGAATGGAAATGCTGCAAGTGACGTGCAGATGTCGCTCGAATCGCTGTGGACGGCGCCAGTCGCTGCAGTACGTGAGGAACCGATGCAGCTTAAGTCCGCAGAGGAAGAGGCTATTATGGCAGAGCTGCGCGAGCTGGATTTGAATTCAACTACGCCAATGGATGCCATGATGAAGCTATTCGCGTGGAAACAGCAATTGAAAAAGGGCTAGGGTTCGTCCGGAGGGGAGGCACTCATGGGTAGTATTCAAGTGTTAGATGAGCATCTCGCCAATATGATTGCAGCAGGTGAAGTAGTGGAAAGACCGGCTTCGGTTGTAAAAGAGTTGGTCGAAAATGCGATTGATGCCAGCGCTACGACAATCGAGATCCACGTAGAAGAAGGCGGTCTGGAGATGATTCGGATCGTTGACAACGGGAAAGGGATGGATCGTGAGGATTGCCAGCTGGCTTTTGAGCGTCATGCCACTAGTAAAATCAGCAATGCTCGTGATTTGTTCCGCATCCGTACTCTGGGATTTCGTGGAGAGGCGTTGCCGAGTATTGCTGCAGTCTCCCGCATGGAGCTGACGAGCAGCACTTCCAGTAGTGAAGTGGGCACTCACCTCTTGATCGAAGGGGGACAGCTCGGCACCATTTCCGATAAAGCTGCGGTAAAAGGAACAGAAGTATGTGTGCGCAGCTTGTTTTTCAATACACCTGCCCGCTTAAAATACATGAAATCGATCGCAACGGAAGTCGGACATATTTCCGACTACGTGAATCGGCTTGCACTCACGCATCCGTCGATTTCTTTCCTGTTAACGCACAATGGCAAGACACTCTTGCAAACGTCTGGAGATGGAAAGCTGCTGCATGTCATGGCAGCTATCTACGGTGTTCAGGTGGCGAAGCTGTTGCTTCCGATTTCAGGGGAAACACTCGACTATAAGTGGTCTGGGTTCCTCTCGAAGACGGAAGTGACAAGGGCAAACCGCTCCTATCTTTCGACGCTAGTAAATGGTCGCTATGTGCGCAGCTATTCGATCAACAATGCGATCATGCGTGGATACCATACTTTTTTACCCATAGGTCGTTATCCGATTGTGGCTTTGCAGATCGAGATGGACCCGTCGCTGGTCGATGTGAATGTGCATCCCGCAAAGCTAGAAGCGAGATTCAGCAAGGAAGATGAACTGTGCAGTGCAATTGAACAGTCGGTAAAAGAAACGTTGCGGCAAGGCCTAGGGATTGTCAGACCAATGGTTACGCAACCAAAGGCAAAGGTCGTGACGCAGGTCGTACAGCCACAGTTCGACCTGCAAATCGCAAAGCCTGAGATTCCACAATCGCCATTATTAGCGGCAAGTCCCAGACTTCAGGAATGGATGGCGAAGCAGGAAACGACCAGACAGCAAGCGGATATCGTAACTCACATGGCAGCACCAATGGAGACTGGTACGGTGAAGGAGTCTGCTGCAGTCTATGAGCAGCTGGACGTTGCGACGACAGTAGAAGCTTTCGCGAAAGAAGATGTGAAGGCGACTCTTTTCGTCCAGAAGGACACGAGTGAACCTGTCCAATCTTTCGTGAACCAGACTTCTGCACAATTGGACACTGCGATTCCAGTAACACCTTCACTCGATGTTGCTGCAAGTGAAAAAGATACTGATTCGGCTGTACCAGTCATGTACCCGGTTGGTCAAGTTCATGGTACCTACATCGTCGCTCAAAATGACGAAGGCATGTATTTAATCGATCAACATGCAGCGCAGGAGCGGATTTTTTACGAGTATTTCATGGCAAAGCTTGCGGAAGAGGACATTACCAGCCAAATCATGCTGTTTCCTCATACGGTAGAGTATACGACTGCTGAGGCGAGCAAGCTGGAGAAGCGACTGGCACTTTTGCAATCGTTTGGTTTGGAGATTGAGGCGTTCGGTGGTCGGACCTTTATCGTGCGAGCTCATCCGCATTGGTTTCCGGAAGGTGCAGAGCTTGAGGTCATTGAGGAGCTCATCCAATTTGTACTGGAAGCGGGCGAGAATACCCAAGCGAATGTCGTGCTGATGCGCGAAAAGGCTGCCATCATGATGTCCTGCAAAGCTTCGATTAAAGCAAACCGTTTTCTGACTCATGCCGAAATGGAAAGCTTGCTGAACCAACTGCGCAACACGAGCAGTCCATTTACTTGCCCGCACGGTAGGCCGATTGTCATTCATTTTACTGGCTATGACTTAGAAAAAATGTTCAAGCGTGTGATGTAGCAGGTACCCCCTTTGGAAATTCCTTTGGGGGTATCTCTAGATGAATTCGGAAAATTTAAAAATTAAGATTGATTTTACGCAATGGCTGTCTTATGATTACTTGCAAAAACGAGGTGAAACGAGATGAATTCATCACGCCAAACAGGGATGTTTATTTATCCTTGGGATATAGCCGACAATGGTATCACAACTGCGATACAAACGTTGCAAACGGCAAAATGCAATACAGCGGTAGTAAATAGCAGCTATCATCAAGGCAGATTTTTTCACCCGCGGACCAAAACGTTCCGCAGGCTGCCGTTTTCAGGAGTATCGTTTACCCCAGAATGGTCGAAATACAACCGTTTGCGCCCGACTGTACACGAAGAAATTGCCCAAGCAAATATACTTGCCAAAATGAAAGACGCATGTGATCAGGCAGGGATGGGCTTTCATACATGGTGGGTCGGACTGCACAATTCAACACTTGGTTTGGCTCATCCAGATCTTTGTGTGCAAAACATATGGGGAGATACATACTCGTACGCATTATGTCCATCGCAGCCTGAGGTTCAGCATTATGCCAAGGCGTTATTTACTGATACGCTAGAGCAAGTAAAGCCAGATCGGATATTGATCGAAGCGACCGCCTTTTTGCCAATGAAGCATGGCGATCACCATGAAGTGTGCCTCCTTCCTTTAGGGGAATCGTTGCAATGGTTATTGTCTCTATGCTTTTGCAATGCGTGTTCCGAGCGTGCCGTATTGCGAGGGATTGATGTAGAGGCAGTACGACAGCTTGTATCGAGGCTAGTCAATCAGATGGTGGAAGCCGACCTAGTTACACAAGTATCGGCTGAATCGAGAGAGATTGCCTTTTTGCTGCTGGAATATCCGGAATTGTACGACTACCAGCAATCTCGTTTGGATGTTGTCGAGAAGCTATGGAAAGACCTGAAGGAAATAGCGAAAGATAAAGGGATAGCATTGGATGGATTTCCGTCCTCGACGCCGTTTTTTGTCAATCAAGCCTATTTGGAAGGCGTTTCGTTGCGAAAAGCTGCTGCCATACTCGATCGCGTGGTTCCACTTGCATACGGAAACAGTATCGACGAGGTAGCGTATACATTTCATGCGATCAAGCTGGCAGCCCCTGAAGCTTCCTTAGGTGCAGCATTATCCTTGCACCATAGCCAAATCCAGTCCGTGAATGAATTGGTGATGAGGGTGAAGACTGCCCTGGAGGGTGGGGCTCAATCGATAACGTATTACAATCTTGGACTATTAAACAATCGCAGACTGGAATGGATCAGACAGGCGAATCAAGCAGCAGAAGAGTGGGCGTAGTCCTTTGCCATTTGCATGATGTTTGCTAGCAATGAACAAGGCTCGCGGAACTACGCGAGTCTATTTCACATGTATGAAAATAACGACTCGGAAAATCATACTACAGTCCGACGCGCATCCATTAAAAAATGGTATGATTAGGATATCGCCAAGGAAAACAGTTTGGCGCAGATTCTATTTGACCGCCAAATTAATCCTGCTTACAATAATATGATCGTTACCGTTTCAAAGAAAACAGTCGAGTCGTTTTTCAAGAACAACCGTTTTTGTCAAAAAGGGCGAAGACGTAAGGAAGGGAACAATGGCGTGATTGTAACAACAGGACATGAGCCTGGTGAGGAAACCTTGCGCCACGCAGCTGAGTTGGCTAGTACTTTGGGGCTACAGGTTGTGAACCGGAGAGATCTCTCACTGGGGCAAATGCGCAAGCGATATGGCGTGGAGGAAGTATTAGTGGTTTCTGCCCGTGGTGCGCGTCTGGAGGTGCCGGGGAAAAAACCTTTCTTTTTTCACCCGAACACATCCGCTTTTCGTATAAAGCGGCTCATGCGCGGCGATACTGATACTATGCTTGTTGCTTGCCAAATTCATCCAGGAGATCAAGTGCTGGACGCAACCTTAGGTCTAGGTGCTGACGCGATCGTATTTTCTCATGCTACTGGAGAAAACGGCCGAGTCGTCGGTATTGAATCTGAGCGATTGCTAGCCGTCTTGGTAGAAGATGGACTGCGGCACTGGTCATCCGATGCGGAAGAACTGGAACAAGCCATGCGTCGTATTGAGGTGCGATGTGGTAACCATCTAGAAGTACTACGAGAACTGCCTGCACGTTCCTTTGACGTTGTTTATTTCGATCCAATGTTTGAAATAACCGTGCAAAGCTCATCGGGGATCGCTGGAGTCCGTGAGCTGGCCAATGCGGATGCTCTTTCACAAGAGGCTGTTTTGGAAGCGCAGCGAGTAGCGAGAAAACGCGTGGTTATGAAAGAAGGAAAAACGGGTAGAATGTACGAGCGCTTTGGTTTTACGCCGTTTCGCTCCCGCGGCCAGCAGGTCGTGTACAGCTACAAAGAGATAGGTGGAGGGGAGTGACCTTGCAACAGAGAGAAAGGCTAGTTGTCATTATTGGCCCAACAGCAGTCGGCAAGACCCAGCTTAGTCTGGAGCTGGCCGAACAATTCGACGGTGAAATCATTTCAGGAGATTCCATGCAAGTATATCGTGGAATGAATATTGGCACCGCAAAAGCAGATCCAGATGAGCTTGCGATTGTACCGCATCATCTCATCGATATCAAAAATCCAGACGAGGAATACTCTGTCGCGATGTTTCAGGAAAGTGCTACAGGATTGATTACGGATATGAATCAACGTGGCAAACTTCCTTTTATCGTAGGCGGAACAGGTCTGTACATAGAATCGGTCACGCATCGATTTCAGTTCTCCACCACTTCACAAGACCCAGAGCTTCGTGATCGATTGCAGAGATTGGCTGATAGTGAAGGTGTGGAGGCATTGCACGCACGATTGGCTGATGTCGATCCCATTACAGCGGAACGCTTGCATCCCAATGACGTAAAACGGGTGATTCGCGCCCTGGAGATTTATGAAAGCAGCGGGTACAAGATGTCTGACTATCAGCTGCGGGCACAGCATTCGCCCTATGATTTGGTGATCATTGGTCTGACGATGGACCGCGCGAAGCTGTATGAGCGAATCAATCACCGGGTCGAGCTGATGATTGAGGCGGGACTGGTTGAGGAAGTAAGAGGCTTGCTGGATGCAGGGTATGACGCTTCACTGGTTTCCATGCAAGGATTAGGGTATAAGGAGCTGATTCCTTATTTGTATGGAGAAATCACGCTTGAAAAAGCAGTGAACGACATTCAGCAGCGAACGCGGCATTTTGCCAAACGGCAGTTGTCCTGGTTCCGTCGCATGCCAGAAATTCAATGGTTTGACATGACGGACCCGGCCGAACAGAGGAATAACGTGGAAACTATCAAGCGAATATTGGCAGGAAAGTTTCAACAATTGCCGAATATATAACATACAAGTCCTTTTAGGGGGTAGTGTACATGAAACAGACGATCAACATTCAAGATACGTTCTTGAATCATTTGCGGAAAGAAAACATCGCGGTTACCATTTACCTTGTGAACGGATTTCAATTGCGCGGGTATATTAAAGCATTCGATAATTTCACGATTGTGATTGATAGCGAAGGCAAGCAACAATTAGTATACAAGCATGCAATCTCCACGTTCACTCCGCAACGCCCTGTGTCACTCATGTCTCAGGAGAATAACCAACAGTAAGCGAAGCAGCACCAGCAGCCAGGATACATGTGATCCTGGTTCTTTTTTTATTATCTGGCGCAAGAGGGGTGGTGGGACCTTGGAAATCAATAATGATGTTGCGTACAAAATCGTATTTTTATCGTAGGATATGGGGGGCCACGACCATCACTATGTTCTTTTCGACTTCAATAGACGGATTTTGGAGTTCTGAGTCCGGAGAAAATACGTGGGGGATGATTGCATTTTCTATTGTTTTGTACGCTGGTGTATCTTTTTTCATCAGTGCATTCCTAATCAATCAGCGATGGAAATACCATCAACGAAAAAAGATACAATAAAAAGCCCTGTCGCCGTTTAAGCGAACAGGGCTTTAATACTACTCCATGCAGTGATTATCCGTGTAAATTTGGAACGTGATGCCGAACTTGTCCTTTACACTTCCGTAAGCTGGGCTGAAGAACGTTTCTTGCAGAGGCATAAGCACTTGACCGCCTTCTTGCAGGGCATCATAAATCTTTTGAGATTGCTCTTTATCATCGGTCGAGATGCAGATGGTCACTTGATCACCAAGCTGATGCGGTTGTCCTGGGAAGGTATCGGAAAACATCAATTCAGTTTCACCGACGCGAATCGTTGCATGTCCGATACGATTCTTGGCTTCTGCAGGTAATGGGAACTCCGGATTTTCCGGCATTTCACCGAAGGTTTGCTTGAACAGTACTTCAGCACCTAGCGCACCCTCGTAAAAGCTAATCGCTTCACTTGCAGTACCATTCAAAACGATGTAAGGAATCAAACGCAATGCCATGTGTCAACATCTCCCTTGGTTTTCATATGACCAACTTGTTAAGCCCACTTACTATTATTACCCATAATGTGATTGTAATGCACAGAACGTACGTTTGCAAGAGGTTAGTTGATCAGGAAGCTGATGAGCGCTGACGAACCATGACTACGTAGCAGACAATGGCGCCGATCGTAGAAAGGGCAATAATGATCCCCATTGGAATTGCGGTATGCTCGCCGCTGATTCCCACAAGTGGAGCGACAATTCCGCCGCTGATGAAGGAGAGTAGCCCCTGGAGAGCAGATGCGCTTCCCGCCGCTTTGCTTTGATTTTGCATCGCGAGAGAAAAACCTGTTGCGCCCACAATGCCAACACTGGAGACGACAAAGAAGAGCGGAACGAGTACGGCGATGAGACCAGCTTGTAGTAAAACCATGGCCAGGAGCCCAATGCCGCCGACTCCCGCAATCGTAATCCCAGCAATAAACAGCGTCGTTTCTTTCACTTTACCAGCGAGCTTTCCGGTAATTTGACTCGCAATAATAATGCCTACCCCGTTAATAGCGAAGATGAGACTAAACGTTTGTGGAGACACTTCATATATTTTTTGAAACACAAAGGGCGAACCGGCGATGTATGCAAACATGGCAGCGGTCACCAAGCCCTGCGCCATAGCGTAGCCCATAAATACGCGATCCTTTATCAGGGTACCAAAGGTCGCCAGCGTGTTGCCGATACCGGCCTTGGAGCGGCGTTCTAGTGGCAATGTCTCTGGGAGAGCGAGCAGTACGACGAGGAACATGATTGCGCCGATCAGCCCGAGTACAATAAACACACCGTGCCAGGTAGTAAATTGCAGGATTTGGCCTCCGACAATTGGTGCCGCGATGGGAGCGATACCGTTAATGAGCATCAAGAGGGCGAAAAACTTCGTCAGCTCTGTCCCCGCGTACAAATCTCGAACCGTAGCGCGGGCGATAACGATTCCAGCAGAACCAGCAAGACCTTGTACGAAGCGTAGCAACACAAACGTGTAGATAGACGGGGCTACGGCACACAAGAAGGAAGAGACCGCATACAAAATGAGCCCGATGATCAGAGGAGTTCTTCGTCCGCGTACGTCGCTGATCGGACCTGCGAACAATTGACCAATGGATAGACCGAGCATACATGCAGTCAAGCTGAGCTGTGTCATGGAGGTGCTCGTTTGTAGATCATCAGCAAGCATTGGCAGCGCAGGTAAATACATATCGAGGGACAGCGGGCCAAAAGCAGAGAGCGAACCTAAAATCGCCGCCATCCACAGTCGGCGTGATTTGCTGCCGGATAGCGACGTGGAATCGAGTTCTTTTGCTAGATTATTCACGGTAAGTAGTCAAACCTTTCTCATTATTTTTCCTGGATAAAAGCTTTTTACTAGTCAGAAGTGGGCTGTGTATTTTGCAGGTAAAAAGCATGGAGGTTGCTGTGCATTCGATCGAGCAAGCCCCGCAAAATATCCTTTTCTTCCTCTGAGAATCCGATAAAGCAGTTTTCCTCAATGACACGCAACACTTCTTTGACATGTTTGGTAGCCATCCGACCTTTGTCGGTAAGGTATACGCGGGAGATACGTTGGTCCCGTTCATCTGCTTTGCGCTCGACCAGTCCCGATTTGGCCATTCGATTAATCATGACGGTAAGTGTCGCGGGTTTCACTCCGATTTTTCGAGCCAATTCTTTTTGAATCATTCCATCGTTTTCAGTCAGTCGCATCAAGAGAATGGGCTGACCGGGATAGACGTCGTATTTTTGAATCAGGAATTCTACATTTTGCCGATGCATTTTCATCACATGCGACGCAGAATGGGTTAATGCGGTTGAATAACTGAACTCCACCAAAGTACCCCCAGTTAGTTAGTTTGCTAATTAATAATTTGTTTGAAGACGTCCGTAAGATGAGCCTTGTCCTATTATACAAAAACGTTTGGGCTTCGTCATGAAAATGATTTGCAATCACGTACGCTGGAAGGATACAATGCGCCCTTAGTAGAAGTAGTAATGTCCCTCAAAATCAAATAAAACAGGTAAGGTGAAACGAGAATGATCCTGAATGAAAAAATAAAAGCGGCAGTCGTACAACTAACAGGAGTGAACGGTGAGGATCTGGGAATTATTTCCACGAAAGAAGCGCTCCGCATGGCAAAGGAACAGGGAGTGGATCTGGTATGTCTGTCATTGGCTTCGAGTCCTCCCCCTTGTCAGTTAGTAAATCGCACGGATTACAAAGAGCAGGTCATCAAGGAAAACGCCAAAAACCGCAAGGCAGAGAAGGGTGTAAAGGTAAAAGAGATTCGCTTGAGTGCCTACATTGAAGACCACGATTACGATACGAAAAAAAGACAAGCAGAACGAATGCTCTCATCAGGGGACGCTGTACAGCTGGCTGTCAAATTGGAGAAAAAAGAAAGTCAGGAAGCCAAGCAATTAATTGAACAGCTCATCAAAGATCTGAAGCATTGCGGAAAACAGGACAAAGGGATTCAAGTGAGCGGCAAGCAGGTAGTTGCCCATCTACTGCCACTCTAATGCAAAGGGAGTAAGCGTATGCCTTTTACTTTTGCTCATCCGGCTATCGTGCTACCGTTACGCAGATGCAAGTGGTTTTCGTTTTCGGCACTTGTGTTTGGCAGTATGGCGCCGGATTTTGAGTACTTCTTTCGTATGCAAGCATTCAGTGTGTACAGTCACACCATGCTCGGATTGTGGTTAGTTGATTTGCCGATAGCAATCCTACTAGCCTTCTTGTATCAATACGTGGTCAAAAAGCCGATGATTGCGCGGTTGCCGGAATGGATCGGAAGAGGGCTGGCCTATACAGATTCGGGTATAAGGAGTATGCCAGCATGGCGATTTGCGATGGTTTTTATGTATTCGGCTGTGCTTGGCAGTTGGAGTCATATCGCTTGGGATGCTTTTACCCATAAAGGCGGGCGCATGGTTGACCAACTGTGGCTATTGCAACAAGCTATCATGATCGGTCACTATGAGGTACCAGTCTACAAGCTGCTACAGCATGGCAGCACACTCTTTGGTGGAATGGCCATCTTATATGTGATTGCCCGGAATGCACGGAAAAATAGCCACACTGTCATCAGACAAGTACCCACCGAGGAAAAATGGTTGTTTTGGATCGGTGTGGGGTTAATTGGTGTACTGACGGTCTTTTTACATGCGTTCCTGGTGAAAGGAATATCACCCTTCACCTACCCGTTGCAGCAAGTCGTCCCGTTTCTGTCCGGGTCCATGCTTGGAATCGTTGCACTCTGCATTGCATTGGACAGGCGCGGATTGAAAAAATAGGGCAGGTTTACCTGGTTCATGAGTATACTAAGGTATGACCAAGAGGCAGGTGAATTTGTGTGAGACAAGTGGATAGCAACCTAACTGTGGACACAAATCATACGACAGCTACTTCGAATCGGATACAGGTTGTTTTTAAACGAAACGAACTTCCATTGAAGAAGCCTGAAACCTTATCGGAATATGTGAATACATCCGCTCCCAGTGAGCTCGCCTCCTTATTTAATGAATTGGATAGCCTAATTGGCTTACAGGAAGCGAAGAAAACCATCTATGAAATTTATGCATTGATCAAGATAAACAAAGAGCGAGAAAAACACAGCTTGAAAATTGAAAAGCAAGTGTTTCACATGGTATTCAAGGGAAACCCGGGCACCGGCAAGACGACGGTAGCCCGTTTATTCGGTAAAATGTTTCGTGAGATGGGAGTATTGAGCAAAGGCCACCTGATTGAAGTGGAGAGGGCAGACTTAGTCGGGGAATTCATCGGACATACGGCACAAAAAACCCGTGATCTCGTCAAAAAGGCAATGGGAGGCATTTTGTTCATTGATGAAGCTTATTCGTTAGCCCGTGGTGGCGAAAAAGATTTTGGAAAAGAAGCGATAGATTGTTTGACAAAATCACTTGAAGACTTTGGTAATGACTTCATCTGCATAATAGCAGGATACACCGATGAAATGGATTCTTTTCTAGAATTGAATCCGGGCATGCCTTCTCGTTTTCCCGTGCATATCAAGTTTGCTGATTATGAAGTCGAGGAATTAATGGATATCGCATACGTCATGGCGAAAAACAAGGAATATTCTTTATCAAAGGACGCAAGTGAGAAGCTGAGAAGAACGATATCAGGAATCGTCAACGACCCTTTTCAAGAGAACTTTAGCAATGCGAGGTACATTCGAAACAGCATTGAAAAAGCGATTCGTGTGCAAGCAGTTCGGCTAATGAAATCAAGTGATCTGACAAAAGAAGAACTGATGAAGCTAAAGCCTGAGGATTTTTCATAAGGCATGGCGGTGGAACCAATCGCTACGCGACCATTACTCTAATTGGGGAGAGTAATGGTCGTTCTTTTTGTTTGATTTTTACGACACAGGTGTCCGTGAATACGTTGATCATTGAAAATCAGCTACAAAAAAGACGGCCGAGGGCCGCCTGGAAGATTCCTTTATCTGCTACCAGCACGCGTGCGAGTGGTCATCAAAAGATAAAACATATATAGCAAGACAAGTCCTCCAAGACTTGCATAGGCAATTTGTAAGCTTGCCGCTTGTGTCAGAACGCTACTGGCAAGAGGGCCAATCATCATCCCGATGGAGTATGACGTATTGTAGATCGCAAAAGTAACGCCATAGGAATTGACACCGCTTTTCTGTGCAATATCCGCAAGCTGTGGAAGACAAGGAGCAAGCACCATTCCCATGCTGATACCGAGAAGCGCAAGCATGCATGCCTGCATCCAGATAGAATCAGGCAGTGCGGTCAAGGGTAGAAAGATTGCCACCATGACAAGCCCGATTAATATGGATTTGATATGCCCGATCCGTGTAGAAAAAGAACCGATAAACGGAGTGGCGAGACCATAGGCAAGAGTTGGTACCGCAAAAAGCAGACCGATAAATCCGGGTGAAGCCTGGAAGTTTTTTTGCAGATGCAGAGGGAGAGTAGGCTCCAAAACACTGGGAACAGCCGCACCAATCACAACAACACCTGTAATAACCAGCAGCTGCCGATTCCGCAGAATCCCAAAAGAGGACGTGAATTTCTCAGATTTTGTCTCAGGAAGATTGCGCAGTAAGGTTAGGAATAATACCCCAACAAGTAAGGCCAATCCAGCGGCGAAAAGAAACGGTGTCTGATAACCCCCAAGCTCATATAGCCAGCCTCCTACAGAAGGCCCCATGAGTGTTCCGGCAGCTTGCCCGGACAGAGCAAGACCCATGGCTTTTCCTCGTTCTTCCGACGGGAAAATGTCTGCCAAAAGAGCAAGACCCGCCGTCCATGTTACTGCAGCGGCAATGCCCTGCATGGCTCGCGCAAGAACAAGCAACCAGAAACTATCGGCAAACGCGAAAAGCAATGTGGCGGCTGCAAGTCCAAGCAAGCCCCAAAGCATCGGCCCTCGACGACCGATTCGATCTGATAGCGCCCCAAATATCGGGGTCGCTACGAACAACGTAATAGCATAACTGCTGAACAAGAGACCAATCTCTGTTTGTGAAGCGCCAAGAGAAGTTGCGTATCTGGGTAAAATGGGGACGATCATTCCGTAGATTAACATGTCAATGAATACGGCCAATCCTATAACAAGCAAGGCGGATTTTTGCATTCTAGCAGTGTTCTTTGCTAGCTCCATCTTAACTCCTCCTTAGCAATTTCAAATCTAATTTATATGGGAAGCATTCTGTTTTAGTGCAAGGAAGTCTTCCTTCAATTTGGTGATAAAGCCCAACTGAAGCTCACATTGATCATAGATGTTTTGGAAAATGTACAGGACGTTTTGCGGGATTTCCATAATTTTGGCCTTTTCCTCCTGACCTGCTTTCATGTCCTCATAAACTTCCTGGATGGCCTTCTGTTGTTTTTCCAGAGCGAGGATAATGTCATCTAACTCAGCTTCATCCATAAAGGTTAATGCGGTGTATAAATCTGTAGGAAATAAAACAGATAAGTTTTGAAAGGCGTTGACCAGCAACCGTTTTAACTCGTGCTTGCCTTCTTCTGTAATCGAATAGATTGCCTTGGAACGATTTCCGGTCTGCTCCAGCGTTTCCAAAGCTACATATCCCTCCTGATCCAGCTTCTTTAATGCATGGTAAATCGAAGCTGGCTGGACATAAGCCCACTTGTCTGTTTGGGCCGATATCATTTTCTGCTGTATCTCATAGCCGGACATCGGTCCAGATTTTAACAAAAGTCCTAGCACCATAGCTCTCGTCATGTTTGCACCTCATCATCTTCCTAAATATTTAATATTAAATGTTTAGTATTGCCTTCAACCGAATTCTAACATTATGCATGGATGCATGTAAAGTCTTATTTCTGGATATAAGATGGAAAATTGGGCTTTTTTTGAAATGGAAAACGTGAAGTAGTACCGCTATTCCTCTGTAAATTTTTAGCTGTTAAATATTTACAACTGGATAATTGCGTAGTAGAATAATCTCTGGATACAATACTATACATTTAGTATTCATATTTTTTTACTAAATTATGAATTCTAAACGTTTAGGATGAACCGAACCTAACTATTTGAATGGGAAGGTGATCTCTCTGGAGCAAAAAATGCAGTAGAAACGGAGATGTCAGAACGTATGGGTAACGCATTATGAACAAGAGGAGAGTTCCCCATGTTTCATAAGTTGAGGAAGGACATTAATTTTATCAAGGTTAAGGACCCAGCAGCCAGGAACACCTTGGAAATTATTCTTTGTTACCCCGGCTTCCACGCGCTTTTGCTACACCGCATTGCTCATGCCATCTATCAAAAAGGTTTTTTCCTGGCAGGGCGGATGATTTCTGTGCTTAACCGATTTCTAACCGGAGTTGACATTCATCCACGAGCGAAGATCGGAGAGGCGGTCTTTATTGATCATGGTATGGGCATTGTTATTGGGGAAACGACAGAGATCGGCAATTATGTAACTCTCTATCAATGTGTCACCCTTGGAGGTACAGGCAAGGATACAGGTAAACGGCATCCCACGATCGGCAACAACGTCATCATCAGCGCAGGTGCAAAAGTATTGGGACCAATCAGGGTAGGTGATAACTCCAAAATTGGAGCTGGAGCGGTCATTCTGAAGGAAGTTCCTCCTAACTGCACCGTGGTTGGCATACCTGGTGAGGTAGTTCGGTGCAATGAGCCGCCTGTTTTACGAGAATGGGAGGAGCCTACCCCTGTAGTGGCGGGCCGTATGTGAAGATGCATGAGATTTTTAACGAAAAGGGGATAAAAATCATGCAACAGCAAGTAGCAAAAAAAATGATGAAATCTTTCCACGAAGATTGTGAATACTTTTGGTCGCCTTCCGTCAGGTGGGAACAGCAGGATGATGAAATCCGCATTGAATTGCTTTCTTATTCAGGTTCTGCATTGGCATTGTTTCCGACGTTTTATTATTTGACACAAAAAGGAATCAAGATTCCCGATCTCATCTCCCATTTTCCTCAGGTAAATCCCGATCATGTCGCAGATTTTGTTCGTGACCTGATTGTAAATCGCATTTTGGTTCATTCGATTCTAACCCCTCAAGAGATCTATTATCCCCAAGAACATCTCATCTCTCATCCGTACTCGCCAGAAACCTTTCTTGATCCAACGCAATACGAGGCATTTAGGCAGGAAAAATTGTCCCGATCGTTTCCGCAAACAACCCAAACCAACGTCTCCTTGACTGAGTGTGAGTTTCCCGAGGTCATTACAGCTCGTAGAACCTGGCGTCACTTTGAAGAAAAGAAAAAGGTACCCTTCGATATCTTTTCCAGTCTGATTTCTGTATGTAAACAATATCGACACGATGGTGAAATTCGCTACAACTATGCAACGGCTGGCGGCCTTTATCCAATTGATCTGTATGTCTATATCAAAGATCATCGTGTCGAAAACGTGAAGGCGGGGCTTTATTACTACAACCCGATTGAAAATGTCCTGCAAATGGTCAGCAATACTTGCGTAATTACTGAGGATGCGCATTATTCCACGAATAAGCAAATCTTTCAGTCATCTGCGTTCTCAATCTATCTCATCTATAACGCTGAAGTGACGATGCCGAAATACGGTGGGATGGGATATTTCTACGCAGGGATTGACAGTGGCATCATGGTTCAATTGTTGACCCATGTTGCGCAAATGCATAAGGTCGGCATCTGTTCCATTGGTGATATGAATTTCAGAAGAATACAGAAGTACTTCAAGTTGTCCCCCCAGCAAGTGCTCATTCACTCCATTGAAGTGGGCTTGCAGCCGGAATGAGGGAGTAGGCATAAGTTATTTGAAGACAAGTGAATTGGCATCCGGACAAGCTTGGTGTAGTTGATCGGGATTAGCGTCTGACCTATCTGGAGCTTACTAGCTTGCAGTAATCATTTTGAGTGAGGCGGGTGAAAGAAATGACGACGTTTTCCAGAGAACATGTACAAGATATTTATTTACTCTCCCCGATGCAAGAAGGAATGCTCTTTCATGCGTTGGCCGATACAGAGGATACCTCCTATCATGTGCAGATCGTGCTGCCTGTTACAGGTGATCTACACGTGACGGTACTAGCGAAAAGCTTTGAATTACTTGTCCAACGCTATGATGTACTGCGCACCACATTTTTGCATGAACAGGTAAAACAGCCGGTGCAAGTCGTTCTCCGTGAGCGGCCGCTAATGATACACGTGCAAAAACGCCCTACCGAATCAGTTGATTTTCCCGTGGAGGAATGGGTAGAGCAGCTAATCAGGGAGGACCGGGAGCGTGGCTTCGATCTTACAAAAGACCCTTTGATTCGCTTGAAAATCATTGAGAAGGGAGCAAAGGAATGGACACTCCTGATTAGCTTCCATCACATTCTGATGGACGGGTGGTGCGCGGATATCATTTTGGACGATCTGGTGCAGATCTATCATTCGTTACTGACCGGGACACCAGATCACTTGCCTCCCGTACAGCCGTACAGCCACTATATGAAATGGTTAACGAAACAAGATCGGAGCGGTGCGCTCGAATTTTGGCAGAATGAATTGCAAGGCTATGAGGAAATCGCCACCTTGCCAGTAGGGAGCAAGCTACGTGATAGCTCCTCTGCTGTTGGAGAGTATGATGTATTGCTCGATCGAGCGGTAACACAGCGGCTTACGCATATCGCCAGACAAAATCAGGTAACACTAAGTTCCGTGTTCCAAGCGATCTGGGGGATCGTACTGCAAACCTATAACGACCGCAATGATGTTGTCTTTGGTACGGTGGTAGCAGGACGTCCGGCCGAGCTTTCTGGGGTGGAACGAATGGTTGGGCTCTTCATCAACACCTTGCCTCTGCGGGTAAAAACGACACAGGAGCAGCCATTTCAGGATTTGTTGCAAAACATTCACGAACAGTCAAGGCTCGCCAATAAGCATGAATATGTGCCCTTGGCCGAGATACAACGTGTAACCTTAGGCGCTCCTCTCTTTGATCATCTGTTGGTTTTTGACAACAGCCCTGCGGATCAAGCGTGGAGAAGACAATGGAAAGAAGGTGGTGTGCAGGCAAGCGAGAATCGTGTCATCGAGCATACCCATTATCCGCTCAGTATTACTGTCATGCCGAAAGCCGATCAATTAATGCTGCGCCTGATCTACCATCAAGACCATTTTTCGAGCGAGGATGTCCAACGCATGGCAGGTCATATCCAGACTGTTGCCGAGCAAGTAAGCCTAGATGTCTTGATAGGTCTCGATGAGATCGAAGTGCTTACCGCTGAAGAGAAACGCCACTTTTTAGTAGAAAAAAACCAGACGAAAACGAACTACCCCAGACAGCAGACGATCGCTGATCTATTTGAGCAACAGGTGAAAGCAGTTCCGAAGCAGACCGCTCTCGTATTCGATCAAGAGACGCTTACCTATGAGGAGCTTAACCAGCGGGCAAACCGGATTGCTCATCAGCTTCAGCAAAAGGGGGTCAAGCCCGACGAACTAATCGGGCTGTTCACAGAGCGTTCTTCCACTATGGTTGCCGGAATTTTCGGTATTCTCAAAGCGGGCGTTGCTTACGTTCCGCTCGACCCTGGGAATCCTGCTGAACGGCTTGGCATGATCTTGACTGACTCGAAACCCAAAATCGTACTGATCCAAAGACAGATGTGGGAGAAATGGAGAGTCGTCGAAGCTGGGATCGCCCATGACGATGCTTTTCAGGTGCTTGTGCTGGAGGATTTACTTACAGAGACGAAACAGGAGTGGAATCATAATCCCCTACGTACATGTCAAGCTGAACATCTTGCCTACGTGATGTACACCTCTGGCTCGACGGGGAAGCCCAAGGGTATTTTGACCCAGCACTTCAACGTGACCAGAGTAATAAAGACTACGAATTATCTGGAAATCACATCGGATGACACGATCTTGCAATTGTCCAACTTCGCTTTTGATGGCTCTGCCTTTGATATTTTCGGTGCGTTACTGAATGGCGCCAAGCTGGTGGTGCCAGATCACGAAACACTCCTCGACATGAACGGATTGCTTTCGAAAATAAAAGAGTATCGCGTGACCATTTTCTTCGTAACGACGGCTTTGTTTAATACACTCGTAGATCACAATATCGAAAGCTTTTCCGGCGTGCGCAAAGTGCTTTTCGGTGGAGAACGAGTCTCTGTGCGACACGTTCAAAAAGCACTCGCTTTTATGGGCAAGGGAGCAATCCTACATGTTTATGGGCCAACGGAGAGTACAGTCTATGCTACCTATCAAGCGGTGGAAGAGGTGGACGAGCGGCTTGGAACTATTCCGATCGGTGTGCCACTCGCCAATACGCAGGTGTTTATCCTCAACAGGAAAAATCAGCTGCAGCCCTATGGCGCCATTGGGGAGCTATGTATTTCCGGAGACGGTCTGGCTCGCGGCTATCTGAACAATCCGGAGCTCACCGCCGAGAAGTTTGTCCCTCATCCTTTTTACCCTGGGGAGCGAATGTACAAGACAGGGGATTTAGCCCGCTGGCTGCCTAATGGGGCCATCGAATTCATCGGGCGCGTAGATCATCAGGTAAAACGTAGAGGCTTTCGCATCGAGCTAGGTGAGATCGAGCATAGTCTCTTGCAGCAGGAAGGAATCAAAGAGGCCGTAGTAATTGATTGGAAGTCATCGACAGGATTGAATCAACTATGCGCCTTTTTTGTAGCGAATCACAAGGTGGATATCCATAAGCTACGTGGCCAGCTAGCTAAGTCCCTTCCGTACTATATGCTGCCTGCTACTTTCCACCAAATGGCTTCTCTCCCGCTAAACGCAAATGGCAAGGTAGACCGTCGAGCTTTGCCGGAGCCAGATTGGGAGGACTTACAAAGCCAAGTGTACATGGCGCCACGCAATGAAACAGAGCAACAGCTTGTCCAGATCTGGCAAGAGGTGCTGGGAGTGTCTCAAATTGGCATCATGGACAATTACTTTCACCTTGGGGGAGATTCAATCAAGGCGATCCAGATATGCGCGCGCCTTCGAGAGCAGGATGTAATTCTTCAGGTAAAAGATTTGTTCAATCAGCCTACCATTGCCGTACTCTCTTTGTTTTTACAAGAAAATCAGCGTCTAGAAGAAGAGCAAAGAGCAAATACCGATGGTGCTGATGAAACGCGTGTACTTTTGGATGAACTAGGTCTGTCAGTAGATGAAATGAAGGAATTGGAAGAGGAATTAAAAGCCAACATTCAATAATCATGGGGGGAAACATATGTCTTCTCAACAATTGATGCAAAAAGTGTATCCATTAACACCGATGCAGGAGGGAATTCTCTACCATTCCTTGCTCGATCCGGGTGACCAGTCGTTCTTCGTTCAGCTTTCATTTGGTATCAAAGGAGATCTTCAGAAACCGCTATTGGAGCAAAGTCTACAGCATCTCATCATGCGTAATGATATTTTTCGTACGGTTTTCAATACAGACAAGGCAAAGCAACCGATCCAGATCGTGCTGGAGCAAAGAAAAAGCCAGATCAGCTATACGGACCTCTCTTCCTATGCAGGGCAGGAACAGGATAGCCTGCTTGCCTCTATGAAAGAGCAGGATCGGGCAAAGGGCTTTGACCTGACGCGCGACTTGCTGATCCGCCTCTCTGTTTTCAAAAAAGGGGAGGCCGATTTCCACCTTCTTCTCAGTTTTCACCATATCATTGTGGATGGATGGAGCCTCGGGCCGATTATAGAGGAGCTCTTTGCGATTTATCAGGCTTTGGCTGAAAACACTGATCCCCGGTTGCCGGAGCCGAAGACGTTTTCCAGCTATTTGCAATGGTTGCATCAGCAGAATAAGGAGAAGGCAGGTGCGTACTGGAACAGTTACATAGAGGGTGTAGACCAGCCTACACTGTTGCCATGGGCGAAAAAAGAGAAGTCTTCTGGGTATCAGCAACAAAAGGTACAGCTCACGATTTCCAAAGAGGACACAGCACGCCTAAAGCGGGTGGCAAAAGAGCAGCATGTAACGCTCAATACGGTTATTCAATCCATCTGGAGTATCATCCTGAAGCGCTATAACAATACTGACGATGTATTGTTCGGAGCGGTTGTTTCTGGTAGACAAGCCCCGATCACAGGAATTGAGCAGATGATCGGCCTTCTTATCAATACCAATCCGGTGCGTGTCCAATTTAAAGCGGGGATGAGCTTTACAGAGCTGATGAAGCGGATGCAGACACAGATGCTGGCCTCAGAAGAGCATAGCTATTTTCCGCTCGCCAAGATTCAGGCGGCTTCTGAATTGTCACAGGGGCTGATTGATCACATTATCGCTTTTGAAAATGTGCCGCTAGAAGTAGATTTGCTAGGCGGCCATGATTTTCAGGGGCTAAAGCTTTATGATTTTGATCTGTTTGAACAGACCAACTATGATTTTAATCTGATTGTGATCCCGACAGATGAGTTAGCCATCACACTGAAATATAATGGCCTTGTCTACGAGCAGGAGCATATGGAAAAAGTAGCCGGACATATCCGGCAGGTGATAAAGACGATTCTTCGTGATCCCTCGGTAGAAATAGGCAAACTATCTATTCTCACAGATGCAGAGCAAAATGAGCTATCACACCATTACAACCAGACAAAGGTGGCATATCCGAAAAACAAGCTGCTGCACGAGGTATTTACAGAAACAGCAAGAAAGCATCCAGAAAAAACGGCGCTTCTTTTCCGAGAGCAATCCATGACCTATCGGGAATTGCACGAACGTTCCAATCAGTTGGCCCGGGTATTGCGTCGAGAGGGTATCGTACCCAATCAAATAGTCGGGCTGATGGTAGAACGATCATTTGAGATGATGGTTGCCATTCTGGCTATCCATAAGGCCGGTGGCGCTTATGTTCCCATCGATCCAGCCAACCCAGCCGAGCGCATCCGCTATTTGCTGAAAGACAGCGAAGCCAAAGTGCTCCTGACTCAGTCGCAATTCATACAAGAGCTAGATGTGGAACAAAACGTCATGGATCTGGATGATATCGACCTTTACCAAGGAGATTCTTCTGATCTGGAATGCATTAATACCTCGGCCGATCTCGCTTATGTCATCTACACCTCTGGCTCGACAGGGATGCCTAAAGGCGTGATGATTGAGCACCACGCTGTGATAAACAATATGTGCTGGATGCAGCATCAATATCCGATTACCGCAAATGACGTGGTCATGCAGAAGACAGCGTATACCTTTGATGTTTCTGTCTTTGAGCTATGCTGGTGGTTCTTCCAAGGCGCAACGCTTTGCTTTCTCGCACCGGGCGGAGAAAAAGAGCCGGAAACGATTATTCAAACCGTCGAACAACAGGGTGTGACTGTCATTCATTTTGTCCCATCCATGCTTCAAGCTTTTTTGGATTATCTCGAATACGGTGACAATCATGTAAAGCGACTTTCTACCATTCAAAAAGTATTCGCTAGCGGAGAGGCACTTACCGCTCAACATGTGAATCGTTTTAATCAGCTATGGAGAGGAGATTCTTCGCTCATCCTCTCTAATCTGTACGGACCAACTGAAGCCACCATCCATGTCTCTTATTATGATTGTCCGGCTAGTGCAGAGGTGTCTACCGTTCTGATCGGGAAGCCCGTGGAGAATATCCAGTTGTATATCGTGGATCGGGATCATCAGCTTCAACCGCTGGGAGTACCGGGAGAACTGTGTATTGCTGGAGCAGGTCTGGCTAGAGGGTATGTGAATCGTCCGGAGCTGACGGGAGAGGTATTTGTCCGAAATCCGTTTACACCAGGAGCAAAGATGTACAAAACGGGCGACTTGTGCCGATTGCTGCCGGACGGCAATATCGAATATATGGGCAGAATGGATTTCCAGCTAAAAATCAGAGGGTTCCGTATTGAAATGGGTGAGATTGAAACACATTTGTTTAACTACAGCTCCATCAGGCAAGCGTTGGTAACGATGAATGAAGACACGCGTGGAGGGAAGTATCTGTGTGCGTATCTGATCATGAGCGATCCACTCGATGAAGAGGATTTGCGCACGTATTTGCTGTCGCGCTTGCCTAGTTATATGGTTCCTTCCTATTACATGCAACTGGAAAGCTACCCATTAAACACGAGTGGCAAAATTGATCGTAAATCACTGCCACTACCAACCATTCAGGAACAGGGGAAGACTGAGTATTTGGCACCGCGTGACGAGGCCGAGATGAGCTTGGTTAAGGTGTGGCAAGATGTTCTGGGGGTCACAAAGATTGGCATTGACGATCATTTCTTTGCGCTTGGCGGTGACTCGATCAAGGCCATTCAAGTCTCTTCTCGCCTGCAAAAACACGGGCTGCAAGTTGGTATCAAAGATTTGTTTGACCATCCAACGGTTGCTCAATTGGCGAAAGTAATGAAGCGTTCTACCAAAAGCTATGACCAGGGTGTAGTAACGGGAGAGGTGGAGCTTACACCGATTCAGCATTGGTTCTTTGCACAGGAGATTCCGCATCGCGGACATTGGAATCAAGCCTTCATGCTTTACAGAGAATCAGGCTTTGAGAAAGAAGCGCTTGAAAAAGCGTTGACTCATTTGTTTATTCATCATGATGCTTTAAGGATGATTTACCAGACAAATGGGACACAAACTATTCAAATGAATAGGGGAGAGAATGAGACTCTCTATGATTTGGCGTTGTTCGATCTTCGCGAGCAGACCGAGATTGAGCAAACGATGCTGGAAAAAGCAAACGAAATCCAAAGAAGCATAGATATCACCAAAGGCCCGCTAGTCAAGGCAGGTCTCTTCCAGACAAGAACAGGAGACCACCTGTTAATTGTCATTCACCATCTTGTCATCGACGGAGTGTCTTGGCGCATTTTACTCGAGGATTTGGCTCAAGTGTATAAGCAAGCCATGGAGCAAAAAGAGCTTCAGCTTCCAAAAAAGACGTCTTCCTATCAATCGTGGGCAAAAGGGTTAACAGCGTATGCGAATAAGCAGACACTATTAAAAGAGAAAGATTATTGGCATAAGCTTGAAGCATACAGCATCTCTCATTTGCCCAAAGATCAGCAAGTGAAGATCAATTGTGTCAAAGATACGCTTGTTTTGGAACGGGAGTTGAGCAGAGAGGATACCACGCACCTCTTGCGTGTTGCTGGCAAGGCTGTGCGGGCGGAAACGAACGAGATACTCTTGGCGGCTCTTGGTCTGGCTCTAAAACAATGGACGAAAGAGAACCGCTTCTTGATCGGCATGGAAGGGCATGGACGTGAAGAAATCATGCCTGAGTTAAGTGTCAGCAGGACCATCGGATGGTTTACGTCAATGTATCCGCTCGTTCTGGAGATGAGCAATACGGATGATTGGGGTAAGCAAATCAGCAAGGTTCACGAAACGCTTCAAGGTGTTCCGAATCGCGGGATTGGCTACGGAATCCTAAAATATTTGACTGCTGATGAAAATAAGCGAGAGCTGACGTTTTCTAAGGCACCGGAAATCTGCTTCAACTATTTGGGGCAATTCGATCAGGAAATGGATGAGGTATTTAGCATATCTCCTATGGGCACAGGGCAAATGCTCGACCCTTCTTCACAAAGAGCCTACGCCATCGATATCGCATGCATGGTCATGGGGGGCCAATTCCGTCTTTCTATCCATTATAACCAGCAGGAATATCGGGAAGAGACGATAAGCAGGGTTGCTGATGATTTCATCTTCTATCTGCAGCAGCTCACGAGCTATTGCTTCCAGTTAGAGCCTGCAAGGGAAACAGCAACAGAGGATACACATACCGCCGAAGCTTGCGCCGAAGTCGAAGTCTCCGCCTACCCGGAAGCGAAGGCTGATCCAGAATATCTCTATCAGCCCTTTCCATTAACGGACATACAAATGGCGTACTTTTTGGGTCGAAATGCCGAGTTTGAATTAGGCGGAGTATCGACACATGTCTATACAGAAGTGGAGACCACGATTGATATAGGGCGATTCAATGCCAGCCTCAACCAAGTAATCCGCCGTCATCCTATGCTGCGAGCGATTATTTTGCCGAGCGGCGAGCAGCAAATTCTGGAGCATGTTCCGGCGTATCAGATTGAGGTTGTGGATTTGCGTCAGCTTGATGAAGCGGCACAGCAGGCTTGCATTCAAGCCGAGCGTGATCGTATGTCCCATTACGTGTTTCCTACCGATCAGTGGCCGTTGTTTGAATTTAAGGCGTATCGACTCTCTCTGGATAAACATCTTTTATGTATGGGCCGAGACCTGTTGATTGCAGATGCGGCCAGTATGGATATCATCGGTCAGGATTTGATGCGGTATTATGAGAATCCCGATGCCGAGTTGCCTAATTCTTCGTTTACCTTCCGGGACTATATGATGGCGTACAAAGCATTGAAGCAATCGGAAGTTTATGAAACTGACAAGCAATATTGGTTGCAGAAGGTGGAAAGCTTTCCGCAGGCTCCGGCATTGCCACTCAGATGTAACCCGAATGACATTCAATTTCCCACCTTTCAGCGAAAAGAGCGAATCTACAGCAAGGAGCAGTGGGAGAAGCTGAAGCGTATGTCACTAGAGCATGGGGTCACACCTTCCGCTTTATTTGCCACGATCTATGCAGAGATTCTGGCACTCTGGAGCAACCAAACAGACGTTTCGATCAATCTGACGGTCTTTAACCGCTATCCATTCCATCCTGATGTGGAGCAAATGGTTGGAGACTTTACGTCCAATTTGCTCTTGGGGATACAGTTTTCGTCTCAGCCAACGATTTGGGAGAAAGCACGTTATGTACAGGAGGTGCTCATTGAAGCATTGGAGCATCGACATTTTGAAGGCGTCGAACTGATCCGCGAGTTGGTCAAGTATCATGATTGGATGCATGGAAAAGCAGTCATGCCTTACGTATTCACCTCTGTATTGACAGGAGACCAGCAGGCAGGCCGTCCTGGCTTGGAGCAATTGGGCGATCTCAAGACGGGGATTACTCAGACATCACAAGTCTATATTGATTTTCAGGCCACCTTGCTAGCGGATGAACTGTGGATTTTCTGGGATTATGTGGATGAATTGTTTGAAACAGAATTAATGGAAACGATGTTTGGTCATTTTTCTAGCATGGTAGATAGTTTATTACAAGGGAATACGCCTGAACCACTCCGGATTGGTGAGAAAGATAGGATACAGATTGACGCGTTTAATCATACGCAAGCAGAAATCCCGTACACGACCCTGCATGCCTTGTTTTCCAAACAAGTACAACGGGTACCGGATGCAGCGGCTGTAATCTGCCAAGAGCAGCACCTCACATATCGAGAGCTTGATGAGCGTTCCAATCAGGTAGCCCGTTACTTGATGGCGCATGGAATAGGGCGACAGGATCGAGTAGCAGTCCTAGCGAGCCGTCAGGTTGGAACCATTGTGAATCTGTTGGGTGTCCTTAAGTCAGGAGCAGCTTATGTTCCCGTTGATCCTGCGTATCCCGAGGAACGGAGAAACTACCTCCTGGAAAACAGCGACTGCAAGCAGATGCTGCAGCCTGACCTGTATGAACGGGAAGGCTTGGCCAGCTTTGCTACAGATTATCTGATGGATAACCACTATCCTGACGATGTGGCGTATGT
Source organism: Brevibacillus jepli (assembly GCF_047229145.1). Taxonomy (NCBI): domain Bacteria; kingdom Bacillati; phylum Bacillota; class Bacilli; order Caryophanales; family Paenibacillaceae; genus Brevibacillus; species Brevibacillus jepli. The sequence continues at coordinate 280,326 of NZ_JBFEFW010000001.1, forward strand.
CATCTATACTTCTGGCAGTACGGGCAGACCAAAAGGAGTGGTCATTACCCACGGCGCGTGCGCAAATACCATTCAGGACATCAACCGAAAATACGGGGTGAATGAGACGGATCGGATCATCGGCCTATCCTCGATGTGCTTCGATCTATCCGTCTATGACATTTTCGGAGCACTGGGAGCAGGGGCGGCTCTGGTCATGATCCAAGATCAGCGCGACGTAATTGAGGTACGTCAGGCGATAGAAGAACACGGGATTACTATCTGGAATTCCGTACCAGCGATCATGGAGATGCTGCTGGATAATATCGAGTCTTCCTTTGTGCAGGAACAGATGAAGACGGTACTGCTCAGCGGAGACTGGATCGCTCTGCATCTTCCTCAGAAGATCAAGCGCCACTTTACGAAAGCCCAGGTCATCAGCTTGGGAGGAGCAACGGAGGCTTCAATCTGGTCGATTTATTACCCGATCCCGGAAGCCTTACCAGCAGGTATGCGTTCCATTCCCTATGGTATGCCGCTAGCCAATCAGGAGTTCTATGTGTTGAATCAGCAATTGCAGCATTGTCCTGTCGGGGTGCAGGGGGAACTCTACATCGGGGGTATCGGTCTGGCCAAGGAATATCTGCATGATGAGGAGAAGACAAGTGCAGCGTTCATCCTCCATCCAGGGCTGGGCAGACTCTATCGAACGGGCGACTATGGGGTGTTCCATCCGGAAGGCTTCATCGAGTTTTTGGGACGCAAAGACCATCAGGTCAAAATCCGCGGCTATCGCATCGAGCTGGGAGAGATCGAAGGAAGGCTCTTGGCCCATGATTTCGTCCGTCAAGCTGTCGTAGTAGATCAGACAGATCATCGCGGAAAGAAATATTTGTGCGCATATTACAGCAGAGACGAAGAAGAGGTGACAGCGGAGGAGCTGCGCATCTATCTCTTGCGTGAGCTGCCGGAATACATGGTGCCTACGTACTTCATCGAACTGGATGTAATCCCGCTAACACCCAATGGGAAAGTGGATCGCAAGGCGTTACCAGAGCCGGATACGATGCAAGAGCTGGATGCCAGATATGTGGCTCCCCGTACGAGCATAGAGGAAAATCTGGCACAAATCTGGTCAGAGGTGTTAGGGCTGGAGCGTGTCGGCGTGGAGGATCCCTTCTTTGAGCTTGGCGGCAACTCCGTCCTTATGGTCCAAGTCCGCACGCGAATCAGCAAAGAGATGGGTGTCGATGTCAATCTGCGCGATTTTCTCAGTCACCAGACGATTTCCAAGCTGGCTCAGTTGCTCAATAAAGGAGTGGTTACACAAGCAATCGATTACCCGGTCCTCACGCCAGATCCAGCCAACATGTATGAGTCATTCCCCCTCACAGATGTCCAAATGGCTTATCTCATGGGGAGGGAAAATCATTTTGAAATGGGCGGAGTCGCAACCCATGGCTATGCGGAGCTGGAAATACAAGCAGATATGCAGGCGCTCAATGAAGCATTGAATAAAGTCATTGCATACCAGCCCATGATGCGTGCAATCATCTTGCCTACGGGTGAACAAAAAATTCTGCAGCATGTACCAGCCTATCAGATAGAAATCCTCGATTTGACGCATCTAGATGCTGATGCCCAACAGCAGTGGATTTTGATAGAACGTGAGCGCATGTCACACTATGTATTTGCGACCGACCAGTGGCCACTCTTTGAATATAAAGCGTTCAAGCTGTCAGCCAATACGCATTATCTATTCGTCAGCTACGATATGCTGATCGCTGATGGTGCGAGTATTCAACTGATGGGCAAGCTGCTGATGAAATTTTATCAACAGCCTGACTGGCAGGCGCCGATGTTGGGCAGTACCTATCGCGATTACATCTTGGCCTTGGAAGCATTCAAAAAGACGAACACATATGAAAGAGATAAAGCCTATTGGCTGGATCAGCTATCCACATTCCCTCTGGCACCGATACTGCCGATGAAGCAGGAACCAAGCAGCATTGATTCGCCACACTTCAAGCGATTTGAGCAAACTTTTGCTAGAGCAGACTGGGAGCAATTGAAACGCAAGGCGCATGAGCATAATGTAACACCGTCTGCCGTGCTGTGTGCGGCTTATGCGCAAGTTCTTGCGTTCTGGAGTAACCAATCTCATTTTGCGATCAATCTCACTGTCTTTAATCGGTTGCCTTTTCATGAGGATGTTCATAGCCTGATTGGTGACTTTACCTCCGTGATCCTGTTGGAGATTGACTTGCGGGCATACTCCACTTTCTGGGAGAAGGCGGTCGCGATTCAGGAGCGATTGCTCGAGGCATTGGAACATCGCCATTACGATGGAATTGAGATGATCCGGGAGCTGTCGAAATATCATCAGTTTGGGACACGCTCCGTCATGCCGATCGTCTTTACCAGTATTCTGCTTGGTAATAAGGAATCCGGGGAAGTAAGCTGGTATGAACTAGGCGAAATCAAGATGGGCGCAGGGCAAACCTCGCAGGTTTATCTCGATCACCAAGTGTTTGAGGACAATGGCTCCTTGCGCCTTGTATGGGACTATGTCGATGAGCTGTTTGAGCCTGAGATCATCTCCACCATGTTTGCGCAATATACCGGCATCTTGGCGGCAGAGATAGAAGGACAGCAGGAATTTATTTTCGAACTGAGTCTATCTGAGCAAGAGAGCCTTCACAGCTATAACCAGACAGCAGAAGAAATCTCGTACACGACTCTACATGCCTTGTTTGCGGAGCAGGCAGAGCGGGTGCCAGATGCAGATGCTGTCATCTGCCAGGAGCAGCATCTCACGTATCGTGAGCTTGATGAGCGTTCCAATCAGGTAGCCCGTTATTTGCAGGCGCAGGGAATAGGGAGACAGGATCGAGTAGCGGTTTTAGCGAGTCGTCAGGTTGGAACCATTGTCAATCTGCTGGGCATCCTCAAGGCAGGGGCGGCATATGTTCCCGTTGATCCTGCGTATCCCGAGGAGCGGAGAAGCTACATCCTGGAAAACAGCGACTGCAAGCAGATGCTGCAGCCTGACCTGTACGAACGGGAGGGCTTGGCCAGCTATGCAGCAGATGAGCTGTCGGATAACCACGATCCTGACGATGTCGCGTATGTCATCTATACTTCTGGCAGTACGGGCAGACCAAAAGGGGTAGTGATCACCCACGGCGCGTGTGCCAATACCATTCAGGACATCAACCGGAAATACGGGGTGAATGAAACGGATCGGATCATCGGCCTGTCCTCCATGTGCTTCGATTTATCCGTCTATGACATCTTCGGTGCGCTGGGAGCGGGGGCGGCTCTGGTCATGATTCAAGATCAGCGTGATGTATTTGAGGTGCGCCAAGCACTAGAAGAACACGGGATTACCATTTGGAATTCAGTACCCGCCATTATGGAGATGCTGCTCGACAATGTCGAGTCCTCCTTTGTACAGGAACAGATGAAGACGGTACTGCTCAGCGGAGACTGGATCGCTCTGCATCTGCCGCAGAAGATCAAGCGTCACTTTACCCAAGCCCAGGTCATCAGCTTGGGAGGAGCAACGGAGGCTTCAATCTGGTCGATCTATTACCCCATCACAGAATCCTTGCCAGCAGGTATGCGTTCCATCCCCTATGGTATGCCGCTCGCCAATCAGGAGTTCTATGTGTTGAATCAGCAATTGCAGCATTGTCCTGTCGGGGTGCAAGGGGAACTCTACATCGGGGGTATCGGTCTGGCCAAGGAATATCTGCATGATGAGGAGAAGACAAGTGCAGCCTTCATCCTCCATCCAGAGCTGGGCAGACTCTATCGAACGGGCGACTATGGGGTGTTCCATCCGGAAGGCTTCATCGAGTTTTTGGGACGCAAAGACCATCAAGTCAAAATCCGCGGCTATCGCATCGAGCTGGGAGAGATCGAAGGAAGGCTCTTGGTCCATGATTTCGTCCGTCAAGCTGTCGTGGTCGATCAGACAGATCATCGCGGAAAGAAATATTTGTGCGCATATTACAGCAGAGACGAAGAAGAGGTGACAGCGGAGGAGCTGCGCATCTATCTCTTGCGTGAGCTGCCGGAATACATGGTGCCTACGTACTTCATCGAACTGGATGTAATCCCGCTAACACCCAATGGGAAAGTGGAGCGCAAGGCGTTGCCACTGCCGGATACGAAGCAGGAGTCAGAATCAAGGTATGTCGCACCATGCAATGCCTATGAAGAGAAGCTGTCCCAGATTTGGTCCGAGGTGTTAGGGCTTGAGCGTGTTGGTATGGAGGATCACTTTTTTGAGATTGGCGGAAACTCCGTTCAAATGGTCCAAATCCGCACGCGAATCAGCAAAGAGATGGGGCTAGATGTCAATCTGCGCGATTTTCTAAGTCACCAGACGATTTCCAAGCTGGCTCAGCTGCTGGCGGAGTCCTCATCGGCAAACGCCATTCATTATCCCGAGATTACTGCCGATACTACCAGCTTGTACGAACCATTCCCGCTCACAGATGTACAGATGGCCTACCTCATGGGGAGACACGATCATTTTGAAATGGGGGGAGTCTCGACTCACGTCTATCTGGAGTTGGAAACCAAACTGGATATGCATCGATTCACACAAGCTCTGCAGACAGTAATTGCTCGCCACCCAATGCTGCGTGCCGTTATTTTACCTAGTGGCGAGCAACAGATCCTGCGTGATGTGCCACCATACCAAATGCCAATCACGGATTTGACGCATCTGGACAAGGACGCCCAGCAACAATGGATTGAGACAGAGCGGGAGCGAATGTCTCATTATATCTTCCCGACTGACCAGTGGCCGCTATTTGAATATAAAGCATGCAAGCTCTCGGCTGATACACATTATCTGTTTATCGGGTATGACATGCTGATCACCGATGGAGCCAGTTTCCAATTTATTCATAGAGAATTGCTTGATCTCTACTATCATCCAGAACGACAACTGCCGGACATCGGGATTACATTCCGTGATTATATGCTCGCCTATCAGGCGTTTAAGGAATCTCCTACCTATCAGGAAGATAAGCAATATTGGCTAAACAAACTAGAAGATTTTCCAAGCGCTCCAGCCCTACCGTTGAGAACAAGTCCCAACTTGATCACAAGCCCGCATTTCAAACGGGTAACGATGCAAGTGGAAAAGGAAAAGTACGAACAATTGAAACGCAAAGCGCGAGAGCATTCCATCACACCAACGACTATACTGTGCACAGCATTCGCGAAGGTGTTGGCTTTTTGGAGCAATCAGTCCCATCTTGCTTTGAACTGCACCATTTTCAATCGATATCCTTTCCATGAAGATGTGATGCGCCTGATAGGAGATTTTACCTCCGTCATGCTGCTGGATTTGTCACTCTCTCGGGGAGCGTCCTTCTGGGAGCAGGCCAAGGCAGTGCAGAATGTGATGATGGAAGCGCTAGAGAGAAGACACTACGATGGCATCCAATTCATTCGCGATCTCGCCAGATACCGTGGGCTGGAAGGAAACCGGGCTGTCATGCCGATTGTCTTCACCAGCATGCTGCTTGATACAGGTGACTCCGGACAGCACGAACAAGAGCAGATGGGAGAGGTAAAAATGGCCGTATCCCAAACCTCCCAGGTCTTTATTGATTATCAGGTGCTAGAGGCAGATGGTGGCCTGACCATTACGTGGGATTACGTGGAGGAGCTTTTTGAGGACAGTATGATCTCCGCCATGTTTGCAGAGTACTTTGTCCTGCTTGACCGGGTCTTGGAAGGGGAAGACTTCTATGCCCTGAGTGGAAAGGTGGAAGATCAGCAATTCATTGCCGCCTATAATGACACGGATGAAGCAATTCCCTATACGACGCTGCACGCCTTGTTTGTTGAGCAAGCAAAGCGCGTACCCGAAGCAATAGCCGTTATTTTCCAAGATCAAGCCATCACCTACCGTGAACTGAATGAGCACTCCAATCAGGTAGCTCGTTATTTACTTGAGCAAGGGGTTTCGAGAAATGATCGGGTTGCTGTACTGGCTAGCCGCCAAATCGAGACAATCGTTAATCTGCTGGGGATTGTAAAAGCGGGCGCCGCCTATGTGCCGATTGATCCAGAGTATCCCGAAGAGAGGGTAAGCTACATTATCGATCATAGTCAATGCGGGAGAATGCTTCGACCTGAGTTGTACGAGCAAGAAGGATTAGCAGCATATCACGCGGAAGATCTGGAAGAAAATCACAGTCCGGACGATGTGGCCTATGTAATATACACCTCAGGAAGTACGGGTAGACCAAAAGGGGTGGTTATTACCCACGGTGCCGCAGCCAATACGATCCAGGATATCAATCGCAAGTTTACAGTCGATGAGAATGATCGGATCATCGGATTGTCCTCCTTGTGCTTCGATCTGTCCGTCTACGATGTTTTTGGAGCCTTGGGAGCTGGTGCGACGCTTGTCATGGTGGCAGATCAACGCGACATGGCTGAGGTACGCCGTACGGTGGAGGAGAAGAGGATTACCATCTGGAACTCGGTACCTGCGATCATGGATTTGTTGATGGAAGAGATTCTTGGCACCGATGATGAGGAGCAGGAACAGGTGTTTTACTGGATGCAAATCCAGCACACCAGCTCTACTCCGCTCAAAAGGAACAGTTCGTTGCGGCTCGTACTGTTAAGTGGTGACTGGATTTCTGTGAAACTGCCGGAAAAAATCAACAAACATTTCCTCCATGCCGATGTAATCAGTCTGGGTGGAGCTACAGAAGCGTCGATCTGGTCCATCTATTATCCAGTAGACGAACTTGCAGAAACCAACACCTCTATCCCTTATGGCATGCCGCTTGCAAACCAAAAGTTTTACGTACTGAACGAACAGCTCGGCTATTGTCCGCTCGGGGTTCAGGGCGAACTGTACATTGGAGGCATCGGTCTGGCAAAGGAGTACTTGCAGGATGAGGTGAAGACACAAGAAGCTTTCATACTGCATCCGCAGTTAGGCAGACTCTATCGGACGGGTGACTATGGGATTTTGCATGCAGGCGGCTTCATTGAGTTCCTAGGAAGAAAAGATGCTCAGGTGAAGATTCGCGGCTATCGGGTAGAGCTTGGGGAAATTGAAAACCAGCTATTGCAGCTTCCTCAGGTGAAGGAAGCGGTTGTACTGGACCATGTTGACAGCAAAGGCAAGAAATATCTGTGCGGCTACATCGTCTCCGAGCAATTAATCGATGTCGGAAAGATCAAGTTACAGCTCGGTGAGGTTCTACCTAGCTACATGGTGCCCCTGCATTTTATGCAAATTGATGAAATGCCGCTAACTCCAAATGGAAAGGTAAACCGCAAAGCGATGCCGAAACCAGACGTAGACTCATTGACTACGAATGTCTATGTCGAACCAGCGAGCGAGTTGGAAAAACAGCTTGCCATGATCTGGAGCGATTTACTGGGAATCGAACGAATTGGCGTAAACGACCATCTCTTTACGCTAGGAGCTGATTCCATGAGTATCATTAAATTCGCTGCCCGACTATCGCGAGAGCTTCCGTTCCAGATGCCGATTCATCAAGTCTTCCAGACACCTACGATCCGTGAGATTGCTGAATTCCTTGCGAATCAGGATACATCCAAGCCAGATTATTCCACAGAACGGATACTGCTTTCTACCTCAGGTCAAGGGGATAAGATCATCTTCTGCTTCCCGCCTGTGGTGGCACTTGGCGTAGTCTATCAGCGACTGGCGGAAACATTGGATAACTACACATTTTATAGCTTTAATTTCATCGAATCAGAGAAGCGGATGGAAGCTTATCTTAGTCTCATCAAACAAATACAACCTCAAGGACCGTATACATTCCTTGGAATTTCAGCGGGGGGCAATCTGGCTTTTGAAATCACGAAGCTTTTGGAGAAGCAGGGAGAACACGTGGCTGATCTGATATTGCTAGACTCGTTCTATATTCAGGAGATGAATGATGAGCGGCTTACGTCAGAAGAAAGCAGCAAATATGCACAGGAAACGGTTGAGCAAATGCTCCAGGCATACCCACAGTTGCAAGGGGAAGGAGAGTTCTTCAAGGAACAGGTTGGGAAGAAAATCGAAAGCTACTACTCGTATCTAGATAATCTCAAAAATGCCGGGCAGGTGGCTGCCAATCTGTATGTGATCAAGTCCCCTTCGAGTCAGAGCAAGCATGTGCGGGGCGATATCAATCTGTGGGGCTCATCCACAACAGGCACATATGCAGCTTTTGACGGATATGGAGATCATGAAAAAATGCTGGATACAGGTTTTGTTGAGCAAAACGCTGCGCTGATTAAGAATATTTTGAAGTAAGGAATTCAAAATGGGTTAGCGCGAGTACAGGCTTGCGCTAACCCGATATGCAAACGTGAATAACGGGGAGAATGGGTATTATGAAGCAGTCGCTCATACAAGTGTATTGGGTTGCTTTGCCTGATGAGAACCCATTGGAGCAGATTCGGCATAGAAGTGATCTTTTGGACCCAGAAGAAATGACGACATTTCAACGGTATCGGGTTCCTTTTAAAAAAGTGGAATTTTTGACAGGACGTGTCTTGATTAAGGAATTACTCGGACGTGTATTGAGGATCCCTGCTGAGCGTGTAAGGTTAAGGAAAAATGAATACGGCAAGCTCTTTGTTCATCATGCTCTCTTGCCGCCAGAGTATCAGCGAGCAATCTCCTTCAATCTTTCCCATACGGATGGCATGGTTGTCTGTGTACTTGCGCTTGAAGAAGAGGCGGGAATTGACGTCGAGAAAATTGCCGGAGACCATCTGAATGTAATGCCGCAGGTTTTTACACCAGCAGAGATTGATTATGTGGAAGCAATGGACAGGCCAGACAGGAAGCAGGAAGCGTTTTATCGCATTTGGACACGCAAAGAGGCGGTGATGAAAGCGGAGGGAATGGGCTTTTCGCTTCCTCCCTTGTCATTTTCGGTACCGCTCATGGAACAGCCTGAAGAGGATGAAACATATTCTTTCGATACCTTTCAACCACTACGGAGCTATCTCGTGTCGGTGGCGATCAAAAAAGACATGCCAGCCAAACGATTGTTTTTCAAACACAACATTGATTTTTCCACGTTATTTGAAAAAGGAATCAGGAGCGGCCAATACAAAGAGGCATCGTATCCAAATCTATAGGATTTATTGCAGCAGCCGTTTTCCTGGACAATTCGGGGAGCGGCTGTTTACTTTACTCCCGCGTGTGGAGAAGTTTCTCTACAAACTGATTGATGAAGGAATAGTCGAAGAGCAATTTAACGAAAAAAGACAGGGGTGTTTCACTTGCCAAGCCCTGCGGTCGTAACGTTTTGGGCAAAATGTGGTATGATAGTGCATGAAGGGGCGTGAATCGGTGAACGATCTGATTAAGACGAAAGAAACAGCCATACTGGTTGGTTGCTATTTAGATAACCGCGATGAAGAAAGAACGCGTCTTTCTATGGAAGAACTGCATGAGCTGGCAGCTACTGCAGGTGTAGAGGTACTCGACGTCATCACACAAAATCGAGACCGGGTTGATTCTGCATGGTATTTGGGTACAGGAAAAATCGATGAAATCGCGCTGAGGGCTGAAGAGCTGGATGTGGATGTCATCATTTTCAACGATGAGCTGTCCCCAAGCCAGACTCGTAATCTGGATAAAGTATTCGATTGCAAAGTGATTGATCGCACGCAGCTCATTCTGGATATTTTTGCGGGTCGTGCGCAGTCTCGTGAAGGAAAAATTCAGGTCGAGCTGGCGCAGTACAACTACTTGCTGCCTCGGCTTGCCGGGCAGGGGAAACAGCTGTCTCGTCTCGGGGGCGGTATCGGTACGCGTGGTCCGGGTGAATCCAAGCTCGAAAGCGATCGTCGCCACATCCGCAAGCGGATCAGTGAGCTCAAGCAGCAATTAGAGGATACGGTTCGGACGAGACAATTGCATCGGGAGCGTCGGAAGAAAAACAACGTGTTCCAGATTGCGTTGGTCGGCTATACGAATGCCGGGAAATCTACGATTCTCAACAAGCTAACGAATGCAAACACATTGCAGGAAGACAAACTGTTTGCGACCCTCGATCCAACGACAAGGCAGTTGGAGCTACCGAGTGGGCTGGATGTGCTGTTGACCGATACGGTTGGTTTCATTCAAGACTTGCCTACGAGTCTTGTCGCTGCATTCCGTTCGACGCTGGAAGGTGTAAAGGAAGCGGACCTCATTCTGCATGTGGTGGATAGTCATCACCCTGACTTCCAAGTACACATGGACGTCGTAGACAAGATTTTGCGCGAGCTAAAAGCAGAAGAGATTCCACAGCTAGTCGTTTTCAACAAGGCAGACATGCTTGTAGAGGGTTCTTACTTGCCACGTGCAGACGAATCAATTTTGATTTCTGCCATGCGGGAAAATGACCTGAAGCAACTGCTCGCCCGGATTGAGTCATTTGCGTTGCAATCCTTCAATGAAATGAAGCTGCGCGTTCCCGTCGAGCGCGGAGACATTCTCTCCCTTTTGCATCGGGATGGGGTAGAGATGGAACAAGAATTTAATGAAGAGGAAGCGGCCTACTTGATCACCGTCCGTGTGAACAAGGATAATCCGATATACGGCAAGATTGCTCCTTTCCTCCTGGATAAGCCAGAGACTGTTGAAGAGAGTTGGTAAGTAACAGATGTTTTCATATTTTTCCCATGGTGAAAAGCTTCGTCCCCTCGTTATGGAGGTAGAAGCGACGATCTCAGAGCGACATCGTCAAATTTCCGCATTGGTGGATACAAATCAACTGAAAGTGTTGCGTTCCTTCCAAAAGCACGAAGTCAACGAATTTCATTTTTCGCCATCTACTGGCTATGGCTACGATGATTCTGGACGTGCGACGCTAGAATCGATTTATGCCGAGGTGTTCGGTGGAGAAGCAGCTTTGGTCCGCAACCATATTATTTCAGGCACACATGCGATCGCGATTTCTTTGTTTGGAATCCTTCGACCTGGCGACGATCTTCTCTATATTACAGGCAAGCCGTACGATACGCTTGAAGAAGTGGTAGGCGTTCGCGGAGAAGGTCAAGGCTCGCTCAAGGATTATGGCATTGGGTATGACTATGTCCCATTGACGCCAGAAAGCGAGATTGATTTTGTGGCAGTCGCACAAATGATTACGCCAAAGACAAAGGTCATCGGCATCCAACGCTCGCGAGGATACGCGGACAGACCGTCGTTCACCATTGCCAAAATTCAAGAGATGATTCGCGTTGTAAAGGAAATCAAGCCCGATCTCATCGTGTTTGTAGACAATTGCTACGGTGAATTCACAGAGGAACAGGAGCCGCTGCACGTTGGTGCAGACATCATGGCAGGCTCACTGATCAAAAACCCTGGCGGCGGCTTGGTCAAAACAGGTGGTTATATCGTTGGACGCGAGGATTTGGTTCAGCTTGCTTCATATCGAATGGCTGCACCAGGAATTGGCGCGGAGGGTGGTGCATCACTCTATTCACTACTGGAGATGTACCAGGGCTTTTTCTTAGCTCCACATGTAGTGGGCGAGGCGTTAAAGGGTGCAGTATTCTCTTCGGCAATGCTGGAGCGTCTGGGCTTCAAAACGAATCCGCTGTGGCATGAACCGCGGACCGATCTGATTCAATCCGTTGAGTTCGGCAGTGCAGAACGTCTGATTACGTTTTGCCAAGGAATTCAAAAAGCAGCACCAGTCGATTCACACGTGACTCCTTATCCGAGCGAAATGCCTGGATACGCTGATCCGGTGATTATGGCTGCGGGTACGTTTATTCAAGGAGCGAGCATCGAGTTCTCGGCAGACGGCCCGATTCGCCCGCCGTACTTGGGCTTCGTTCAGGGTGGATTGACGTACTCACACGTAAAAGTGGGGATATTGACGGCGTTGAACGGGATGTTAGAAAAAGGCTTGCTCGAGATACCGAGTAAATAGGATACAAGCGGCGTTCTCTAGATCATGGAGGATGCCGTTTTTCATGTCAAAAAACTGTACATAACTTTTCGTGTAATATTTCCTAACATCTATTGACAGGATTTTTGTTATAAAATAGAATAAGACTAAGAAATACGAAACAGGAGGGACAAGTCATGAGTGATGACCTTCGCCGGAATATGGCCCTCTTTCCCATTGGGATCGTCATGAAGCTGACTGATCTCACTGCGAGGCAAATCCGTTATTACGAACAAAACGACCTCATTCAGCCAGCCCGCACAGAAGGGAAGCAGAGGCTCTTTTCCTTCAACGATGTAGATCGCTTGTTGGAGATCAAGGCTCTGATTGAAAAAGGACTGAATATTGCAGGGATCAAGCAAGTCTTGCAAATGCAAGAGCCTGCGATGGAACAAACCGAGATTTCCACAACATCCGAAGAGAAACGCAAGGACATGACCGACAAAGAGCTGCATCAGCTCCTAAGGCAGCAGATTATGTATCGCGATGCCACTCGCCATGGCGAGGGTGCATTGATACGTGGAGAGCTTTCCCGCTTCTTCCACTAGATAGAAAGCCGATATAGAGACAGGAGGAGAGAAATGTGAGCAAGTTTACAAGAGAAGACATTATGCGTTTGGCCCAAGAAGAGGACGTAAGGTATATCCGACTGCAGTTTACCGACCTGATGGGGATTATTAAAAACGTAGAAATCCCCCTGTCCCAGTTGCCAAAAGCACTCGATGGCAAAATGATGTTTGATGGTTCTTCCATCGAAGGCTTCGTGCGCATCGAGGAATCCGACATGTACCTGGTTCCTGATCTGGATACATGGGTCGTATTCCCGTGGGGCAACGAGTTTGGCAAAATTGCACGTCTGATCTGTGATATCCACATGCCAGATGGTTCTCCATTCGAAGGAGATCCGCGCTATATCCTGAAGCGTGCATTGAAAGAAGCGGAAGAAATGGGCTTCACAGCATTCAACGTAGGTCCTGAGCCTGAGTTTTTCCTGTTCAAGCTGGATGCAAAAGGCGAGCCTACGCTTGATCTGAATGACCAAGGCGGATACTTCGACTTTGCTCCACTCGACTCCGGTGAAAACTGCCGTCGTGATATCGTATTGACTTTGGAAAAAATGGGCTTTGAAGTGGAAGCTTCTCACCACGAGGTAGCTCCAGGTCAACACGAAATCGACTTTAAGTATGCAAATGCACTGCAAGCTGCTGATCAAATTTTGACGTTCAAGCTGGTTGTCAAAACCATCGCGCAAAAGCATGGTCTGCATGCTACCTTCATGCCAAAACCTCTGTATGGTGTAGCTGGCTCCGGTATGCACGCGAACCAATCGCTCTTCCGTGGTAAAGAGAATGCTTTCTATGACGAGTCCGATGAAATGGGTCTGAGCCAAACAGCTAAGCACTATTTGGCAGGTATTTTGCAGCATGCTCGCAGCTTTACAGCGATCACCAACCCGCTCGTAAACTCTTACAAGCGCTTGGTACCTGGTTACGAGGCTCCTTGCTACGTAGCTTGGTCTGCGAAAAACCGTTCTCCATTGATCCGTATCCCTGCATCCAGAGGACTGAGCACGCGCATTGAAGTGCGTAGCCCAGACCCAGCAACCAACCCATACTTGGCGCTGGCAGTTATGCTGAAAGCTGGTTTGGACGGAATCAAGAACAAAATCACTCCACCACCTGCAATCGACCGCAACATCTACGTTATGACTGAGCAAGACCGCGAAGCAAACGGTATCGAGAACTTGCCGTCTACGCTGAAGGAAGCAATCGAGTGCCTGAAAGCTGACCCGGTTATTTGCGAAGCATTGGGCGAGCATGCGCTTGTACACTTTATTGAAGCAAAAGAAATTGAGTGGGATATGTTCCGCACACGCGTTCACGATTGGGAGCGCGAGCAATATATGACTGCTTATTAATACGCGAGACCCCTTGTGCCTGTAGGTGCGAGGGGTTTTTGTTTTCGTGGGTGCGGTTGTGAAAATCGTTTCACCCACAAACGCAGCGACAAATTACCCACAATTTACTCATAAATCTTATGCAGATGGTCTTCAAATTTTCTCATGTTGCCGCTTTAGAATTTTTATAAATATAGGCTCGCTTCTGACCCAGTGACGACAGTAATACGACCTCTCCACAAAGCAGCCCTCCTTTTTCTTGGAGTGTAACGTGGGAGGATGGGACAAAAAAGTCGGGCACACAAGGTCAATTATGTTAAATCACTCGGCTAAATAAAGGAAACCGATCAAGCCATACTCCAGGCTAGTTATCAATAAATAAAGGCCAATTAAGCAGAGTAATATTGATCCTGTTTTTTCATAATACTCACCTATTTAGTAATTAACAAAAAATGTAATAATAGTTTCTTGATTTATCAAATGCGCAGAGAGATAAACAGGAGGGAGGTGGGGAAATGATTCGTGAACGGCCAGATGATTTGGCAAGGATGCTTCACTGGATACCTTACTCTGTGAAGAATACAAGGCGGCTTACGACACACCAAACGATTATGGCGATCGAGCCAGTCGTTTTTTTGATTAAATGTCGGCAATGGTTCCGGGTAAAGACGCGATCAATATCTGGGTGGATATGCTAGAGGTATTGCAGATGATTCTTATCAAGTAAAGCAGTGGAATGATTTTCCGAACAACAAAATTCCAATAATAGCTTAGCGGTTGAAGGAGATCCAATTCGAGAGTAGACCAGCACTCCAGGCATTGGAAGGGATCGACGCAAAACGGGGGAACAGACGATTTTCTCGCTGCCTGGGATGTAACTGATGTTTACATAACTTAAATGATAAATTTGCAAAATTTAAAACTCCTCCAGACTTGGAGGAGCTTGCTGTGAATGCTAACTAAATTGGTGCTACTCGAAACATTCCTGTTAAAGCAGGGTACTGTTTAAAGTCGTATTTCTCATACAGTATCTTACCTTCGTTAGAAGAAAAGAGACCAATAAAAGCTTTATCGGGAGCATTCCCTTTTAGATAGGACATGAGTTTGTCCATAATCATTGTACCTATCCCCATTTTTTGAAACTCCGGAAGTACAACAATATCTTGAAGGTAAAAATAAACGTACCCATCGCCGATAATTCGGCCCATACCAATTATTTTACCTTCGAAGAGAACAACAACTGAATACAAAGAATTTTCAAGTGAGTCTTCGATCACTTTGAAATTCATCATCTTGTCCCAACCAACTGAAACGCACAATTGATGAAACTCTTCAAGAGTAGGAATGCGTTCTATAATCTCAAATGTCATATAACTCCTCGCTTTCAAATTATCTATGTCAGAGGATATAACTTCATTTGAGGCACCTCCTTAATGTTCATTCGTGAAAATATTACCATTTTTTGCTTTGAAAGCTCAATATTTGAACTTATTGAGAAGAGTATTTATCACAATGTGTATCAAGATAAAGCTGGATTGAATAAATCATTCTTCTACAAAACGTCTATATCTAATTAGCACCACTTCTGGATCTTCTTCGATAGGCATGTATTGTACCCAATAGTAGTCATAATGTCTTTCAAATTCCTTTCTATCGTTGTAGGACGAAGTGACGTCTTCAGCTAAATTATCAACCGGTAGAAGATACAGATTTAATACTTCTGATACAAAAGGAACTATGGTGGGATCGTTATTAACGTATAAATCAATGCTAATTAGAGAGTGGTCTGTAGTCATCATTGCAGCAACACCAGCTTTTGTCTTTGGGTTCAGGAAGGCAAATTCTGAATCAGGAGAAAGACTTTCATCAACTAGATAATTACTTCTTTTTGCAATCTCTTTTAACTGATCTAATGACGGAATCGAAATCAGTGTGTGTTTTTGCAAATTGTTTTCTGGTGAATGCATTACTATTTGACCTCCAATTTTTGTAGAACAAATTAGGTCTAGAACAATTCTTCCTTTATTAAAGTATTACACCTTTGTACAGGTTCTATATATGTTTACTTAACAAACTAGTTAGGGAGGAAAGAGACATGGAAATAAATTGGTCGTATATACCAAGGGCATGTCAAAAGAACAGGCTGAACAGGGAATCAAAACAATGCTGAATAAAGCCTACGCGTTCGTGGACGGCGCTGATATCACCAACGGAGAGATTCATTTTGACTTCTTATTCGACGATGAAACAGGTGGATCAATTGAGGTGAGGTTCGCTTCACATGCGGCAGATTTATTGGGGATCGAAATTTCAGGACATTTCCCTTGGGACGTAATTGAGATTTATAACCTGGTCGAAAGGTTGCTGGCCGAAGGGAATGGTGGTACAGCATGACCGAGCAGCAACTCGTTGAAACACTGGCAACGAAGGTGATGGGGTGGGAAAAGGGAACGAACTTTTACAACCAGAGGGATTACTTTTATGGATTTGATGATACATGGATATGGGCGAGTGAATGGAACCCACTCCAAAACATAGCCGATGCGTGGCACATCGTAGACAAGTTGGTTTCGAATGGCTGGTTGTATGAATTATCCAATGAGCGGCGATGGTTTCAAAAGATACATCTTGGGTGGGAACTCAAAGAAACCTAGGCGGTTTGAAGGCTATGGGGCGGCACCGCAAGAGGCTATTTACAAAGCTGCTCTGAAGGTTAGTTAACAAATCGGTAATTTGGATAACAGACAATCTTGGTGAAAAAATACCTCACCTTTGTAGGTGAGGTAAGAAAGTTATTTTAATTTTTTTGCATCCTATAGCTCGATGACGGTGTAACTGATCGTACTTTTCCCACCACGGCTATCAGTAATTTCGTAAGAAACTGTCGCGGTGCCGCTGGCGATTCTACTAATCAATAAGAAGCCAGATTCATTCGTAAAGGTCACTTTCGTAGGATCACTACTGGTTAAGTTAGATATGGTTGCTGTGCCACCGTAACCGTCGACTGCTACCTCACCTGAGAGTATTCCCGAACCACTACCAACACGAATAGAAAAAATAGCCCCGTTTTTCCAGCTTGGATGAAGTGTAACATTTGCAGGTTGATCGCTATTCTCGTCTTATACCTCTCTCTATATCGGCTTTTTAACGAGCCTACACAGTACAGGCGCCTTTCAGCGCATACGGCGTTCCACCAACGGATAAAAAGATGAAGATCTACAATGGGCACTTTTAGCCTATCAAACTCGGCTCACAAAATTCTCACAAGAAACAAGTAAATGTATTAGAACGATAAACACCATCAATGTAGCATTTTACTAGACACACGATGTGAAGTCATTTTAGAATACCCACATCCTTCAATTCCAAATAAAGAAGTGGATACTTATATCCCATCAACTAACATAAGAGCAGGTCTAGTATTAGAATTTTAGTATGATCGTCAAATTCCAAGCGGAAAAAATTCACCAAGACCACATCAAGCAGGGAGACTGTTTAATGATGTTTATAGGCTTACTATGTTTAGATCAGACCTAGATGCTAGATTAATCCTAATCTATGTAACTGATAGTGAATTGACTCAATATTTCAGAAATGCAAAAAATGCATTGAATAAATTTTTTGATTTAAATGTTGATGAGTCCATGAAAATAGATGAGGAGTTTATAACTAGTAAAAGCGAAACTTTTCAAAAAGCAATTTCTGGTCAACTCAATGTCACTGTCAAATCCCTCTTTAAAACAGACCTTGCCAGAGGTCATAACATAAGGATTTATGAAATAATGAAAAATTGCTATTAACACAATATTTCGAGTGGAAAGCAGGTGAGTGGCATGAGTAAAGGATTTGATCTTATCTCAGACGTTCATTTGGATTTTTGGGTTAAAGTTGAAAATCCACTACACAAAATGATGCCGCAAATTAAAAACTTTATTAAAGGATTTTTGCCTGAAAATCACCATAAAGTGCTTGTCATTGCTGGTGATCTGGGCCATTACAATTGGCAAAATAAAATATTGATTGAAGAGTTGAAACAGATATATGAGCACATTCTGATAGTTGCAGGAAACCATGATTACTATCTGGTTAGTGCAAATCAAGAAGAGCAGTACGGGGGAAAATCTCTTAATCGCGTAAGCGAAATGAAAGAAATATGCAGCTTGATATCATCTAATGTGCATTATCTTGATGGCAACACAATAGAGATCGATGGGATTACGTATGGAGGAGTTGGAATGTGGTACGACTTCTCATATGGGATTAAAGAGCTTGGATATTCAAAAGAGGCACTTTATTCGAAGTGGTGGGAAATAATGAACGACTCCAGACTGATCAAGGGTTTGTTGGACAAGCCATTTACATTTGCTGACGAAGAGAAGAAGAAACTTGACGTTATCCTTGAGTCATCAGATGTAATCATCACACATGTGGGAGGCGATTGGAGCAAGGCAGACCGTGATCTGGTCAACTCATTTTATTACTTTGACGGAAGTTCTTACTTTTCACAACTTGAAGGTAAGGTTTGGTGTTTCGGGCATTCTCATCAGCGCTTTGATTACGAAGCGTATGGTTGTCGGTTTGTAAATGCTGCATTCGGATACCCCGGTGAAAACAAAAAACGAAGTGTTGTGCAGATCGAAGTGTAAAAAGACCGTTGCAGTGCTTAACATACGATTTCAAGTGATTCCTTCAGAATATTTCTGCGAATGCCACAGGGACATTCATCTGATTAGCTAGCCTCATAAAATTGCCAAACTCTAAAAAGGGGTTCGGGAGATTCGCTCAGCACTGTGGCAGATGACCTTGTTTACCAATCCAGCTTTATGTCAGCAATCAACCGAGACAGCCCAGGTCGGATCCTAGTCAATGGTTTTAACGTCGATTTCCATGTACACCTTATGTTCTATGTCTTGTACAAGCGGCATATAGGGCTCCATTTACTTTTGGGTCATCCGAAAATCGCTGGAGGCAGTACGGATAAAAACAGCAAACATAAGATCACCTCGATCAAGTTTCCCTTGCTAACAGACAAAAAAATAACCCCCATTCGGGAGCACGTATATATGTTCGGCAAAAACATTTAATGCTCCACTAAAAAATGGGGCTTTTCTTTTTTCGTCACCCATCATAAAATAAGAACAAACGTTCGTGAAAGGGTGATTAACGTGGAGACAATTAAAGCAGTGATTGATGGCCAATTCCAAGCTGTTCCGGTTTTAACCCCAAAGCATCTCAAAGCTATAAGCAAAATCCACACAGGTGTAAGCCCAGGATGCGCTCCTGACATTCTTCGAGACTTAATTGAGGCTGGATTAGTGGAGGAGACTGGCAAATGAGCTTACTGTATGAACATCACTATGAGTCGGTAGTGACTCCCTTACCTCCGATCAATCCTGCTTCACTGGCTGAAATGAATGTCATTATTTACGACTCTGTTCGAAAAGACTATGCAATCAATGTTAGTTGGCATGAGGACTGTATCCGTAGGGAATGGGGCGTCGTAAAGGATATCGACCGAATTGCGAACAAGATCAAGCTTGTTAGGGTCGAAGGAGTTTGGTGGGTGCCAGTTGAAAAATTGCTGCAGGTTGAACGGATATGAATGGATCTGCTCAATGGCGGTTTAAATCATAATGCAAAATACGACCTTTACAATCGTCTATCTTCTTCGAGAATATTCCCCAAAATTAAATACACAATGCCTAAAACAGGGCCTGCGAAAACAACGAAAATAAGTCTCACAATAAATGAAGAGATACCAAAAAAATCTGCAATACCACCACAAACACCTAAAATAGATTTGTCAGTAGAAGATCTTTTCAACTGTCTCGTCATTATAAACCTCCTAAAAAAACAAAATCTCCATACTTTAATTTGGACATTCAATTATTATTTCGTGCCATCATGGGATACACATTAGCCATAACTTACATGCTTCTATGACCTGGCCGTTCTTAGATGAATTTCATGCGAGTCACTGTTTCTAATAGTAATACTGCGTAGGTGTTTCACAGTATGTCAAAGGATCAGGGTAGCGTTTCCCGTCCCCACTAAAGAGCTCACAAACCACGGCGTAAACCCAAAGTTAAGGGGTGGAAAAAATGGGGACTTGAATCGCTGGAATAGTTAGCTGTTTTAATAGAACGAATCAAACGGTATAAAACGATCGGACAATTCCCAAACAAATGGACAACGCTTCTGACCAAGTAACGACATTAATACGACATTAATACGACCTATTTACAAATCAACACTCCTTTTTCTTAGAGTGTGATGTGGGAGGATGGGACAAAAAAGTCGGGCACACAAGCTCAATTATAAAATTGATCCTGTTTTTTCCAACGTTGTTTTTTCATAATACTCACCTATATGGTAATTTTATCAATTGCGCAGAGAGATAAACAGGAGAGAGATGGGGGAATGATTCGTGATCGGTCAGATGAAATGGCAAGGATGCTTCACTTAACACCTTACTCCCGTGAAGAATAGAAGGCGGCTTACGACCCACCAAGCGATGATGGCGGCCGGGGACAGATGAAATGCTAGGGAAGCCATTCGTTAATTGTTAATCGCTATCGATTGTAACTAGAATGCGAGCGACATCCAGGCATTCTGCAAACGGACGAATATAAATTTCGTCATCGAAGTATTCGATGAAAATGCTTTCTAAATGTTTGGCGAACTCTTCAGGCATACTGTAGTTAGATTGAAGGAGCTTAATAATCTCATTTATTTCATTTCGGTAATGATCGTGTTCGGGATCTATACCAATTAACCCAATCGGGTCCCATTGATCAATAATGTTTTTTACTTTAGCATAAATCAATTGCTTCACCTTAAAATTTGGTCAGTCTAAGTATATTACCATAAAAAAGCGGATGTAAACTTATTGGTTAGGAAGAGAATAAGTATGGATAAATAAGCAGTTTTAGACGTTTTGAAGAGCTTGGAAGTGGGCCTGAAACTCAACGCCGTAAATATCTCTGATGAAGTGATTAATACATACTGTGAGGATGACTCATTTGATGTGTTCGCCCTAGCTTTTGCAGAAGGTTAGACAGATTACTATGAAAAAGGAAGTTCGTTTTGTGGGGAACTATTAATACAGAGCTGCGTACTCGGGTATTAAACGGAGAAGGAACGGCAGAGGATGCAAAGAGGCGTCTGAAACAGATTGGTACAAAACCAGTAACGGTATGATAGAAGTTAACAAATCATATTGCTCACGTTGCAATGATCTACCTAATACCCAGTCCAGTCTTCGTCATTATACGAAATGATTCCAAGTATAAACAGAGCAACAATAAAAATGCTCACATATAACCACTTAGTTTTTAAAGACTTTGAATTCAAGATGAGAATCCATCCAATAAGAAGAATTAATGTAATTACCATTTGAGCGAGCCCCCTTCAAGATAAACCACGAAAAAAGGAATGGAAAGGACGGGTATTACAATTATAACTGTCGAGAAAGTAAGTCTTCATGGGCTTCCCAACGGGGTGGACCGTGTTAGAGCTACCGGGAAACACAGTGGTTTCGTATCACGCATATCTTACCAAGTTGCATTTCACCAAGATTGGCAGCGGCATGGTTTTCAGGGGGTAGGAAAGTAATCGTTCAAGAGAATCGAGTAAATAAGTATCCCAAAGATCAAAGCAACAATACCTTGAATATGATTCCTATGTTTTATATGGAAAATTCCTATTGCTAAAAACGAGAAGAGAAGGCCGAGAATGGCCCAGAAGAAATGGTTTTCATTACGTAGTTTTGCTTCTCTAAATAACCAGATGCTCATCAAGATACTGATAATTGGTACAAGCATATTGTTTACTCCCTAGATATCATAATGTATTACAAAATTATACAACAAGTGGATTGTTCGGGGAAATATGAACAAATTATCACAACATAAGATTAGTAAAGTAAGAAGCTTGGCACTCACGATGTGTACGAGTAATGGTTTTTCAGCAGCTTACGTCCACACAGAAAAAGGAAACAAGCTGAAGTCGATTGAGTTTCGATCTCAGCTTGTGGACGAAATGCATGCTATCTGTCAATCTATTATAGATGCGGTTATCCAATTGTTCTGATTAGCCAACACGCTTGATCAGGTTCATTGTTCCTGTTGATCTGATAATGATCCATCCGTCAGGAACAGGCGAACCAAGCATCACCCATACCTCCTGACCAGAAGGAGCGTTATTAAGATTTTTAAGGAGGTTCATATTTCCTGAACTCCTGATCACAACCCATCCGGTTGGAATAGAAGAACCCAGCATTACCCATACTTCCTGACCAGAAGAAGCGTTGTTAAGATTTTTTAGCAGGTTCATATTTCCTGAACTCCTGATCACAACCCATCCAGTTGGAATAGGGGAGCCTAGCATTACCCAAACCTCGTAACCAGCAGGAGCGTTATTAAGATCCTTAATCAGGTTCATATTTCCAGAAGTTCTGATCACGACCCATCCGGTTGGAATAGGAGAGCCTAGCATTACCCAGATTTCCTGACCAAATGCGGCATTCTTGATTTTTGTTGTTGCGAAGTTAGGCACCTTCTCCTGAGAAGGTAGAGCTGCCCCTTGGGCTTTTGCAGCTATAGCTGGTACAGAGACAACTGCGCTTAAAGTCAGGATTATCAAGGTTTTCTTAAACATTAGCATCAACCTTTCATAATAGTGGTAAATGTAATTGAGAAACGATTATCGAGTGGATGTCATTCGTTGCGGCAATTCCATTAAAAATAAGATGGATCGTTCATCTCCTTTTCCGAAATTACCAACATATACCATTTTAAGGGGTATCGAGTTCCTTTTCTTTAGGAGATATTGTCGAATGGTAGACAAAGTAGGCGACATGTTTGGGATGGGATTAATTAAATGTGTGAAATATCTTGGAAGGGATGGATTTAAAAATGGAGATGCTAAAGTGGTTGGAAAATTTTTACTCATCCAATTGTGATGGAGACTGGGAGCATGGTTATGGAATAACGATCAGTACTATTGATAATCCGGGGTGGTCAATAAAGGTTAACTTACAAGATACGCCTCTGGAGAACAAAAGACCCTTTCAGAATTATGTTGTAGAAAGAACCGAGAATGATTGGGTACATTGCAGATTGAAAGACGGATGTTTTGAAGCATTTGGTGGTCCGGAAAACCTGAATGAAATACTTGAGTTTTTTAAACGATGGGCAGAGAGTTCATGATGATAATCACTCCAGCTCAACACGAAATCCGGATTGTTCATTCTGGATAGAAATGTAAAAAGGATTATGAAATAGTCCCTCTCAACAAGCATGATATTCTTTCCAGCTCTCCGATCACTCTATTTTTTCCAGGTTCAGTATCCGCCCAGTTACTCTTTTCAATGCCTCTATCATCAGTTAGACCCATGACATCAAGAATGGTACCTTCCGGAGCATACTTTTCACCTAATATTAAGAAACGCCTCATAAAAAAGGCTTTTCCGACTAAAAGGACGTTCTTGAACGGTATTGATTGCTGAAGTGGGATTTGAAATGAGTATCTGACAATTTCGTCGATGGTACTACCTTTTGTAATGTGAATAATGTCATTTTCGGGGATACCGCCCTCCACAAGGATAGGTCTGAACATCTCATATTCTGACTTTCCATTCATGAATCGATTGGGAGCAGAAGATAAAGTAATCTTCGAAAAGCCTTCTTGTTTATAAAAGTGAATAATTTGATCATTTAATTCTGCATAATGTCCAGGATGATAAATGACAAGATCAGGATATGAAAATAAGTGTTTTCGTTCTGCGAATATGAATTCCGAGATTTCTTCGAAGCAGTACAATCCATAATCACCATCTTCTTGCAAAGGATAACTTGATTTTAATTTACTGGTTTCTTCTAACACAACGGTAATTTTGTATAGGTAAGAGAAAGTGATGTTGATTTGCACTCCTTGTAGTAGACATTGGAAAAACACCCTAGATTTAAAAACAATGAATATTTTAGGGGATGCTTTTGCGTGGCTAAAAAGGTGCGAAAATTCCATTCATTTAGTTTTGAGATGAAGGAGAAAGCGAAGTATTTATGAGGATAAGGTTTTAGAATTATCGGTTATAAGGTCCCACTCTTTCTTAATGCCAACCATCTTTTAATATCCGACCACATCATTTTGGAAGTGACGATTGCAAACATTTCAATCCACTTATCAACATGACCAGGGGAATCAGCTATAAAAACCATATAGATACATGTAGCAACTGATAAAAACCAAATAGTGGCGAATAATGGCAATTGTGTCACCTCATAAAGGAATACGGCTACGTAGCAAAATTGTTTCAGTGCTCATTCATGTTTTCCTCTGGAATTGGACGCAATAGAAAAAGCCGCTCCAACGCGGATCGGCGAGGTGAGCGGCTAACGAATTAAGAACGAGCTTTGAAAATCCCGAACGGACGACCGACAGGAAGGAATACCCTACCAAAATGAATATTTAGGACAGCTGCACCTGCACCGTAGAAGGAGAGAAGAGCGATTCCCATCTCAGCATAAGCAGCCATTGGTTTGAATACTCCAGAAGCGATGCCAAAAGCATCAAAAGTCAGACCCACGAACAGGACGTCAATAAGTACGAAGATAAAGAACAATACTTTATGAGTCTCCATTGCTCCAATCGTCATGAGAATGGAGAAGATGAGATATCCTGCAAAAGCAAAGCCGAGCTGTGCGCCGTCAGCGTTAGCAGCGAGAGTCTCACCGAATACGCCGAGCTTCACAAGCCAGCTGCTTGCTGTCGCGAACCAGAAGAACGCATACGCGCCAAAAGCGGTCGTCCCGAATGTGTTGTTGTGCTTCGCATCGAGGATAGATGCGTAGAGCTGGGCAAAAGCACCGAGGAAGATTGCCCAAGGGATCACAAGTCCAAGACCTTCTGTCAGCCCAAGCTTTTGAGATGAAGCTACGAACGTAACGATAGCCAGTCCGAACAGTCCGATCGCGCTAGGATCGGCTGTGACGATTTTGACGTTGGTTTGTGGTTGACTGTTCATGTTAGTAGTAAAAGCCTCCAATAATGCAGGGTAAACCTGTGAAAGATTTTGACATTCTACCGATAGCAGAATAGTACTGATCTATTCTAATCGAAAATATACCCGACGTATAGAGGGGAAATTAGAGCGCAGGGGAGGGGTCACGACAATCACACTTTTTGAACGCATAAGCAGCTGAATGACTAGAGTGAAAAAAAGACCATCCCTCGCCACTCTCATGGCTTTTGGGACAGCCTATCTAGAACTTTCATACAGATAATCAAGGGCAGAGACAGTAGCCATGATATATGATGCATGAATCTCCGCAAGGCTCCGATGGATGATTTGAACCTAACTTTTTAAGAAGTTTTTTGAACATGGTAATCACCTCCAAGGAAGATATGTTTTCCACGTATTACCATATTATTTTCGGTAGGTGACTATAAGAACAGTTAGTTTGTTTACAAATTGCTCATTTCATATCTTTTGGTAAAAGTCTTCAAGCGTACATCTCCAAGCTGAGAGTGGAGACATTGCCCATAAGTAAATCGGTAATCATAGCAGGACGACCGTACCTGTCTTCATTATCAGGACGGGCTAACATGTATATTTTTTACTGAATCGTATAAGTAGCGACGATAACATTTTGATCCTCATAGGAATATGGGGCTTGAAATTGTACGTAGCGATATCCGTCCTCCTTAGCTTTAATAATGATACCTGTCGTACCGCTCCAAATCTGTGTATTTTGATCATTATAGACTGTGTAATTAGCGAAGCTACCTTTGGGGCTAATACGAAGCTCCTGCCCTTTTTTTAAATAAATCGCTTCTTTCTCGCTTAACTGGCCAGGATTAAGGTAGTAGTATTTTGTGAATGGTTGTTCTTTTGTTTGCTCCGTGGATGCAGTGGTTGGTTCATCTTGTACTTGAGCATGGGTAGATGAGGAAGCATATGCAGGTGCGGCAGAGATAAGTAAAGCGAGAATAGCAATAGAGAGAAGCTGTTTTTTCATACCTATTACACCCCTTTGTATCAATTCTGATCAATTTCTAAAAACACGAACTAAAGATAATTATAGGGAACAAGGCTGCCAACTTGGAGCAAGTGGCAAAAGGTAATAAGCATCCGCCATCTCATCCTCGAAAATGACGAGCATTTTTCTGCTTCAAAATGGAATAGAACATGATAATTCCAGATCCTAGTAAGCCAATAACACTCATCACCGTATCATAAGGATGAAAATGGTGGGTAAATACTTGAGCAGTAGAAAGTCCCCACAGTAATGTAGGGATAAACAGGAAGATATGTACTTTACCATTATGCGTGAACCTGACATAGGTAAGAGCTACTACCGTAGAAACGAGATAACTGAGCGAGAAAAGGATCGTGTCACCGGTCGAAATCGTTACGGGAGTATCGCTTGAGAGAAGTGATTTTCCGGCCCAAAGAATAAAGAACCAAAAAGCAAATGCCAATCCAATCAGCATTCTTATCATGACTGGGTGCTTATCAGTCTTTCTTTGATTGTTTTTTTAAGCGTTATAGGTTGGCCATCCGCAATACCCATCAGCTTCACATGGTACATGTTGTTCTTTTGCGTTGCTAACACCAGGAAATGAAAGAGACAGTAATAAAGCAGCAGCAATACCGAACAGAGTAAGCTTTTTCATAAATCTTCCCCCTCGAAAGTTATATTTCCAAAAAAAGTATACGCGCAGGAACGCCATATATTCTGAAAATAAAAGGGAGTAGCTGGTTGAGCTACTCCAATCATTGTTGCAAAGGATATCATGCTGAGCAATCCTACAAGAATCAGGGGCAAGATGTAATAATAAGAGAACATAGTAATCCAATTAAATAATTGTTGAAAAGCTTCTGGAGATACGGGGCCTTTTCCCATATTATCGTAAAAATGGGTAAGAAAGGGCAGCTTAGCCGCCCTTAGCATTGGACTGATATTAGCAATCATCACAACTGCAGGCAACAATTGTTAATAAAACGAAAAGAACTAAGACTAAAGAAAAATTATCGTCAAAAAATCCCATTGATATCACCCCTATCTGAGAATGAGGAACAACCCCAAACTCAAGCTATGCAATTTGGGGAACGATGTAAGGGCGATATCACATATAGTGAAAAATTTGGGCATGCAAAACATAACAAATTGCTCAGGAAGATAGGGGGCTTAAGGTGGCTGAAGCTCTTAAACAGAAACTAGAGTGGATGTTTAACAGTGGTTATCTAACCAATACTGGGATGAGATCTGGAAACGCTAGAAAAGCATTTGAATTTTGAATATACATGTGAGTGGGCACGTGCTGAAATTATTTCAATCAAAAGCGATGATTTCTGGTTTCACTTGAGTAAAGAGCAAGGGCTCTATTCTATCTATGCCATGAATAACTATAAGGGGAAGTATCAAGAATTAATTGGAATTGAAACAGTGCTTTCGGAGTTAAAAGGGGAAATCGACTATGAAATAGATGATGATTTTTTACAAGACACCATGTGGTGGAGATTTCATATACCGTGTGTTCAAGGGATACACTTTGTACCCCAGAAAGAGTGGAATGATGATACACCGATAGATTTTATAAGCGTTTTTATTCCCTGATAGCTTATTACGCAAATAGAAAAAAGAAAAACCTCCCAAAAAGGGAGCGCTGCTAGTAATTAGGGGACGTACTGTTCAGTCATTTTTGTGACGACTCCATTTGTTACTTCAATGTGGTCCTCTTCTTTGGGGGTGAAATGTGGGGCACAATGAATGTTTATGTGAAATGAGCATCTGATTATTACAAAAAAACCTCACCCAATAAGGTGAGGTGCTTGATAACAGCAAACATTGATGGACCAGCGAACGACGCTCAAATTTTTGAGTTCGAGCTTTAGTACATTCTCGTGATGATCCGTGAATGTGTTCCGTCTTCGGTAACCTCCCAGCCTCTTGGTATTTCAAAAGAAAAGGATGGCGAGGGATGCTTGAGAACTTCAATGCTTGATTGAGTAGGCACATTGCTTATATTGACAATATGTTTTTCATAGAGATTTACCCCTACGACGACCCAGCCATAAGGTACGGGCTGACTGGTACTTATCCATTTATTCTCCAGCTCATTAGGCTGGTATCGTTTTTTCGTCTCATTTTTTATATCGATATAAGCTTGTCTTTTACTGTTATAACCTCTACCGATTACGACCCAGCCGGAAGGTACATTAAAGCTATAGCTTCTTTCCACCGCACCATACGGAGCACCAACAATGTATTTGGCTACTTCATATCCAAGTGTCCCTCCACGGTGTGGCTCTCTTTCGATAGAAATCCAACCATTTGGCATGAATGTATCGTAAGCTACTACTAACGTATCACCATACTGCCAGTTACCTTCAAAGACATTTGTTGCTCGGGCGATATTATTTTTTCCCTTTGCTCCCGTATTCGTTTCTGCTGCTTGTGAAGGTACGATTAAGAACGATGATGCCAGGACGAAAATACCGAAACTTCTTACCAAGCTTTTCATAATCTTTCTCCTCCATATGAGTGCAATAAATAAAATACGTATGATAAATTCAAAGAAAAAATGGAAATACCTTCTTTTAATGGAAAAATTTAAAAGAAATTCACTCCATGGTTTAGCTAAAAATCGAATGTAGTGCCGCATTAGTAAAATCAAACAGCGACAATGAACAAAATAAAAAGCAGTGTCATCGGAATAATCCAAAGCAAAGGAATCGAATTCAGCCAGTAACTTACTTTGAAATTATGTTTGTGATAGGCAACCCAACTGCCAATAGCTGAAACGAGCAAAGCAAATGGATAAATGAGTACCGCATAGAAAACTTGCGGCAATGCACTTGTATCATTTTCATTTTCCGGCAAAAGAAAAGCAGTGAATGCTACAGTAAGGAGCCAAGCAAATAAGTAGAGCACATATACGCTCTGGCTAAACCAAAGGATAAGACATGTTGTTTTGTTCTTCATTTTTTTTGCCTCCCGTGATCAGTATCCTAGATACAGTTAGCAAGACGAGGGAATATGGAAAAAAGTAACAGTCGAATATAATTGGCCTCTTGGCAGGGATGGGTCCAAAATCTACAGGACGATATGTACGGCTCATCTCTACTTTGATCGGTTACAGAGTTCGATTGCATTCCCGATTATTAGCAAGGTCGATAGACAATCGAAGAAAATGAAAAAAGCCATAGTAGTGGGGGCAACAGGGGGTCATTGTGCAAACGTGCCGTATAACGAGATGGTAAGCAAGCTGATACCATTAGGTGAAGTCATCATGGAGGCTGCCAACCAGAGAGGCTTGAAGGTTGTCGCAGTAGACGGCATTTATCCATACGGGAGAAAGCAGATGGACATAGTGACGGAGGAGCATCCAAAGCACCCGCACACGAAGAAAGGAAAGATCCGGCTGGCATTTGAGCAAATGCTGTTCAGTAGCGATTGGAATCAGGTGCAGACGATGATTGTCAGATTGCCGGACTATTACGGACCAACTGCCAATCAAGCATCGTATTTGGGATCGACGCTCGAGTCGATCGCGGCTGGCAAACCGGCGTTTTTCATTGGCAATATGCATGTTCCTCGTGAATATGTTTACTTACCCGATGCGGCGAAGATGATTGTAGAACTGGCCAGCAGAGAGTTTGCCTATGGCCAAAACTGGAACATCCCGGGTTCAGGTATCATATCCGGCAGAGAAATTGTAAGAATTGCTCAAAAGGCTAGTGGCATTGCGAAACCTGTCATTCCTCTCGGGAAAATAGGATTGTCTTTACTCGGTATGTTCATTCCCGTGATGAAGGAAGTTGTCGAGATGCTTTACTTAACCGAAGAACCATTAATCCTAAGCAGAGAAAAATATAATCGGCTAATCGGACCGATTCCAGCGACGCAGTTCGAGCAGGGGATTACAGCAACGATCCAACATTTGCAGAATCGCACATCTATGAAATGAATGGTAAGCCATAGTTATTGATCAATCACTAATCCAAACCAATAAAGGGCATTGAAGTTCTTTTGAATATTCCTTGACAGGAATATTCCTTATCGAGTATATTTGGGTTAAGAAATGATAAGCATATAGCTAAAGGGGATGAGATGAACGGAAAGTCCATCATGTAACGGGGTGAGTGACATGTCTGGGAAAAATCCGTGCATGGACTTGGCGACGCTCGCTGCTTTGGCTGAACCAAATCGTATGAAAATCGTCGAGCTCTTGCGCGACGGAGCTTTAACTGTGGGGGAAATCGCTGATCGACTAGGGATTCGGCAGCCCCAAGCCTCGAAGCATTTGAAGGTGCTCAGTGACAACGGGATCGTGGAAGTAAAAGCCGAAGCCAACCGCCGGATTTACAAGCTACAGCCAGAACCATTCCAAGCGCTTGATTCTTGGGTGAGGTCCTTCCAGCGCGTTATGGAGGACAGATTCGATCAACTGGATGACTACTTGCGGGAACTGCAGAACAAGGACAATTCATGAGATTATTCAAATCGATGAGGAGGAATTTTCAATGGCAAAAAGCGCAATGGTTTCGAGGGTAGAGAATGATCGAGTGCTGGTATTGGAGCGTGTGTTCGACGCTCCCCAAGATCTCGTGTTCAAGATGTTTAAAGAGCCTGAGCATCTCAAGCGTTGGTGGGGACCGAAAGGCTGGGAGCTTCCGGTTTGTAACATCGATTTCCGACCGGGTGGTGTTTGGCACTACTGCATGAAATGTGTCGATCAGAGCATGGGAGAATATTTCGGCATGGAATCATGGGGCAAAGGCGTTTATAAGGAAATTGTCGAGCCAGAGAAGATCGTCTATACGGATTACTTTTCAGATGCAGAAGGCAATTCAAACGATACCATGCCATCGACTGAGGTCACGCTGGAATTCATCGATTTGGGCGGCAAGACGAAGCTGGTGAACCGTGCTGAATATGTGTCCGCAGAAGCGCTTAAGACTGTCATGGATATGGGCATGCTCGAAGGCGTTACCCAAACTTGGGATCGACTCGAAGAGATTCTGATTGAGGTCAAGTAAGATCAAATAGAATAGATAAGGCCGCCTGGCTTCGAGAGCAGGCGGCTGTTTTCATTTTGGCATACAG
This sequence comes from Brevibacillus jepli, assembly GCF_047229145.1. Classification (NCBI taxonomy): domain Bacteria; kingdom Bacillati; phylum Bacillota; class Bacilli; order Caryophanales; family Paenibacillaceae; genus Brevibacillus; species Brevibacillus jepli. The sequence continues at coordinate 311,282 of NZ_JBFEFW010000001.1, forward strand.
ATTATTTGACCATGAGCGCAATAAAATCGTGCAGCTTATCTAGCGAAATGATATTTTGATTGCATGTCACGCTGTCTTGGCAAATGTAGTTTCCTTTTTTTAAATATGTGCCATCACTGGAGCCTTTGGCTTCAAGAACGAACATGCCAATTTCCTCAAAGCGATTACAGAGCGCACATACGCCTTTTTTATTCATGCTTGTAAACTGTCCGTGAATGCCAATCAGTTTTCCTTCATGGTTGGCGATAATATATTTCTTGTCCGTCGCGGTATCTAGCCAGCTTATATAGGAAATCTCTGAAAAATTGATCTCAGTTAAATTCGGGACTTTTAGCTTTTTTACTTTCGGGAAGAGTTTCTTGATCGAAGACTCTGTGGGAGCAGGGAATGGGATCACAAAGGATGAGAGTAGATGCAAGAACTGCTTACCCTCCGCTTTTTCTTTGATCGTGTCAATCGGTTGCAAAAGCTCTTTTTGTTCTGGTGTGATGCTCGGAAACAACTGAAAAATTTCTTCGTGGGCGATTTCTTTACGAGCACGTATGACGTTGACATCTGTACTGGTCGCATAGGCGTTCATAATTGCTTGAACGCGAGATTTAATAAAATGATAGTGATGCGTATGAATAAAAGGCTCCATGTTTAGGTTCCTCCTGTCTTGTCTGTTGGATGGGGCTTTTCTTTACTTTAAAGGGTTTGTTGTGGGTGAGAAAGGGAGAAGACATTTCGTAAACAAACTCGCCATACGAGAAAAGCACTGACACCCTGAATGGAAGGGTTGTCAGTGCTTTTTGAGCGTCTATCTGGTGTATACGATTTTTTTTATCGTCTCTGTAGACAAAAAGTATTTCTCCGCTAGCTGAGAAATGGACGACCCGGCCTGAAAGCTGCTTTTGATTGCCGTATTGCGCTCATCTAATAGTTTTCTTCCGCCAGTACGCGTGCCCCATTTTTGATGGGCTACTTTTGTCTTCGGAATATAAATGGTTTCTCCTTGCACGTACTTTTGAATTTCTGCCAGTAACGATTCAGGAAGGATTAAATTTGCTTTCACACACTTCATTTCTGCTCGCTCCTTATTTATGAATACGAAAATAAGGGGCAAAGCCAAGAAATAGGAAATGAGATACGCAAATGAAGGCGATGATTCGATTAAACGTAAGACCACCTCATGCAAAGTATCGCCTTACTATTCCTAGGCTTTGCATGAGCCGCTGCGGTATGTGGCAAATTGAGAAGATTCGCCATCTGTACACCCCCCTCGAGGTCCATTTTGAAAACAGCTTTCCCTTCCAATGCCAAAAGGGAGTATTTGTAATTATAAAAGAAAATGACTTTTTTGTATAACGATACTTACAAAAATGTAAGTGGATATGTAAGGAAAGTCGATGGTAAATGTCTCTATAGACCATTATAGTAATAGTTGCCTCGACTCCAGTAGGTGGATAGTAGGCTAGCTAGTAAGAGAGAGGGGAAAGTCATCATGAAATTACGCAAAAAATTTGGTCTTGGTGTAAGTTTGCTTTTTGCAGCCGTCTTGTTTACAGGATGCTCACAGGACGCAAATGGGATTATCTTATACGGAACGGAACAGCAAATAAATAACGCGTTAGCCAAACAGTCCAAAGACGTGACCGTGACTGATACTTATAGTGTGAAAATCGTTCCTGCAGGAGAACAAAACGCGATGGTCATGAACAAATCGATGGCTCAATCGCTACTCGAAAAGGAACTGCTTAGAAAAGTGGATGAGAAAAATAACACGACACCACTTAGTGCGCTGCCACTGATCGCAAACAGCGAAGGGGTATACTTCGCTAAAAATGAAACAACGAATCTAACAATTGGATCGAACAAGCTCTCTTTTCAAGGAAATGTAATCATTGGGGATGGACGTAGCTATGCTGATATTTTCGTGATTGTGGATGATTCAGCATGGGAGCAAGTGGAGGGAGACGCCAAGAAAGTATCTGTATGGGGATATAAGAATGATCCCAAAAATGAGATAGGAAATTATGATGTGGAAACGGAACAGCTCATTCACATGAAAGAAAATGAGACAAAGAAATAGAACGAGAGGCAGACTAATGGTCTGCCTATTCTTCCTTTATGTTGGATTTTTTGAGCTTTATTCGATAGATTTCGACGAGTGCAATGGACGCAGTTCGGAGTGATTGCGATAGCGAAGGGGAAGTCACCGACGGGGATTCGGGGGAGGATTTTGGTATTGGTTGCGATGTTGATCACAGAGACAGTATTCTGATAAATATTTGTCACATAAACACGTGAACCATCGGGTGTAATCTCTAATCACGGATACGATCACTCGGCTTGCATCCACTATGTGCACGCCTTTTTCCACTTTGGTCAAGCGACTTTCGAGAGGTTTACAGCATCCTCTGATGGTGAACGATTTTAGGAGCACAAAAATGTTTCATCAATGATCTCACGATAAACACTTACAGATTTCTATGGTAAGAATCTTTGGGGAAAAATCTGAAAATTCTTATCTAAACAACTGGAAATAACCCCCCCAGGGGGATACAATGAATGAAAAGGGGGTGAGCGAGTGAATGAGCATACGCATGAGCATAAGTACCGAAAACAGGTTGTCAATCGCCTTGCACGAATCGAAGGGCATGTACGTGCCATAAAAGAAATGGCGAAGGAGGGCCGTGATTGTCCAGATCTGCTTCTGCAAATTGCTGCTGCGAGAAAGGCGCTCGATAGTGTTTCAAAAGTCATTTTTAACGATCATATTGAAAGCTGTCTGATCGAGGCTGTTCATCACGGTGGGGAAGAGCCTGTTTTGGCTGATATAAAAAAAGCATTGGACCACTTTATCCGATGAGAGGCTGATCTGTATGACGGGACATGTCATAGGAAATGAAGGACAATCATCGAAGCAAAAGATAAAGCTCATTCTTGCCTTAGCAGTACCTGCGATTATCGAAAACATCTTACAAACAGCTGTAGGGTTCGTAGATACTCTTTTTGTATCAAAGCTAGGATTGGCCGAAGTTACAGCCGTCGGTATTGCAAATACTGTGTTAGCCGTATACTTGGCTATTTTTATGGCACTAGGGATCGGGACCTCATCCTTGATTGCCAGAAGTGTCGGGGCAGGTGATTTTGAAAAAGCAAAAGTGCTTGCCCGACAGTCCACTTTGTTAGCTGCACTGGCGGGTATGATCTTCGGCCTCATTACGTTGCTTTTTGCAGAACCGCTGCTAAGTCTAATGGGTGCTGAACCTAAGGTACTAGCAGATGGGGCCATGTATTTACGCATTGTAGCAGTACCCTCCGTTTTTATTTCACTCATGCTCATTTTTGGAAGCATCCTTCGGGCAGCTGGTGACACCAAGACACCGATGAAGGTCAGCTGGTGGATTAATATTCTCCATATCGTCTTGGATTATCTTTTCATTTTTGGATTCTGGATCGTTCCGTCCTTAGGGGTTGCTGGAGCAGCTTGGGCGACAGTTATTGTGAGAATCATCGGTACCATTGTACTTTTTGTATACATTCAGCGATCAAAAATGGCGTTTTCACTTCGAACAGCCACCGATACTAACGGGAAATCATACAATGCTCCTCTACTCAAACTTTCCCTACCAGCTGCTGTAGAAAGAATCATTATGCGTCTTGGTCAAGTCCTGTACTTTGGCCTGATTGTCCGAATGGGCACCGATACGTACGCGGCTCATACGATAGCTGGTACAATCGAGAGTTTTTCTTACATGCCCGGCTATGGATTAGCTGTCGCGGCAACAACACTTGTGGGACAGAGCTTGGGAGCCAACCGCAGAGAAGATGCCTACCAATACGGAATGCTTACCACCTGGATAGCGGTCGTACTCATGTCAATCATTGGGCTGTTGATGTTTCTATTCTCACCGTGGTTAGCCAGTTGGTTTACCTCAGATCAAAATGCAATTGATATGGTGGTGACGGCCTTGCGTATCGATGCATTTGCCCAACCAGCTTTAGCTGTGGCAGTAGTGTTAGCGGGGGCCTTGCAAGGAGCTGGAGATACGAAAAGCCCAATGTACAGCACGGCCATCGGCATGTGGGTGATTCGCGTCATAGGTGTTTACTTGTTAGGAATTCATTTTCAAATGGGAATTGCAGGCGTATGGATCTCGATAGCCATCGATCTTTTCACAAGAGCCATTTTTCTCGCTTATAAATTCAGAAAAATCAAACAAAATATAAAGACAGAAATCGGAATGCCAGATTGAGATTAGTTATTTACAGTTTTTATAGAAAATCATAGACAGTTGGCGTAATTTCATGTTTGTAACCGATATCTATTCTGTACGGGTTAGGTCTTTTCATAACAACAAGAAATTTGACCCTGAGAAGTAATTCTTCTAGTGGTCTTCTTTTGTTATGTAGAAGAGGAGGATGTGATTGTTTTATTTGAACAAGATTCCCATGCGTGAAAGGTTTTAAATGCCTACCCGTGTGAAAGAGTAAGAGAGAAGACAAAAGTAATAAGTCTAGCAGGGGAAGGTTGTGAGGTGAATCGTATGTGCGGACGTTTTACACTCGTAACGAATTTGGAAAAATGGAAGGAACGGTTCCAGATCGAAGTCATCCCGTTTGAGATGGAACCACGGTACAATATTGCGCCGGGCCAGCTGGTTCCAGCGATTATTGCTGATCGCGGCAAGCGTCGGATTGGTCAGTTGAAGTGGGGATTGGTGCCGTCGTGGGCAGCAGATGAGAAGAGCAGCTACAAAATGATCAATGCTCGTTGCGAGACGTTAAATGAGAAGCCCGCGTTCAAACAGCTTTTCGTCAAGAAACGGTGCATCCTACCTGCTGACAGCTTTTATGAATGGATGAATTCAATCACAGGAAAGCAGCCCATGAGGATCATACTGAAAACGGGGGAACCATTCGCTTTTGCCGGATTGTATGATACGTGGATGAATCAAAAGGGAGAAAAAGTACATACGTGCACGATTGTGACGACACAGGCGAATGAAATCATGGAAAACATTCACGAGCGAATGCCAGTCATTTTAAAGAAACAGGACGAAGACTTATGGCTTGATCGAGAGAAGTATGATCAACTGGAGCTACAATCCCTCTTTACCCCCTATGAATCCAGCGAGATGAGCGTTTATCCGGTAACTACGAAAGTGGGCAGTCCCAAAAATGATGACCCTTCCTGCATTCAAGAAGTAGAGGTCGGGTCTTTGTTGATGGATTAACGATTCAGGAGGAGCTGAACCTTTTGGCGTAATTCCTGTTCTGTTAACGACTCCAATTGTAACAATGCCTCATAAGGATCGTCACCCGGAATATGAAAGTACTCGGCAAACGCGGGTTCTGTTTTGATGCCGCTTTGCTTGAGAGCCCTGATTTGTTGATAGGCTTCCTGTCCACCTATCGCTAGCAACCGTGCTTCCATATCCATATGTCGATAGGCATTTTGCTTCTCGACGGCAACCGGTTGAGCAAATAATTCAAACCAAAAGTCAGCCGCGAAAAACTGGATGACGCACGTGGCTATATCTTTTACGTTTATATGGGTTACTTCAAAGCCATGCAAGGAGCCAAAAGCTTTACATGCATTCTGTTCAAACTGTTCCAGATCATGACTCTCGCAAATGATGTCCAGGTCGCTTTGGAGAACATCAATGTCCAATGGAATGGTGCCAGCAAGAACAGGGCGGTACGGAGAAAGAACTTCCATGATGCGAGTCTCCTGGATCGCTTTCCAGGCTGATTTTTGACGGATCGTTCCGTGGCGCAAGTAAGAGAGGTCATGCCAATTTCTCATGAAGCTACCTCCGTTTCTGCTTTCTTTTAAAATAGTTTAGACAAAAGTGAATAAGTGCGCAACGAAATCAATGATCACTCGTATACCTAAATGAAGGGAGTGTCGTGGATGGAAATATTTTTGTGGATCGTAGTTGTGCTATTGTTTCTTTTGAGTATCGCCGGGATATTTTTACCCGTTCTACCTGATACGATTTTACTGTGGGTGGGCTTCTTGCTCTATCACTTTTTCATTGCCGATCCCGGAGCGGGATTGCCAGCATCATTTTGGTGGGGAATGGTCGTTCTAAGTATTCTGCTTTATGGTGCTGACTTATTGACGAATATGTACTTCGTGAAAAGGTACGGGGGGTCCAAGTGGTCGTCCATTGCGGCTGCTGTCGGTATTGTACTCGGGATATTCGTGTTTCCGCCGTTTGGTATGCTGATCTTGCCGTTCGTATTCGTTGTGCTAGTAGAGCTGATGGTGCAGAAGCAGACGATGGAGCGAGCAGTAAAAGCAGGTGTGGGCTCACTGATCGGATTTTTGGGCAGTGCGGTCGTAAAAGTAATTCTACAAGTGGCGATGATTGTCTGGTTTTTTATCGCCAGATAGCCTATCAAATAGAAAACGAAAAGGACAGCCGAGGCTGTCCTTTTTTATGTGTGGAAACTAGTGAATGAGTCGATAGACACCGATGACTTTTCCGAGAATGGATACATGCTCCAAGATGATCGGTTCCATCGTTGCATTTTCCGGTTGGAGTCGGAAGTGGTTCTTCTCTTTGAAAAATCTTTTGACAGTCGCTTCGTCTTCTTCGGTCATGGCTACAACGATGTCACCATTGTTCGCTACGTGCTGTTGGCGAACGATTACGTAGTCGCCGTCGAGAATCCCGGCATCAATCATACTATTTCCAGAGACGCGCAGCATATAGACCTTGTCAGAAGTCACGATATTATCTGGAAGCGGGAAGTATTCCTCTACATCCTCAATAGCAGTGATCGGCTGTCCAGCAGTTACTTTCCCGATTACAGGCACACGTACGACAGAGTCTTCGAAATTGTCTTGAAACCGATCTTCATCTGAAAGCAATTCGATGGCGCGAGGTTTGGTAGGGTCTCTGCGAATGAGGCCTTTTTTCTCTAATCGTGCCAAATGTCCATGTACGGTTGAGCTGGAAGCTAGTCCGACAGCTTCTCCGATTTCCCGCACAGAGGGTGGATATCCTTTATCACGAACTTCCTTTCGAATGAACTCGATGATGGCTTGTTGTCTACTCGATAATTTTGACATAGAAAGACACCTCTGATTTCTCGAACATATTTTCCTATATTATACCATGGGATCTTGCGTTCGACAAACATAAGTTCGATTATTTATTGACATGAACATATGTTCTCATTTATTATGAGGGTACAAGATAACAGAACGTATGTTTGTGAGGGGGCCATTATCATGAATTCATTGACAGTACGTAATCGTTTCGAGAAAAAAGAAGAGCGTCGCGTTCGTTTTGGTATCACGAGAGGACAAGCTCTCTTGTTTCTTATTACATTCACTCTCTTTTTTTACTTATTGACCGAACTAGTGTTTGCTTCTTCCGCAATGGAGGCACCACAAGGCAAAGAAGTGACGGTTCGCTCCGGCGATAGTCTATGGACGATTGCCGTTCGCCACAAAGCGGATCAAAATATGGATGTGCGTGACTACATCGTAGCGATTAAAGATGCGAACGATATGGATAGCAACAAGATTTACCCAGGTCAGACTCTCTTCATTCCCGATACTCAGTAAGTGTTCGGTCGTCTTGCGGGATCATTCGAATGTGGTATAATGAAGCGGCACTACTACAGAGTGGGAGGAAACCAGCAGTGGTATCTGACGCAGAAATTAAACGCATTAACGAATTGGTCAAAAAATCTCGCGAAGAAGGTTTGACCGAGGAAGAGAAGCTTGAGCAAAAAACGTTGCGCCAAAAGTACATTGACGCCGTTAAGCTTTCTTTGAGAGCAAATTTAGATTCTATCCGGTATGTGGAAGACCTTGAAGAAAATAAGCCAAAACAGTAAGATAACAATTACTGATACGACAGACATCCTCGCTTGACGCTAGGGTGTCTTTTTCTGTGACATACATAACGAGAACAGCTGATATCGTGGGGAGGGTAAGAGATGGCGTGGATAGCTGTGGCGGTAGGAGGAGCGGTTGGTTCTCTCGGGCGCTACCTGTTATCGTTGGCTGCCAATCAGCCAGGTTGGCCATGGGGAACATGGGTCGCCAATGTGTCTGGGTCCTTGATCATCGGCATTTTGTTCGTGGTTGGGAAAGAGCGGGGCTTTTTGTCGCCTGCTCTCTACCTTCTTTTTGCTACGGGAGTCATGGGAGGATTTACGACTTTCTCAAGTTTTTCACTGGAGGTTGTTTCCTTCTGGGGAGAAGGTCAATTACTGCGTGGCACTATGTACGCATTACTTAGCTTAGGAGTTAGTCTCCTTTCTTGTGCAGCTGGAATATGGCTGGCAAGGCAATGGTGATCGATGTGAGGGGGGAATGGATGTGAGTACACAGCATCGTGATTATGAGGTAGAACAAAAAAAGCTGGAAGAAACAGTTGCGTCGATTGACGAAGAAATTGCACAGCTGCGTGAGGAAATTCGAGAGGCAACAGATGACTATGTAAAGCAAGTCGTGAACTATAAAAAGGCGAAAGATTTACGCTACCTGGAAGATCAGGGCAGAGAGAAGCCATATTTCGGCAGAGTGGATTTCATGAAAGATGAAATCTATGAGTTGGATCAGGTTTATATCGGAAAACGAGGGATTGTGCGAAGCGATACGTTTGATTCAGTCGTCGTGGATTGGCGTGCGCCCATTGCCAGCCTATATTATTCCGGTGAGAGCAAAGACGCGTTTTACCGGATGGGACGAGAGATCGTACGTGGTGAGGTTCGATTAAAGCGGAATTTTGCCATAGAAGATGGAAAAATCGTCGGTATCTATGATGGAGCGGTAAAAGAGACCATTAACCGTGAAATGGGGCATCCTGACGAGTTTTTACAAGAGGGCTTCATCGATGAATTCTTGGCAGCAAATCTGAATCAGGCAAACGATAGCAGACTCAAGGACATTGTCGCTACAATCCAATCTGAGCAAAATGATATAATCCGGGCGGAAAAAGAACGGCCAATCGTCGTGCAAGGAGTAGCGGGGAGCGGAAAAACGACAATTGCCCTGCATCGGCTTTCCTATTTGATCTACAACTATCAGGATTCCATGATGTCCAAAAAGTTCATGGTGTTTGCGCCGAACCGGATGTTTCTTACTTACATCTCAGAGGTTTTGCCTGAGCTGGGGGTCGATGATGTACAACAGTCTACCTTTGTGGATTGGGCGGCGCGGCTCGTGAAGCCTCTTTTGCCAAAAGGATGGAGAATCACGAGTCCGGATAAACCTCTCCAATTATTTTTTGAAGACGGACAGGATGAGCGTCAGCAGGAAATCATGCGAAACAGGCTCCGCTTCAAAGGCTCACTCGCCTGTCGGGAGGCGTTGGAGCAATACATCCGTCATATCGTCGAAACAAGAATACCTTTTAAGAAGCTCAGCTTTTTATACAACAAAACGAAGCAAGTCTTTTCGATCCCGAGTGATTTTATTCGCCAATGCTTCCTGGAGCAATTCGCAAATATGCCGTATCATCGGCGGGTGGAAGCACTTCGTAAGCATTTGAAACAAGAAATGAACAAACAGCTGTTTTCCCATTTGCGCGAGCGAAAAGTCGATCTGGACAAAGAAGGCTTGTACAAATTCGAGAAAATGCTGGAGCAAATTCTGGACACGTATTTGACGCAGTTCCCGCGCCTGGAAATCTTCGCAGCTTATCGAGAGTTGATGGCTGATGAGGAATTGCTGCGCAAGCTCGTACCTGCTGATGTATCAGATGAGGTCGTTCGTGATGTGAGTCAGTCAAGCGCTGTGTTGTTTGCAGAGGAAAGACTAGAGCCGGAAGATATTGCGCCATTGTTATATTTACAACATATTGTCGAGGGAATGAATAAAGCAGAGCATTTTGATCATACGGTCGTAGATGAGGCGCAAGATTTGAGTGCACTAGAAATCGCCGTCATTGCATTGGCAACCAAGCGAAACTCGCTAACGATCGTCGGAGATATCGCGCAAGGTATTCATAGCTACAGGGGCATTCATGCGTGGGAGGAGTTGACGAAGGGGATCTTTGCTCAAATGTTTCCTTCCTATTACACGCTGTCGCAAAGCTATCGTTCGACGATTGAAATAATGCGTTGTGCCAATGAGGTTTTACGACAAATCGAATTGCCAGAGACCGTATTGGCAAAACCGGTTTTGCGACATGGTGACAAGCCTGTTATGGTAACGGCGAGTTCACGAGCACAGCTGTGGGAGGACGTCTCTTCGCGAGTGGCTGCCTACCAGAAGGAAGGCTTCAAAACGATCGCGATCGTTGCGAAAACGATTCAAGCGAGTAAAAAGGCGCATAAGGGCTTGCAAGACAAAATTGCAGATCTGACACTTCTAGGCAGCAAGGATAACCAATTCCCGGGTGGCGTAACTGTCATGCCTGCCTTTTTAACAAAAGGATTGCAGTTTGATGTGGTCATCTTGCTCGATGTAGAGGCCTATCAAAACAATGAATGGGACGCAAAGCTTTTGTATGTAGCCATGACTCGACCTGTCCATCGACTTGTTATGGCACAGATGGATGAAGCGTGTTCTCCGTTGTTAATAGATTTACCGGCAGAACTGTATACCAGAGCTGTTGACGAATAAAGACTCCAAACGAAAAGAAAACCCTCTGCCAGTCAAGAAGGCAGAGGGTTTATCTGTATCAAGCTTAGTGGTCACCTGTGTTACCTTTAGAAGGGTTGGTAATGACAAAGCCTTCTTGTGGCAAGAAGAGGTAATCGATGATAACACCGTCCAGCAATGGCTCGTCTTTCTTCACGATCACATCGATCTCTTTGTCTGTAGCAATCACTTCATCTTCTTCTGTCGGCTTGTCCAGAGCGAGGCCGTAGTGCGCATGATCACCGTGAGAGTGTGTAATATATACGCGAAGTTTCAGGTCTTTGTCTTCTTCTTGTTCGATGATAGTCGTCAATTGCTTGGCAGCATTACGCGTGATTTTTAGTTTCACAGGTCAAATCCCCTAACTGTATGTAAGTGTCCCCTCCATCTTAGCAAGAGGGAATTCAGGATGCAATGTTGAAAGTGTTACGACAGGGAATGAGAGATGCATCTGGGTGAAAGGAGTGTCATTTATGAAAATCGATTTGCGCAGCGATACGGTTACGAAGCCAACCGAAGAAATGCTTCGTGCGATGGCGGAAGCGGAGGTTGGAGATGATGTTTACCGAGAGGACCCGACTGTTAACCGTTTGGAATCGATCGCAGCAGAAATACTCGGGAAGGAAGCAGCTTTGTTTGTCACAAGCGGTACGCAGGGCAATCAAGTCGCTGTTCTGACACATTGTGTAAACGGCGATGAAGTGATTGCAGAAGCAGATTCGCATATTTTTTACTATGAAGGCGGGGCTATGTCGGCATTGGCAGGTGTGCAGACCCGGACCCTGGTTGGAGAGCGCGGTGCTATGCGTGCAGAAGACGTAGAGAGGGCGATCCGCGGCAATAATATTCATTTTCCTCGCACAAAACTGATCTGTCTCGAAAATACGCATAATCGCGCTGGCGGGGCGGTAATCACAGTCGGACAAATGAAGAATATCTATGACGTAGCCCAAAAACATGGTGTTCCTGTTCATTTGGATGGAGCCCGCCTCTTTAATGCCGCTGTGGCCCAAAGTGTTGCAGTCAGTGAGATTACCTGCTTCGCTGATACCGTGCAGATATGTTTGTCCAAAGGACTGAGTGCGCCAGTAGGTTCTATTCTGGCTGGCGATCGTGCATTTATAGAAGAAGCGAGATGGTGGAGAAAAAAATTAGGAGGAGGGTTGCGCCAAGCAGGGTATTTGGCAGCACCCGGAATCATCGCGTTGACGCAAATGACGGAGCGACTGGCAGAAGACCATGAACGGGCAAAGCAATTGGCAGAAGGCTTGCGCCAGCTATCGCTTCAGGTAGAGCAAGTAGAGACGAATATCGTGCTGGTAAATACGGATTCAATCGGTCAAACGGCAGTAGCCTTCTTGGAATGCTTAGAGGAAAAAGGAGTACTCGCCGTTGATTTCGATGAATATGTCATTCGCTTTACGACACATCGACACATTAGCGAGGAACAGATCAAGCTCGTTTTGAAAACAGTTGAACAATTGATACATACGGTGTAATAGTTTCCATCTACTTTTGTCATCTTGCATGATGATTGTTGCCAGTCACAGAGAGGACTGGCTTTTTTGTGCTTGTGTATAATATTTAAAATAATTAGACAATTTGTACAAAATACAATCCAATCCATTCACCGTTTTTCGCCATACCGTCTGATTTGTTTCGTGCCCACTTGCGTTATCATGGTAGTGTGATAAAGCGATAGTACACGCTTGAGCATTGAATCAGATCGAGTCAAGGGGGATGGTCTATGTGAGAAAGAGGATGAGCTTCATTTTGAGCTGTTTCTTGCTGCTTCAAGTTTTAACGGGATGCAGTACAAGTGAACCAGCAGCAAAGAACCAGCCGAATGATCAGGTATCTCAGCCAGCACAGCCAACAGGGGAAGAGATGGTATTGAATTGGAATGCAGACGGTGGAGAGCCTCCAACAGCAGACCCTGGACTCGCATCTGATGGGACTTCCTTCGATGTCATTACCGCCTGTTTTGAAGGGTTGACTCGCTATGGTCCGGATGGAAAAATCGCCAACGCCATCGCTGACAGCTACACGGTATCTGAGGACTTGCTGACGTACAACTTCAAGTTGAAAACGAATGCGCTTTGGAGCAACGGCGACCCAGTAACTGCCCATGATTTTGAGTTCGCGTGGAAAAGAAATCTGGACCCGAAAACAGCTTCCGAATATGCATACATGCTTTATTTCATAAAAGGAGCAGAGGAATTTAATACAGGCAAAGGCACACATGCGGACGTAGGTGTCAAAGCGCTCGATGACTATACACTTGAGGTCAAACTCAATTCACCAGCCCCGTTTTTTTACGAGCTGACAGCTTTTCCGACACTATATCCTTTGCATAAAAAGACGTTGGAGGCACATCCGGATTGGGCAGCCTCTCCTGAAAACTACGTGGGGAATGGCCCGTTCAAAATGGAGCTATGGGAGCATAAAAACAAGCTGATTCTCGTGAAGAACGACAAGTATCATGACAAAGACGCCGTCAAGCTCGATAAGATCGTCTGGAGCATGATTACCGATACGAATACGGCGCAAGCTTTGTTTGATTCTGGAGATTTGGATTGGGGAGGACACCCGACTTATGTGCTGCCAGTAGATGTGATCCCTGCTTTGCAAAATGAAGGCAAGATCGTGCTTGCTCCGTATCCGAATACAGTTGCTGTCACCTTCAATACGACGAAGCCACCTTTTACGAACAAAAAGATTCGACAAGCATTCTCGTATTCGATCCAACGGCAGCCGCTCGTAGACGGAATTGTACAGACAGGCGTTCCGGCGGCATTCGCATGGGTACCGCCCTCCATGCAGCTCAGTGAAAATGACTATTTTCAGGAAGATCTGGGCAAAGCCAAGCAGCTATTGGATGAAGGGTTAAAGGAGCTGGGGCTATCCACTATGCCTGAAGTGACATACACGTATGGCTCTGGTGATGATCGTCAGAAAAAACTGGCTGAAGCCCTTCAGGATCAATGGAAAAGAAACCTGGGTGTCGATGTTAAGATAAGTGGCTTGGAGGAAAAAGTATTTTTACAAAACAAGCGCTCCAAAAACTATCAGTTTGCTTATCGAAATTGGGGAGCGGATTTTAACGACCCCATCAATTTCCTGGAAATCTTTAAGGACAAAACAGTGGGGACGAACGACGCTGCTTGGGAAAACAACAGATACCGCGAGCTAATCATCCAGAGCTATTTGGAACAAGACCTGACGAAGCGAAACGCGATCATGCGTGAGGCAGAAACAATCTTAATGGAAGAAATGCCGATCGCTCCCGTTTATTATGGAGCAAGACCATATATTCAAAATGACAAAGTAAAAGGCTTTCTGATCAATCCATTTGGAGGCAGAGATTTTAAATATACGACAATCGAACGATAAATGAATAAGCGTAATAAGCCTTGCCGAGCCCAAGAAATTGGAGAGCGGCAAGGCTTTTTTTGGTTCGATTTCGCTTGAGGCTGTTGTGTGTAATTCAGCCCCCCCAATGAAATACTATAGCTATCCAACATAGGGGAAAAGAGGGATAGATATGATCTCAGCCAAAGACCGAGAACGTATTCTCAATCAAATGAAGCGTGACGAGAGTAAAATTGTCAACATCGTTCTAAACGATGCGAATCAGGTTGCTGGCGAAATCGAAAAAGCCAACCACCAAGGCATCTTCCTGGTGGATGGCCGGTACTACGGGTACGAGGACATCAAAGAAATTAATGGCTCGTAATGCTTACAGACGAGGAGGAGGGAAGAAGTAGCGCAAGGCGTCAGGCAATTCTTTTTGCCACAATCCCCAGACGTGGTTCCCTGGTTTTTCTCGATAGGACAATGTCGCTTGTTTGTCCTCAAGAATCTGTTTCGCACTGCGATTCCAATGAACAAAGTCAAAGGTACCTGCACTCGTTTCAACAGCTGTTTCATCGAGACCAACGACCATCCAGATTCGCAGCCAGGATAGGCTAGATTGGTTCAGGAGTGGATCGAGCGTCGTTTGGAAAAACGCTCCGGACAAAGCGAGTACTTGGGGGAACATCTCCGGGTTTTCCAGAGCGAGATGCAAAGAAACTGTTCCACCTAAGGAGTCTCCAGCCAGTACACGTGAACCAGGATCGCGTCGTACAGGATAACGCTCCTCGATGTAAGGTAACAGCTCTTCCGTGAAAAAGCGCAGATAGGCTGCGTTTCTCGAGCCGGATGGGGAATACTCACTCGTGCGCTTGTTTCGATCCACAGAGACACCGACGACGATGTATGGCTCGATGCCCTCTTCCAGAATCAATTGATTGGAAATGGTCGCCATTCGCCCCATCGTAAAAAAATCGTTCCCATCTTGGCAATAAACAACAGGGTAAGAAAGAAGCTCATTGTACCCCGGCGGTAAGTATACTTTGACCGAGCGGGGAGTGTCCACGTAGATGCTGGGCACTTCTTCTTTTACAATTGTTCGCTTTACATAGTCAGACATCGATTCACACTCCCTGTTTGCTCAATTGAAAAACTAAGCCTTGAAAAAAACTGATACAGCTTATATAGTAAATGATAACAGAGAGGAAATAAACCCTGTAATATCAATACTATAACACGTTAAACAGGTATTTTATCTGCAGTATAACAGGGTGTTGCAAACGGCGCTGTAAGCCCTTTCTTGCACTTTGCAAATTTCTTCTGTATTTTATCAGGGTTACTTCCGACGTGAATTGCTTTCTCCGCCTATCGAGCGTGTGCTCAAATGATAGTGGCAGAAGGCAGGCCGAGAAATGGAAGCCCCTTATTCTAGTGACGAGGTGAATGTGATGAGCGTATCCACTGCTGTTGAACAAACAGAGAACAACGCCCCGCTGCAAATTCTTGCCCCGGATGGTACGGTTGTTCGTCCTGACTTGATGCCTAAGCTCTCCGATGATGAATTGCGTGAACTGATGCGTAAAATGGTATTTACCCGTGTATGGGACCAACGCGCAATCAGCTTGAACCGCCAAGGCCGTTTGGGCTTCTATGCACCAGTAGCTGGTCAAGAAGCAAGCATGATCGGTTCCGAGGCTGCTCTTTCCAAAGAAGACTTTATCCTGCCTAGCTACCGTGATATTCCACAAATGGTATGGCATGGTTACCCTATGCACAAAGCATTCTTGTACTCCCGTGGACACATCGAGGGTGGAAAAATCCCTGAAGGTGTTAATGTATTGATGCCACAAATCATCATCGCGGCTCAATGTACACAAGCAACAGGTGTTGCAATGGGCTACAAGCTGCGCGGTGAAAAGAAAGTTGCGATCAACTACTTTGGTGACGGTGCAACCTCCCAAGGTGACTTCTACGAGGGTATGAACTTTGCAGGGGTATACAAGCTGCCTGTCATCTTCTTCTCCCAAAACAACGGTTATGCGATCTCTCTGCCGTTCGAAAAACAAACGGCTTCTGAAAACATCGCAATCAAAGCAGTTTCTGCTGGTATTGCTAGCGAACGCGTTGACGGTATGGATATTCTCGCAGTTTACTACGCGGTTCAACAAGCAAAAGAGCGCGGTGTAAACGGCGAAGGTGCGACTTTGATCGAAGCAATGACTTATCGTTATGGTCCTCATACCATGGCTGGTGACGACCCAACTCGTTACCGTACAGGTGAAGAGCAAAGCGAGTGGGAACTGCGCGATCCATTGATCCGCTTCCGCAAGTTCCTTGAAGCAAAAGGCCTTTGGAACGAAAAAGACGAAGAGGCTGTAATTGAAGAAGCAAAAGCAGCAGTAGCTGACGCGATCAAAAAAGCGGACGAAACTCCGAAAATGAAAGTTAGCGAACTGATCGATGTAATGTTTGAGACACTGCCACCTGCACTCGAAGAGCAAAAGGCAGAATTCCTGGCGAAGGAGTCGAAATAAGCCATGGCACAAATGACAATGGTTCAAGCCATTACGGATGCAATGCGCGTAGAATTGAAGCGCGATGAAACCGTACTTGTCTTCGGTGAAGACGTAGGTAACAACGGCGGGGTATTCCGTGCAACAGAAGGTCTGCAAGCTGAGTTCGGTGAGCAACGCGTATTCGATACGCCACTCGCTGAGTCCGGAATTGGCGGTTTGGCTGTTGGTCTTTCCATCAATGGCTTCCGTCCAGTAGCAGAAATTCAGTTCTTCGGATTTGTTTTTGAAACCTTCGATGCGATTGCATCCCAATCTACTCGTATGCGCTACCGTTCCGGCGGTCGCTTCACGAGCCCAATTACATTCCGTTCCCCATTTGGTGGCGGTGTAAAAACGCCTGAGCTGCATGCTGACTCTTTGGAAGGCTTGATGATGCAAACTCCGGGACTGAAAGTGGTTATCCCTTCCAACCCGTACGATGCAAAAGGACTGTTGATCTCCGCAATCCGCGACAACGATCCAGTTGTATTCCTGGAGCACATGAAGCTGTACCGTTCCTTCCGTCAAGAAGTTCCAGAAGGCGAGTACACCATTCCGCTTGGCAAAGCAAATGTTGTAAAAGAAGGTAGCGATGTTACCATCATCACCTATGGTGCAATGGTGCATACCAGCCTGAAAGCAGCAGAAGAAATCGAGAAAGCGCGTGGAGCAAAAGTAGAAGTAATCGACCTGCGCACCATCAGCCCACTCGATATCGATACCATCGTAGCTTCTGTGAAGAAAACAAACCGTGCGATCGTAGTACAAGAAGCACAAAAAACATCTGGTGTAGCTGCAGAAATCATCACGCAAATCAACGAGCGTGCGATCCTGCACCTCGAAGCACCAGTGCTGCGTATTACAGCACCAGATACCGTTTACCCGTTTGCACAAGCAGAAGATGTATGGCTGCCTGACGTAAAACGCGTAGTAGATGGTCTGACTCAAGTCCTCGATTTTTAATTGAGAAATGGACATAATGGCGGAAAAGTTGAAAGCTTTCCGCCTTCTTTTGGGAAATATAGGGTTACTACTATGGCGAAGTGTTATAAGGAGGAGATACTGTGAGTCGTTTTACATTCAGACTCCCGGAGCTCGGCGAGGGTATCCATGAAGGCGAAATCGTCAAATGGCACGTACAGCCCGGAGATTCCGTAGAAGAAGACCAAGTCATCATGGAAGTACAAAATGACAAGGCGGTTGTAGAAGTACCGTCGCCTGTTAAAGGGAAAGTTATCGACCTGAAAGTAACCGAGGGTACGGTTTCCGTAGTCGGCGATCCACTGATCGAGTTTGACGTAGAAGGTGAAATTCCGAACCTGCCAGACCATGGTCATGGCGATTCCCACGCTGCTGAAGCGGCACCAGCGCCTGAAGCTGCAGAAAAAATGGAGCCAGGCTGCGACATCGGTTCCCAAGTGAGCGCAAATGCGAACCAAGCACTGGAAACGCCAATGGCACAAGCAACTGCAACAGCAGTAGCGGCACCTATTGATCGTAAACACGTGCTGGCTACACCTTCCGTTCGCAAATACGCTCGTGAAAAAGGCGTTCAATTGGCGAATGTACCAGGTACAGGCAAATTGGGTCGCATCACACGTGATGACGTAGATCGCTTCGTATCTGGCGGAGCAGCAGCGCCAACTGCACAAGCAGTGGCAGCTCCAGTAGCAGCTGAGGCTCCTGCAGCAGCAGCTACAGGCGTAGCACAAGCAGCAGCGGCTCCAACTGTCCACCACGCACCTCAAGCTGGCGAGCTGGAAGAGCGCGTTCCGCTGAAAGGCATGCGTAAAGCAATTGCGAAGGCAATGGTGAAATCCGCTTACACAGCACCACACGTTACGATCTTCGACGAAGTGGATGTTACAGCGCTTGTTGCGATGCGTAAAGAGGCGAAGCCACTTGCTGAAGAGCGCGGTGTGAAGCTGACTTACTTGCCTATGATCGTGAAAGCAGTTGTAGCTGGTCTGAAGAAATTCCCAGAACTCAACGCTTCTATCGACGATGAGAAACAAGAAATCATCTTTAAAAAGTACTACAACATCGGTATCGCTGCCTCGACAGAAGAGGGCTTGCTTGTTCCAGTTGTAAAATCTGCTGACAGCAAATCCATCTTCCAAATCGCAGGCGAAATCGGCGAACTGGCGAAAAAAGCACGTGACCGCAAAGCAACAGCAGATGAATTGAAAGGTTCTACTTTCAGCATCACAAACATCGGTTCTGCTGGCGGTATGTTCTTCACGCCAATCATTAACTATCCAGAAGTAGCTATTCTGGGTGTTGGCCGCATTAGCGAAAAGCCAGTTGTGAAAAACGGAGAAATCGTGGTTGGTCAAATGTTGCACCTGTCCTTGAGCTTTGACCACCGCTTGGTTGATGGCGAACCTGCACAGCGTTTCGTCAACTACGTGAAGCAGCTCCTGGAAAACCCAACGCTGCTCGTCATGGAGGGATAAGAGACAATGGTAGTAGGTGAATTTACTACAGAAGTAGACGTGCTCGTAATCGGTGCAGGCCCAGGTGGATATGTTGCGGCGATTCGTGCCGCTCAAATGGGCAAAACAGTAGCTGTCGTGGAAAAAGGTGAGTTGGGTGGCGTGTGCCTGAACGTAGGTTGCATCCCTTCCAAAGCAATGATCCACGCTGCACACACGTATGAGCATACACAACATACAGAATCCATGGGAATTACCATGGAAAACGTAAAAGTGGATTTTGCCAAAGTTCAAGAGTGGAAGAGCGGTATCGTTAAGCAATTGACTGGTGGCGTAGGCTCCCTCTTCAAAGGCAACAAAATCCAGGTAATCCCTGGTGAAGCACTGTTCGTAAGTGAAAATGAAGTACGCGTGTTCCACGGTTATGATGTCAACCGTTATCGCTTCCAGCATTGCATCATTGCAACTGGTTCGCGTCCAATCGAGTTGCCTGCATTCCCGTTTGGCAAGCGCGTAATGTCCTCTACAGAAGCGCTGTCCTTGACTGAGCTGCCGAAGAGCCTCGTGGTAATCGGCGGCGGATATATCGGTATCGAGCTCGGTACCGTATTCGCGAAGTTTGGTACAAAAGTAACCATTTTGGAAGGTTCCGATCAAATCTTGCCAGGATTTGAGCCAGATATGCCTCGTTTGGTAGAACGCAAGCTGAAAAAGCTCGACGTTACCATCCATACAAAAGCATTGGCACAAGGAATGGAAGAGACAGACAACGGCGTGATCGTGACTGCAGAAGTAAAAGGCGAGCAACAAAAAATCGAGGCGGAATACGTACTCGTTACTGTTGGCCGCCGTCCAAATACGGATGAACTCGGTATCCGCGATATCGGCATGAACGTAACTGACCGTGGCTTGATCGTAGTTGACAAGCAAGGCCGCACGAACATTCCTAACGTGTACGCAATCGGGGATATCGTAGCTGGTCCTGCATTGGCTCACAAAGCTTCCTACGAAGGTAAGGTTGCAGCCGAGGCGATTGCTGGACATCCGGCAGAAGTGGACTACAAGGCGATTCCAGCGGTTGTATTCTGCGATCCAGAAATCGCAAGCGTAGGAATCAATGAGAAAGAAGCGAAAGAAAAAGGCATCGATTATGTCGTAGGTCGTTTCCCGTTCGCTGCAAACGGTCGTGCTCTGTCTGTAAATGCAGGCGAAGGCTACGTGAAGCTGATTGCGGAAAAAGAAACGAATCTCGTATTGGGTGCGCAAATTGTTGGTCCAGAAGCATCCAACATCATTGCAGAAATCGGATTGGCTATCGAAATGGGTGCAACACTCGAAGATATCGAGCTGACCATCCATGCCCATCCAACTCTGGGTGAAGTAACAATGGAAGCTGCTGAATTGGCACTGGGTCGTCCGATCCACGTCATGAAATAGAAAAGGGGAAAGCCTTGTTCCAGAAATGGATACAAGGCTTTTTCTTCCACATCTTACCCTTTCCACCTTATTTTATTTAATGTAAAATAGTGGGTGACAACAGTTAGGTGGGGGCTTGGCAGCATGGAAATTACGAGTAAGATGATTGATGACTTGCGCCTAAAGTTAGAACGAGCAGCAAAAGATGCAGGTTACAATTTTCTTGACCCAGAAATCGTGAAAATCAGCCAACAATTAGATAAACTTATCGTCGCACATATGCAACGTGGAAAACGCCCTTCATGAGGGCGTTTTTGGTTGCGATGCTGCTTCTGAGATCGAATACAACAAATGGGCATTCAATCCTTTTCTTGTGAGAGTAGGTTCTTGGGCATAATAATGACTAGGATAAAGGATGAGATGAGAAGCGTCGCAGCTTGGCCCATTACTTGGACAGGTAAGCCGAAGCGTCTCATTGTCGTATGTAATCGCGGGAGAAATGGTTTGCAGATAGGTAGTAAGGGAACTGATAGCTTGTAAAGAGTAATAAATCCGTTCGGCTTCACGAACGAATTTTGGAGCAATTGACTCCCAGTTCGCTTCAAAAAATAACTGCCAATAAGATGAAACGAACAGGCTAAATCGGCCTTTCACATAATCGGAATCCTCTTTTAAATCCAAAGCGACTGGAGGAATATCGTGATGCGATATCCATTCCTCCAAGATCGGTTTAATACTTCGCACAAAATGGTCAGTGGGCAGAGTTACGAAGTACTCATATTGATCATCTACAGCCATAACACCTTTTGTATGTAGGGGGTCGAATGAGTCGGGGATCCCATATCGGAACAGGGGGACAAAATAACCCCATTCTTTTAGTAAACGCGCTGATTCAAACTGATCTAGCTTTTCTTCGGTCCAATCCGCGAATCGCTCGGGAGGAGTCTCTTGGGCGAGTGTATACAGACTTGCAGCCATCTCGTACAGCGGTGAAACACTATAGCTGATCAAATTGGAAAGAGGGCTATTGTTGCCCGGGAGTGGAATGGTGATCATCTTCACTTAACCTCCATCAAGGATACTGAATTTATCATAGTGCATCCTTGTGGGACAATTCAATCTTTTTCGATGTAAATAAAAGGAAGGGTAGTGGGCACCCGACGTATAGTGCCGGGTGCCATTTATTATCCTTCGCGTGTTCGAATGGAGCGGGAATGATTTTGTTGCTTTACTTTTTTAGAGCCAGGCTGGGATTCACCAGTCTGTTCCAGCGGTCGAGCTACATTATTAAAAGTTTGATGCGGATTTTCATCAAGAATATGGTCTTTTTCCATAAAATCAACTCCTTCTTTACCTAGTTTGGCGTAAACACATGATGACGAATCATAGGAAATGCTGGTATTCTATAATGAGGTTGTTCCAAAGCTCGTCTTTTGATCACGATGTTGTCCTGTAAGCTTACTCGGCATCGAAATTGTCGTTCACCTTCGAAGTCCGGTGCTCATGTAGGTCCCCTACACTCCGCTCCTTCTTCAGGTTCTCGCCACTTTCTCGGTGCTGAAAGACGACTTTTGAACTTGTATGGGTAAGGAAGCAAGTCCACATTTAGAAGGAATTGATATGTTGTCAAAACTACAGAATGGCACGATACTGTTTATAGAACATAATATTTATTATGTAAACAATAAACGAGCTCTGCTGGTCTGGAAGGAGCGAGAACTATGCCGGTCTTAATCGCCCCCGTATTCAATTCAACCACAGCACAGCCCGTTCGGATCGACTTGCCTAATTCGTACACTCTCATTTCAGGCGCCCAGAAGCCATATGAGATCGCGTCTCGTTTCTTGCGCAATGAAATGGACGAGAACAAGAGAACCTTTGATTTGCGAGTAGATCCCAGCAGTTTATTTTTAGTAGGGGATCACGAAGAGATGAAAGTAACGGATGAACGGGTGTGGATTGAAGAAGTCGAAAGCAAGCTGAATCTAGCGTCCACAACGGGGACTTGTTCGATACCTTACATCATCACTGTCAATGGCAACATGTATGGCATTACGTATTTGAAGCGATCACTTGATGGTGACAAGTACACATTTGATGATGAAGCTGCGAACATTTTCACTTCCTTAATCGATCAAAAGCTCCCGTCACTTGCTTTTCGTCGCTATGCGCTCTCGCTGGAGAAGAAGAACTACGAGGATCAGCTGCTGGATTTGTGGATTGCATTGGAATCGTTGTTTGTTCCCGATGGCAAAAAAGGCGAGATTACCTATAAATTGCGTGTCCGAATGGCGTACTATTTTGGTGAAACGGCTATGCAACGGGAGAAGATTGCACAGTTTGTAAAAAAATCGTACAATCATCGCTCAGAGATCGTGCATAGTGGCAAACTGTTCGGTGACAAGCTGGCTGCAGAAGTAAATATGCTAAGGCTGATGACAAGAGCAGCGATCTTGAACATCGCTTCTGAAGGTGTCAACCTTCAGGATATGCGTGTCCGGCTGGATGAATTGGTTTTTACGGGCGAAGCTTATGTGGCACGGTATGCTCCGACTTTTTTTGAAAGAATTCTTTTGTAAGCCTCGTAGAGGAAACAGATCAGGAGGAAGAATAGAAAATGAGTGTTTTGATCGTTGAGAATTTGTCCCATGGTTTTGGGGACCGTGTATTGTTTCGTGATGTGTCCTTCCGTTTGCAACCGAATGACCGCGTTGGTCTCGTAGGAGCAAACGGTACTGGAAAGTCAACGATGATGGGGATTTTGACAGGCCAAAACTTGCCTGATAATGGTCGCATTGAATGGATGCCAAAAATCGAATACGGATATTTGGATCAGCATACGAAGCTACAGGCAGGTAAAACGATTCGTGACGTACTCAAGGACGCTTTTCTGCCGCTGTTGGAGCAAGAGGCTGAACTGATGACGATTGGTGAAAAGATGGCCGAGGCTTCTCCTGAGGAACTGGAAGAATTGCTGGAGCGCATGGGTGAAATTCAAGACAAGCTGGAAACAAGCGGCTTTTATTTGATCGATGCGAAGGTAGATGAAATCGCCAACGCTTTGGGTCTGAGTGCTATCGGTTTGGAACGTGACGTTGCATCCCTCTCTGGTGGACAGCGTACCAAGGTTCTTCTGGCAAAATTGCTGCTGGAAAAACCAACTGTTCTTTTGTTGGATGAGCCGACAAACTACTTGGATGAAGAGCATATCGTGTGGCTGAAAAACTACTTGAAGGAATATCCTTACGCCTTCATGCTGATTTCCCATGACACGACCTTCATGAACGAAGTGGTAAATGTGATTTATCACTTGGAATTTACCAAGCTGAATCGTTACACGGGTAACTACGAATCCTTCTTGGCTCAGTCCGAGATGAAACGCAGCCAGCATTTTGATGCGTTTGAGAAGCAGCAGGAAGAAATCGCAAAAATGGAAGACTTTATTGCGCGAAATAAAGCACGTGCGTCTACGACCGGCCGCGCGAAGAGCCGTCAAAAGCAGCTTGATAAAATGGACAGAATCGACAAGCCTGAAACGGCTGCCAAACCTTCGTTTATCTTTAAGGAATCCCGAGCAAGTAGCCGTTTTGTCATCGAAGCTGAAAACCTGGAGATCGGTTATTCTCATCCATTGCTGCCGAAGCTGAGTGTGAAGCTGGAGCGCGGCGAAAAAGTAGCGATTGTCGGCATGAACGGGGTAGGTAAGTCCACCCTGCTGAAAACGTTGCTGGGTGTGATTCCCCCACTGGGTGGAAAGCTGGAGAAAGGCGATTTCCTCCATCCTGCTTACTTCGAGCAAGAAGTAAAGGCGAAGCCAATTACTGCACTCGATGATGTATGGAATGATTTCCCTTCGATGAATAACCATGAGGTCCGTGGAGCGCTGGCACGTTGTGGCTTGAAAAACGAGCATATCAATCGTAATATGAACGCTCTGTCCGGGGGCGAGCAAGCAAAAGTCCGCCTCTGTAAACTACTGCAGCGTGAAAGCAACTGGCTGGTATTCGACGAGCCGACGAACCACTTGGATGTCGTAGCGAAGGAAGAGCTGAAACGCTCCTTGAAGGAATTCAAAGGGACTGTTCTTCTCGTTTGCCACGAACCTGAATTTTATGAGGATTGGGTCACGCAGACGTGGGATGTTGAGAAATGGAGCTTGGAGCAAGCAAAGACACCGATTAAACTGTAAATGCAAAAACAGGCAGTCACCGTTAGGTGAGACTGCCTGTTTTCTTATGTGAGCGACGCATTGCGCATACGTATCATGGAAAAGTGCAAACTGCTTTGTAGCAATGAATCTCGAAGCGGCAACAGCGAAGGGGTGATTCGCAATTCAATATCCGCTTGGCTAAGGCAGTGTATGAGGTCACCTAATGGCTTTACGTCTAGTGGCGTAACGGTTTCCTTAGACAAATAGTAGCCCGCTCCTTCGTCCCAGCAATAAAAAGATTCGGGAGAGAAGGTATATTCGTAAAGCTTTGTTTGTGTAAGCACCGGATACCATTTGCTTTCGATAGCAATAACCATCTTGGCACTCGTCAAGCCAAGAAAGCGTTCGACGTCCGCAGCCTCGGAATCTGCCTTTTTGTAAAAGCAAATCCGCGGGCAATCTCGCGGTAAAAAGTACATCGGAGCTCGTGCTTCATCAATCGCCCATACTGCCGGAGCAAGTGTCGGATGGGAGGGATGTGCACGTGGCTGAAAATGTGTAATGGTTGGGTCTTCACTATAATGATACAAGCTCTGCAAATCCGTAAACCTCCTCGATCGCGTCAACACTTCTTTAAAAAACAGCCCACGCATTTGGCAAATAACGTCCTCGATGATAAGGAGAAGAGGTTTTCGTAATGGCCTCACCGTTGTGCAGCATCATGGAGCTGGAACCACCGTCCATTGCCATTGCAGTAACTACACCACGTTCGGCCAATACTTCCGCCATATCGTTCATGCTTGCACCAATGGAATGCCCCGGCTGACGTCCGTCAATGACTGCGAACACGATTGTCCCGTCTTCTTTTTGTCCAATAGCGGTACGTGGTTGAATCCCCCAGCTTTTCGCAGGCTTGCCTTCAAACATGTTTTTCCCGTTTACGATCAACTGTGGACGGAAGCTCACAGCATCACGAACACCCATTTTTACGAGCTGCTCAGCCGAGTAGCTGCCTGTAATCAATTTTCCATCATAGGTTAGCCCTAAAGCAGTTTCTCCGCTCTTAGGGTTGTAGCCCTGCAAAATTTTACCGTCGTGAATGACGACACCGTAGGCACGCGCTCCTTTGCCGTAGCCGTCTGGATCAGCGAAGCCGCTTGCATTGACAATCCCAAGGGCACCTGTTTTCTTGACGAACTCATCGAGCAGATCTCCGCGATCTTTGCGATTCGTGACGACGAGGCGCACTCGGCTCGGGTCGCTAATGTACATGATTTTTCCTTTAAAATAATAGCTGCCTTTGGAGACGTCGATTTCCTCGATCTCGATCAATTCCTTGGGTTTTTCCGGAAGTGTGACCGTTACTAGCTTTGCATTGGTCGGTACAGCAGGTCCAGTTGTGACACTGCCTTCGGAATTGATGACGGGCGGATGCGTAATTTGCTGTTTGAGTTCCTTCAGCTTTTCTTCAGGTAAAAACGTATAAGGAGCCCAGTAATCGTGCTGTGTCGTCAGCAAGGTACCGGCAGCCCACTCACGTAATTCTACTCCGTTTTTCGTTCCAAATAAAAAAATAATTCCCAGTAGTGCTATGGTTGTACATGCTAAGGCAGTGCCCAGCATCCATTTCTTTACCCAACGCCATGGTCTTTTGCGCTTGACTCGCTTACGTGTGCGAGTGCGCGATAACGTCTCCATTCACTATTCACATCCATCTTACAAATTGTTCTAGAATTTATCATTCCTATATGAGAGACGCATGACCGGGCAAAAGGTTTCAGGAAAATAATATGTGATCACTCTGGTCAAAATAAAAGACAGGGGGTGATAGGTGTGCGTGACTATGATGAGGCGTTTCAAAAGGAAGTAGAGGAGTACATGGAAAGTCCAAAAGGGACACGTAACCAAACCACCAGCCGAGACCGTCAAGACCAGGGTGAGAAGCAGGAGACCCGTTTCGATTCCAATAACGGGTAGAAGAAGGGTCAGGCGAAGTCCTCTTTCGGATTTCGCCTGTTTTTCTGTATCACTCTTCCCTTGCGAGGATTGGCTTCCCTCTGTTTTCTACCCGCAAAGTGTGGTAAGCTTACCCAATGCACGAATTTATGCCAGGAGGGTTTTTGTGAGCACCACGTTTGCAGATTTACAAATTAGCGCACCGCTGTTGACTATATTGCGTGAGCGAAAAATGGAAGCACCTACACCTGTACAAAGTGAAGCAATTCCGTTGATTATGGCTGGTCGGGACGCCTTGATTGAATCTCCGACAGGGACAGGCAAGACGTTTGCTTATCTGCTGCCGATTTTATCGAAGATCAATATGGATCAAAAAGATGTACAGGCTATTGTACTCGCGCCAACGCATGAGCTCGTCGTCCAGATTGCAAGGGAAGCAGAGAATCTTCTGCCAGGTAAGGACACGGCTGTGATGTCCATTATTGGTGGAGTCGATGTGAAACGCCAAATCGAGCGACTGAAAAAGAAGCCTGTATTGATCGTTGCAACGCCAGGAAGACTGTTGGAGCTGATCGATCAGCGAAAGCTAAAGGTCCATGAAGTAAAGACAGTCGTCGTTGACGAGGCAGACCGGATGTTGGATGCGGGCTTTGGCAAGCCAGTTCAAGAGGTCATGAAAAAAACGCTGCGTGATACGCAACGACTCTTATTCTCCGCGACAATCGCAGAGGAAGTCGTACATACGGCAGAAATTTTTACCAAAGACGCAGTTGTTATTCGTGCAGCAGCACCAGAAGGCGCTGCAGGGGTAGCACACATGTATTTGGTCACCGATCCGCGTAAAAAGGTGGACACGCTGCGACGTTTACTGCGACTCGTGAATGTACGCTCCTCTATTGTTTTTGTCAATCAAATCGAAAAAGTGGACGAGATTGTATCGAAGCTGAACTACCACCATCTGCCGTGCAGACTTCTGCACCGCGATGCAACAAAGGAAGATCGTGCTCGTACGCTGCAACAATTCCGCGACGGAGCATTTCCAGTGCTGATTACGACAGACGTATCGGCACGCGGGATTGATATTCCAGGGGTGGAATGTATCGTTCATTTCGATCCTGCATCGGATGCAGACACTTACATCCATCGTAGCGGTCGAACTGGCCGCATGGGCCGTGCTGGACTTGTGTTTTCAATCATTACGACACAGGAACGGTTCATCATTCAAAAGTTTTCCAAGACAACAGGCTTGCCGATTGCAGAAAAATTCATGACGCATGGCGCTCTGGAAGATCCACGACCTGTACGAAAGCCTGCGCCGTCGCAAAAGACAGGTGCACCGGCCAAAAATGCAAGTCCGTCCAAACGTAATCAAAATCGCGCACATAAGAAGGGCAGCTTTGGAACAAAGTAGGACAAGAAGTACACAACTTGTCTGCAGGAGGTTTCCATGCGCAAAGATCGGTTATATGAAGAGGATTTGCTGGTGAATGGCACCGTTGGTGGAGAAGTTCTGACCAAACACGAGCGACAAGTGCTGCGCCAGGAAGCAGGGGAACTGAAGGAAAAGATAGAACAGGCGAAGCAAGAACCAATCGCAGAATGAAGAACGAAGAAGAGCAGGGCATATCCGTGAAGGCTACGGATTCCCTGCTCTTTTTTCTTGGGCTTGGCTCAAATACGTATCCAGCTCATTCAGCCATTCCTGTACACTGTCATACGGAACGTCCATTTGTAACAAACGGCGAATCATCACCCGAATAATGGGGGGCATAGTGAGCTCTTCTTCCCAGCTTTTTTCAGGCGCGTCCAGTTCAGGCTCGTACCCGGTATAGAGCAAAAATAAAAAGAAATGTCCCAATGCATACAAATCACTGGAAGGGGCAACTTCTCGCTTCAATTGTTTTTCTGAAGGGTAGGCATCGAGTGTATCAGCCGTGTAAGTCGGCTTGTCACCAATGAACCTGGCGAGACCAAAATCAATCAGGTACGGCTTGTCCTCTTTCCAGATGACATTGGGGATGCGTACGTCCCGGTGAATCAGGTGTCGATCATGGAGATAGGCCACCAGCTCTCCGATTTGCCGCATCCATTGTGCACATGTATACTCATCCGCTACGATGTTTTGATCAAACAGCATGTCTTCCAGTGTAGGGCCTTTTATGTATGTCATGACCATAAACGAGTCTTGACGATAGGTGAAAGAATCCAGGCAGCGAGGGATTTGCGGATGCGAGAGGGACGTCAGCACCTTTTTCTCATACGCCTGCATGGCTTCTCCTTTTGGCGTGTGACGCAGGCTTGGTTTTACTTGCTTCAAGACCACCTGCTTGCTCGTAGGGATGTGCGTAGCGAGGTAAGCAATCCCGTAGCTTCCCATTCCTAATACTTCTGTTATTTGATATTGTCCTGCCATGTGACCACGTCGATAAGGTCTATCTATGATCGTTTCGTTCCACCATGACTTCATTCGAATCCACATGTCTGATTCTCCCCTTCTCCTTCCATCTTATCATGATTTGAAAAACCTGACCTTTTTTTGAGCAGGTTTGCTATAATCAGTTCGTTACATGCAGACAGGAGCGAAGGGTATGAATTTTACAATTGACTGGTTATCCTTTTATCTAATGGAACAGCCTGAAGAAGAGGATGGTATCAAACAAGTGCGGATGACGCGCTATTTGAGCCATGATGAATACCAGAGAAGTGAGTTGAGAGATTTTCTCGATGGAGAATTTGCCCGGATTGCCAAAAGAAAGGTCGAGCTGAATCCGAAGACAGAAGGTACGCCGACAAAGCTGGGGCAGTTTGTGCTGGAGCCTGGACATCCGCTAGACTCTAACCCTAACTATGCCCTTTTGAATCGACTACTCGTAGCGGAAACGTCAGGGGAGAGCAAGGAGCCGTGTCAGGAGCTGATCCAATCGTATTTGCGAACCTCTCAGGTCAGAGGCGGCGTCATGATTATCGTTCGGACGCGATTAGAGCTGATTGACGAACGCTACATCTTTATTTTGAAATGCGATTTCGAACAAAAAACGGCTGTCATCACAGATGAGAAGAGCCTGATATCGAACGTTCGCATGGCGATCAATGCAAAAAATATGAAGTCCTTGATGTATCCGTACATGATTGAATCGGGAATGAATGACCCGTATCATGTCAAAATTCATCAATTTTCCCACGCGCGATATTTTGAGGAATTCCTGCGTTTTATCGAGTATCCACAGACGATGACACAGATCGTGTCTGAGGAAGTTATTTCACTGGCGAGACAGCACATCGAATATACGTATCCCGAACAGTCCGAAGAGCGGATGCGGGAGGAAGAAGCGATTGAAATCATTGCAGCAAGCCCGAAGCGTGAGCTATCAGAGAAGTGGGAGCATGAGACCGTGATGGAAGCGATGCAAATTATCACGGATCGTCAGCCGGAGGTCGAGTTGAAATTCAAGCTGGACCACATGCAAATTCGCACACTTTTAGCGGATTACGGAACCAGCATGCATATCGCGAAGGTGAACGGACGTTATTTGGTGCTTCTGGAGGGCGAGCAGCTACAGTTTGAGCGAGGAATGTCTCCTGTTGAGTTTTTAAAGCCTAAGGCATTGACAGATATCGTTCGGGAAATTGAAGAGCGCAGCCAAAACGTTGCCTATTCCCCTGTGAGTACGCCAACGGAGGACGATGACAGTCCGCCTTGGTAATGAATGGAGGTAAGGGAGTTGGATAGAGCAGTAAGAGTAAGTGGGCAGGAGCATAACGTCTATCCTGTTTTGCGTCATGCCTCCATGATCAACAAGTACCCGGATCGTTGGGTGGCGAAAGAGCACACGGCAGATACGTTCGTGCTATACGCAATCGATCAAGGGGAAGGCTATGCATTGATAGAGAATCGGATGCTGCAGGAAGCAGGCTGGACAAGCGAGCAGCTTCACACATACGCGATAGAAAACCTGCGAAAGCTTCCCTTTTCGGTGAAGACGCAAGAGGTTGGAGGCAACCGCATCCATTTTATTAGCCCGACAGATGGTTATGCAGCTAGCCGAATTTTGCTCGATTCGTTTCTTGCGGAAATGGATCAGCAGAAGCAGGGAGACTCGCTCGGTGTCGCCATTCCGCATCAAGATGTACTGATTGTGGCGGATATGGCAGGAGATGCCGGAGCTCATCTGTTAGCGCGGCTCACGTACGATTTTGTTTCAAAAGGACAGGTGCCGATTTCTGTCCTGCCTTTCTTCTGGGAGGAAGGGGAATTGACGCCATTTCTCGTCGTGACGCATGATGCGGGTACCAAAATAGAAAGAAAGTAAGCAGAGCGCGGGAAGCATTTCCCGCGTTTTCTTTTTCCAGATCGTGGTATGATGGTGTTGTGTAAAGGACAGATTCGCGAATAAGGTGGTGCCCTCGATTGAAAAATTTCATGATTGGCCAATATGGAAAATTTGATCAGGAAAAATATGCAAGAGATTTTCAGGAGGGCTTTTACGGAATCGAAGCATGCCTGCTTGAATCAGAAGAGGACATCCAGCTATTGCAGCGGGAGTCTAGAGCAAAAGGGTTTGTGATTGGCGTTCATTTTCCACTGCGTGCAGGTCAATCAGTGCTGCGCGATGCGCTATTCATGGCTTCCGACGATCAGACAAGAGCAGAAGCACTCGGGTTAATTGAGCGTGAACTCAAATATATGGCATCGATACAGCCAACCTACGTCCTATTCCACTATCCGAAGCCGGTCATTTTGGATGATCGCGTGGACTGGCGAATATGGCGATTTTATGATCCGAGAGAGTATGTATGGGAACATGCTTACACGGAAGCGGAGTTTCAGCAGCGTAGTGAGCAGCTGTTTGCGTGGCTGGCTGAGAAAGGCAAGGAGTTTCATTTTACACCCGTCCTGGAATTCGACGCACTAAACCGATATGTATATGAGACTGAATTTTTAGAACAGATCCTTCAGAAATATCCAACGATCAAGCTATGCCTCGATACAGGCCGACTGTTCCTTCAAGAAAAAATCGACCCGTTTTTCGATGCCCGTACTGTCATCAACAAGTATGGGAAATATGCGTGGAGCATTCATTTGAAGAGTATGAAGGCGACCGCTGATACGGTTGAATGTCTTCACTATCCAGTTCTTCCAGAATGCAAGCCGGAAGACGGATGGGCTCCGATTGCGGACTATCTGATGATTGTGCGGAAGGAAAACCCTCGGGTGAAGATCATGTTCGAGCATCGTTCCGATCTGGTGACAGACGAACAACTGGACAGCTGCTATCGTTGGGTGAAGCAACTCTTGGCTGAACCTCATGAATCTTCATCAAGCAATAGCTCGATATAGCGCCCGGCATCTTGAATCAACCAGTACGGATATCTCGGTCCATGTATGTACAAGTCGGTAGCGGTCACAAGCATCGTCTTCACCCGGGTCTGATCACCCATCAGCTGTGCGCATACACCCATCGTCATCCAAGGGTACAGATCGCCAGTTTGAAACGTATCAAAATGAGGAAAAGCGCCCGTGATTCTCTGGTAGAGTAATGATGCGGTGCTGGCATCGGTCAGGCTGTACACGATCGGAAATGCTTGCGAAGTGACGTCCGGATACCATTTTCGCCATCCAGGATACGTACGATCATACATCGCATACGATTTGCGAATCCGACTGTACATCCCGTTTATGCCAATTTCACAGGCTTTGGCACGTGCAGCAGCTTCCTCGGAAGCATCCGCATTTCCTAGCAATGAAAATAGATACGAAGCATCTGCCAGACCTTTGGCGACCTCACAGTTGTCCATCAAGTATTTTACTCGATACGAATGCTTTGCCCAGGTCAGACCGTCCTTTTGTTGAAGGCGGGCAACAGCTTGGAGAAGAGACACCAGCTTAGCATGATTGGTATGCAGCCAGTCTATACGACCCGTCGCCCGTATCCATTCCGCAAGCAAGCTGAAATAAGTAGTATGATAGCTATCCTCGCTGTCATTTGTGCCTGTGTCGATTTCCTTCCCTTGTTCCAGACGAAAATCGTTGATATAGCCGTCCGCATTCAAATTCTGCAAATACCAATCGAGATGACCACGAACAGCGTCGACCTCCTTCATACGGATAAGGGAGATGATTCCGAGATTGGTGAAGTACGGATTAATTTGGTCGCGCTTGGGGCCAAGTCGAAACGTACCGCTCGGCAGCTGACAGGATAGCAAAAAGTTCGTTTGATTCAGCACCATATCTTGCATCCACTTATCCATAAGGTCTACCTCCTCTCCATGCTACGTGATGGAAGTGGCGAGCTTGACTCCGTATTCGATCCAATGCAAGGACCGTACATAAGCATTACTGTCGATGGAAGGCAGCGATGCAGGTTCAGTCACGACCTTGTACCACTTTTCATCTCGAAACCAATCTACCCCATCTGCCGGATCGTGTCCACAGTCAGTCCAAGCATCTTGAAGCCTTGGGCTGTATATTTTGGGTCTTCCTTCTAACAGCTCATGTCTATCTAATCGAAGCTGATACTCCTCTCCTGTAGCAAGCGGATTTGGTTGCGATGTGAATAGATGCGGCCAATAATCTGCCCGTGAGCCCGTATGCGGAATACGAGAGCAGTAGGAGACGATTTTCTCAAAACGAAAGCGATCCCCAAATAATAGTTGATACAACGTCTTTCCAATCTGAATGCGCTGCTCAACTTCCGGGAAATGATGCACATTCAGACCGACCAAGCTGAGTCTGCGATCGGTAGGATGCGCTTTGTACGGGATAAGCACTTGATTCATCGAGAGAGCCGATTGGGCGAGGAAAGCGAAAGAAGAGAAGATACGATTTAGCGTAAATGGCTTCTGTACGACCCTTTGTTCGATGTATTGCTGTTCATTGACGATGAGTGCATGCGAAATTTGCGCGCTATCTTGGGAAGACAGGAACTCTTGCCAATAGGTTTGCATAAAAATGGAGACACCAAGCGGGGCCAAAAGCTTTGTTAAATCCGCCCCCGTACGTTTCATCTCCGCATAGAGAAGTAGTTGCGGATAAGCATCGTGAAAGATAAGCCAATTGCTTCTTTCCAAAAACCAAAAAAACGGCTGGATCGCTTCTTCCTCCATGATAAGCGGAAGCCATTCTCCTTTTAAGTCTGTCATGCTCCATCCGCCATTTCGCGAGACGAGATGGGCCAGTAACGCCCAGTGAACCTCGGGGTGTTCGAGATAAAAGTCGAGGTATGCTTTGGTGCGGGTTACGTTGTTGCGATTGGCTTTGGTTGTTGCTTGTCTGAGTTGAGCGACTAGGTGTTGCTCGTCGATTGTGGCTGGTGTCATGTATGTCATAATAGCTCCTTCAGGTTTCAGCATTGAAAAAAGCAGGTCTGGTTGGCGACCCGCTTTTCATTCAACCAATCATTTCAAGTACGAGAAGCCGAACAAGTAGTTTTTCCTTGGCTTCCTCCCACGTGTTCGCGAAAATGACTACTTGCTCCGATTGGAACTCAGTTTCTGCGACAAAAATGCCGTCTTGTTCATAGATGTTCATAGATGATCGTCCTTTCTGCTGCCTTTCAAGCATTGTATGCTATCATGAAAGAGATGATGCATCCAGCATTCTGGAAAATCATGCGAAGGGTGGCACCAAGTACATGATAGTGAAAGTAACGAAAGAAGCAGTAGAGCGCATAGCAAATACAGACAAACCGATTCGGATCAACGGTGAGCTAGTAGGTGGCTGCGGGATGAATGTAGAATATGCCCTATGGTGGGATACCCAGAGCCCGGAAGATGAGGTCTACCACATCGGTTCGTTGACGTTTCTGATAGATCGGGAAACCATTGCGTATATCGGATCGGACACGCTCACGATTGATTATCGTGCACAGCAAGGCTTCCGTATGGTAACGCCTCAGCAAATTTTAGTCTATGGTCTCCAGCTGAAAGAACGCTGGAGTTAAACTCACGACTGATTTACTTTGGTAGAAATTGCAAAATAAAGGCCAGGATGCCAGCTGCAATTAATGGACCGACCGCGACGCCTCGGAAGAAAGTGACACCAGCGATCGTGCCGAGCAGTAAGCCAGTGACGATCAACGGGTTTTGCGTCATCAAGACCGTACCTTTTCCAGCGAGATAAGCGACAAACATACCGACTGCGACGGCAAGGATCGATTGCCAATTCGTAAAAATTTCGAGGATAGAGGACGGATTGATTTTGCCGCTAGCAAGCGGAGTCATAATTCCGATCGTCAGTACAATGATCCCGAGCTGTAGCCCATGCTGTTCGAGCAATGGGAAAAATCGGTCCAGTGACAGGAGCCTCATTAAAAGAAGGATAGCCACTGCTATGGAGACGGTTGCGTTATTTCCAATGACACCGAGGGCCAGTAGAATCAAGAGGATGATAGTAATCCAGTCCATGAGTGAGTGGCTCGCTTTCGTTTTTTTTAGTATATCCATAAGAAAGCAGCTTGTGTGGATTCTACCCGAAATGGAGAGGATGAAAGTGATGATACGTCTATCTGTTGGGTTAACCGGGTTCATGCTGATTTTTGTCCTATTTGCATTCGGAACGGTTCAAGACCCCATACCCGTCCTCCAAACAGCCTCGTCTGCACCTCAGTCAACAAACGACGTCAAGCCGCCAAACAATGCGGCAGCTCCACAATATGACACACTTGGACGATCAGGGGAGCTGGCCTCGTATTACGATCGCCATCTCGCCATTCAGGATGGAAAAGTGTACGGCTGGACTGGCAGCGACAAACCGAAGTACATGCTTGACAATGCCGTACAAGTTGGCGTCAGCGATAAAGTGAGCTATGCATTATTGTCTTCGGGTACACTCGTGTCGTGGATGGAGGATGTCCAGGATGCCAAGGAAATAACGCGGGACGCAGCTTTTTTCTCCGCAGGTAAATCTGGCTTGTTCGTCATTAGAAAAGACGGAAGCCTGTGGAGATATGCTGCTCCGGATCAGGGAGGTGTTCAAATCGCTTCAGGAGGCGTCGCGTACGCGAGTATTGGGGACGGAGCGGACTATTACATTAACGAGCAGGGCCATTTGTTTGTAAAAGGTCTTGCTCATAGAGGCCAGTATGGGAACGGCCGACTGGAGAGCACGTCTGATTACGTGAAAGTCGCCGAAGATGTTGTACAAGTCAAAGGGCATACCGGACATGCCGTACTTTTGAAAAAGAACGGTGACGTGCAAGGCACGGGCGGTAATATTTTCGGACCGATCAGCACGCACGGACTTGGTGACAAAGCAACCACTTGGGGGACCATTTTTCAAGACGCCAAGATGATCGCTACCGGCGCATCACACTCAGTAGCCATTCGAAGCGATAATACTTTGTGGATATGGGGGAAAACAGTAGGTACGACCCCTAGCCAAGTGATGGAACGAGTCGTCGGGATTGCAGCAGGAACGGACGTAACGTTGGCGAAAACCGTGGATGGACGCATTTGGTTTTGGAAGCTTGGTGATCAGCCAAAGGTATGGCTAGAGTGAAAAAAAGACCTCATTGAGCTGAGGTCTAAAAAGCCAAAAGATCGGTACACAATCATTCATGTACCGATCTTTTTTACATTAATCAAACCATAGTTCCAGCATTCCTACTGGAAAACCAGTTTGTTCGTCCGAATCAGGGAAACGTCCCCAAGCAAAGACGCCGTTGAAATAATCGATTGTAAAGGGCTGATCGTAATCTGGCACACTGTATTTGCTGCCGATTCGGAACTCATCTGTTCCGATGTAATACGATTTCGCCATGAAGTACTTTTGCGTAATGATGCCAAGCTGTGAGTGATCACCAAGCTTCTTTTTTTCTTTCGCTTCGACATGCAGGCGCTCCATTTCCTCCTGCAGCTCGGCGAGTGTCATCTGACTGTACAAACGCAACGGACTGCCCCCTTTCCATACAGGTATATTGTAGCAAAAGACAAGGGAAAAGGCGATGGATGCAGAAATCCACTAGGGGAAACGAAAGGGGAGAAGCTTCTTGATGACTTGCTATACTGGGAATATTGGGTCATTAATCCGATTACGAAGGAAGCAATGCCGATGCCTAAAAAATATATCATCGAAATGGTTTGCGACTGGCGCTCCTTCTGACCTTACAGACAAGATCGTTGTACATCCCGACACCAAAAGAGAGCTTGAAATGATGATGAATCATAAACGAAATATTCGTTACGGAGAGACTATCGAGGGAAAGGCGAAGTCATTTCACTAAAGTGAGAATAATCTGTTCATCAAAGGTTTTTTAGAAAAGATCCCAATAAAAAAAGGGACATTCCCAGTTGGGAATGCCTAATTATTGGGGGCGATTGAGAAAAAGAACGACTGATTGTTTTATGACTGGTTTGCTCTCACCCAAAACAGTCAATCAATCAAACGGTATTAGCATAGGCATACTCAGATTGAACGATCGATCTAAACATGCTTACGTTAAAAAGTCATCCAAAGAAGATTATCGACCTTTTTCTCAATGCGTTGAAAAAGTGCTTACACCTACAAAATAGCAAGGAAAAGTAAAACATCAATAAAATAAAAATAAAGTATTATTAAATCTTTTTAGGTATTTAGCGCGTTAACGAGCAAAACGATGGTTGCCGATTTCAAGCGTTACAGGTCGTGAGTAAATCCACTTGGATGTAGCCGTATCAGGATTGAAGAAATAGAGAGAACCATTAGTTGGGTCCTTTCCATTTACTGCGTCCTTGACCGCTTTTCTCGTACTCGCATTGGACTTATGTGTTAAATTGCCGTCATGGACAGGCGAAAATGCATTGGGAGCATAAATAACCTCCCGTACCGTATTTGGAAATTCATCTGAAGCAACCCGATTCAATACGACGGCAGCAATCGCTACCTGTCCCTCATACGGTTCTCCCCGGCCTTCCGCATACACTAACCGGGCGAGCAGTTCCATATCCCTCTCAGAAATCTTTCCTTTTCCATTGCGAATCACTTTGCGCTGACTGTCACGACTAACCTGGACAGATTCGCGTTTTGCAGTGGAAGCAGAGCTGCTAGGTTTCGTTTCCTTCTTCGATGCTTGTTCCGATGGCATTGGTGCACTACCGAGAACAGGAAGTATTTGTACTGGTTGTGGTGCCATTGCACTTGTTGGTGTGACAAATAGGCATAGCAACAGTAAGCCAAAACTGTTCAAAAAGAAGAAAAAGCGCGTTGGCGCTTCTCGTGTAATCATGGTGGAAACCACTCCTTTTCGCTTTTGCGTATTGATTGCGGAAGCGAATCAGGTCTTTTGCAAGTCTATCGGTCTTATCGGAATGGTTCAAGAGGGAATTGGTTCCATAGAACTATTTACAAATTAATCAGTTTTATGAAAGTGTTTTCACATGCGGGTGCTCCAAACAAAAAAACGCCACTTCCCCGATGAGAAAGTGGCGTTTTCACACAGCTTGACGCTGTCTTTATTTTTCTGTAATTGTAATGCTTTTGATTGTGATGCTTTGTTCAGGAACGCTTGGTTCACCTGTTTGTGGGTGTGTCTTTACTTTAGTTCCTGCGATTTTTGTAACGACATCCATGCCACCAGTAACTTTACCGAAAATGGTGTAATTTGGCGAGTTGTCCAAGCCGGTCACGTCTGGTCCAGAACCGATGAAGAATTGGCTACCATTCGTGTTCTTACCAGCATTTGCCATCGCCACAACGCCTGGCGCGTACTTCTGGCCGGATTTCAATTCGTCTTCAAACGTGTAACCAGGACCACCCATGCCACTGCCCAATGGATCGCCAGTTTGAATCATGAAGTTTTTGATGACGCGGTGGAACGTGATGCCATCATAGAACTTGTCCTTTGCGAGGAAAACAAAGTTATTTACAGCGATTGGAGCATCTTTTTCCAACAGATCAATCGTAATGTCTCCCATGGAAGTGGAGATTTTCGCTTGATAGTCTTTTGCTTTGTCAATCTGCATAGCCGGAGCCTTGTCGTATTTCTTCTCACCAGTTGGACCCGGTGGGTTAGCAGGCTCTTTGGAGGCTGGTTTCTCTGCTGGCGTAGTCGGCTGATTAGGAGCTGCTTCATTGCTTCCTGTAGAACAACCCGTAACCAAGGCGATTGCCGTCAGACATGTGAACAGAGTCGTCATGAATTTTTTCATCTTATGCACCTTCCTTTGTTTCTTACTGTTGGGTGGTTCGGTTTCGAATTATAACACAAATAGTCGGGCTTTTGCCAATCAGCTAGTTTCCTTTCCTATCCAGCATGGTATGATGGGAGAAAAGGGTGATCGATGTGGCAGAGCGATTTGAGACCAAAACGGTACATATTGGACATGCCCCGTTGCGGGGAGTACAGAGTAAGTCGACGCCGATTTATCAGACATCCGTTTTTGCCTTCGAAGGCTTAGAAGAAGTAGAACAGTTCTATGCCGGCGAAGGTGAATATGTGTACACCCGAAATGGTAACCCGAACCAAGCAGAGCTGGCTAACGCAGTCGCCCGATTAGAAGGAGCAGAAGCAGGCGTAAGTGCTGCGTCTGGTATGGGAGCGATCATGGCTGGTTTACTTGCCGTTCTAGCCCCTGGTGATCACGTTTTGGCCTCGCATGAAATTTATGGTGGCACGTATGCCCTGCTGCACAACGAGCTGTCGCGGTTTGGGATTGAACTCGAATGCATCCAGCTGGGTCAGATGACAAAGCTTGCAGATCACGTTCGTCCAACGACCAAGTTGTTTTTCCTGGAGACCATCACGAATCCGTTGCTGACGGTGGTAGATATGCCTTACTGGATCAAGGAAGCCAAGAGTCTTGGCTTAACCGTCATGGTGGATAATACGTTTGCCACGCCTTATTTGGTACAACCAATATCATACGGAGCAGATTTAGTGGTACATAGTGGAACAAAATATATAGGTGGGCATAGTGATGTGACTGCTGGTGTTCTGGTTGGAGCACAGCCAACTATTAAGCGAGCCACGGAGATCATAGCAAACTATGGCGCATCGCTCAGTCCGTTTGAGGCATGGTTGACATCACGTGGCTTGAAAACATTGGCAGTAAGAATGGAGCGTCAATGCGAGAACGCGAGCAAGGTAGCGGCATTTCTTCGTGATCATCCCGCTATTGAACAGGTGTATTACCCAAGTCCTACAGATACCTTCTTTTTTTCGCGGAAAAAACAGGGGGCGATGGTATCTTTTGTCCTGGCTGATGAGAGTAAGATTTATGACTTTTACCGTGCCCTTCATTGGATCAAGCTCGCCCCTTCCCTTGCAGGTGTGGAAACGAGCGTATCCCATCCAGTGACGACATCGCATCGGGCTTTTTCTGAACAGCAGCGAAAAGAAACGGGAATCACAATGGGGTTGGTACGATTATCGGTCGGAATAGAAGCTGTCGAAGACATTCGCTTAGAATTAGATGCTGCATTAGGAAAATAATTCAAAAAACTTTTGCCGGATTTAGAAACTTTCTTCCTATGTCATACGTAATACTTAGTTAGAGTAGTCTCAGAATGTAGTGGGGAAAGACCATTCTGAGAACATGCTTCAGTCTGGAGGAAACCGAGGATATCGCAAATGGGAATGGCTATGAAGCAACCGCAGGGGCCATCATCTGGAGATTATTATGAATCTCGTCCATTTACGGAACTGTACGACGAATATTTTGATCGCGTCAACCGGTATTTACGATGCCGGGTTCAAAGTTCGTGGGATGCTGATGATTTGACCACCGTAGTATTTTTAAAAGCACTAGAAAAATTCGAGCAATATAGCAGAACAAGTCCGTTCGCATCATGGATTTTTCGCATTGCTCACAATACATATGTGGATTTTATGCGAAAAAACAGGGAGCTGCCGGTTGACCAGGAAGATTTTTTAGGTGCAGAACCGGATGATACGTGGCAGCCAGAACGGCAGGCTTTGACGAATGAAGAGATTCGTCTGCTTCGCGATCGTTTGGACTTGTTATCCCAGGATCAGCGAGACGTGTTGATGCTGCGGTATTTTGCTGACCTCAAAATCAGTCAGGTAGCTGAGGTGCTCGGCAAAACAGAATCGAGTATTAAAATGATTTCTTATCGCGGACTACAAAAACTTCAGAAGATGTATGAGAGGGGGGACTCCGAATGAGAGAAGAGGAGAAACAC
This sequence comes from Brevibacillus jepli, assembly GCF_047229145.1. NCBI lineage: Bacteria > Bacillati > Bacillota > Bacilli > Caryophanales > Paenibacillaceae > Brevibacillus > Brevibacillus jepli. The sequence continues at coordinate 351,864 of NZ_JBFEFW010000001.1, forward strand.
CCCCAGGATCATCAATCGGATGATCAGACCGTAACCCAACTCCTGACCCATTTGAAGCAGATGCGTGGATCGGTTCCTGTTAATTACCAACTAAAATCAGACCTCAAGCAACAATTGCTCCAGAAAATGAGAGAGCTCGAAGCCAAACAAGCTAAGGCTCCGGGCGCCGCACCACACAAATGGGGAAGGCTGGTTTGGAGTTGCATTGCGACTGTTACTCTTGCCCTTGCAATAGGAGGGTATGTGTGGTGGAACAAGACCACTCTTGCTATACGTGAGCATGAAGTATTTGCGTTGCCTTCACAGACGATGGTGGAGCTGATTGATATTGACAGGAAAGCCACTCAGCTTGCTTACATATCCAACAGCACAGAGCTGAAAACGATTCCGATGACGAAGGATTTGAAGGCTGAAACTGTCAAGCTGCCCCCAACAAAAGGCAAGTACACATCACTGGCATGGGGAAATAGAGGAAATCAGATCGCTGTCGTTGAGCAGGACGAACAAGTGTCTCGTATATGGCTTGTGGAACTCCCTACTACCTACAGTATGGGTAGCAATCGATTACTAAAAGAGGAAGAAGGAGTTCAATATTCTTCACCAAGCTGGTCCAAAGATGATGATTCGCTTGCCTTTACCCGCTCCAAAAATGGTGTTGAAGAAATCTGGGTAAGCAGTACAGTGTCGTTCCAAGAGTGGAAGCTCGTAGAAGGCTCCCAGCCTGAATGGTCCCAAGATGGACGCTTCCTTGCTTTCAATAAGGCAGGAGAAATTCAGGTGATGGAAATACGTACAGGAAAAGTCACACCGCTTGGCATGGGGCAGTGGGCTTCATGGAGCTCCGATACGGAACTGACCTATACACACCCCGATGGTACGCTGATGGAAGTCAATGTGGGTGTTGAGCCGTTTGTAACAAACGAGCTACCATTGCGCAACCAGTCATCGGAAGTGTTGATCAGGGGGAATTGGGCAAATAATGGTAAACAATTACTGGTTATCACCCTCCAGGATCAACCACAAAAACTGGTGATCTCTTTGGCGTCACGATAAAGAGCGGAGGAACAAGCATGAGATGGAAATGGTTGTTAATCTTTGTCATCACATGGCTTAGCTTTTCTATACGCCCAGCTATGGCAGAGAACAACGTAGACATACAAATAGAGATGCCCTTAGGGGGTATCATTAAGCATGAGACGTGGATGCGGGTAGGTGTAAAGGTAACCAGTCAGGAAGAGGATTTTACAGGAGCAATAGAACTATCCAAGAAACAAGCCAATAAAAGTAAAGACGTTAATTTCCGGCGTCCGATAAAGCTTGAGCAAGGAAAGAGTACAACTGTGTTCTTTGATATGCCTACTCAAATTTTGCTAAATGAGTGGTACATTCAGGTGACGCAAAACGGTCAAGTCGTCAAAAGTGAACGACTGCGAATTCCTTTCCCAGGCGATGGTCGTTTCATCGGTGTGGTGAGCGAAGGAGGGAATGCGTTTCACTTCTTGGCGGTTAATCAATCCCAGTCCAAAATGAACCGCCCGCTTTCCGTTCATAATCTTACGGAGCAGATGTTGCCTGACCAATCGTGGATTTATCAGAATATCGATTTACTGGCGATCGCGGGAAATAGCGGTTCTACGATCAATGATCAGCAGATGGCAGCGATCAAGGAGTGGATCAAGCTAGGCGGGATTGTAGTAGTATCGGCCGGTCCTAATCAGGATAGCGTCATCCAGCGGTTTGCTGATATTCTCCCCGTTGAGGCTGGAAAGTCGGGGGATGTTGAGCTTAAACAAGCTTTAGGAAAGTATGACATAGGTAAGGTAGCGCCAGATGGCAATATTGGCGTCTACAATCGGGATTTTCCACTATTTGTCTCCAAGGCGAGTGGGAAAGGCTTACTGTTATTCGTCAACTATGATGTGACTGCTGAACCGCTCGCATCGTGGCAATTCAATCCTCAGTTGTGGCAAAATGTCATGATCGAGCATGGAGCCAAGAAAATCTTTGAAGACAATATCATTTACGATACCTTGACGATTCCATTTTTAGACTTGAGCAAAAAAATTCCGGAAGTACAGACTCCTCCACCGATTTGGATGGTGGCGTTATGGGCTGGTTATGTCATTGTAATCGCGCCACTGACCTACATTGTTTTGAAAAGAATGAGAAGGCCTGAATGGGCGTGGGGAGTCATCCCAGCCTGCGCGATTCTTATAACAGTCGCTGTATTCGCGGTCGGAAAGCCATCCGTTGTGAAAACGAGTAGTAGCTACGCAGTAAACCAGATCGGCATATTAGATGAGAAGCTGGCTCATGTGCGTTCGGCAGCTACATTTTTAGCGGTGGACGAAAGTAACTACGACGTCGAAGTGAAACCATCCATTTTAGCACTGCCATTAAGCGCTAGAAAAAATGAATATGAATATTTGCCAGAAGGTTTGGTAGAGAGAGAGGGAATACTGTCCTACCGCAAGCTTCCTTACTTGACGCCGAAGCAGGCCATAAGCATTGGGGTCATGCACGACATTGGCGCATTCAATCCTTCTTTGCAAGTCAATGATAATCGCATGCAAGGACTCGTCATAAACAATACGGTATATTCTTATGATCAAGTCTACGTAGAAATTGGTTTGCAGCGCATCCCGATAGGGCCTCTGAAAAAAGGGGAAGAAAAGCAAATCGATATTGCGCTGGAGTCCTTGTTTATGCCTAGGAAAATGCCGACTGATGAGCTGAAGACGCGCGAAGAAAGGGTCAAGGAGCTGCAAGACAGGGTGATCGCGTATGGCGAGGGCAATCAGATACGTCTCATAGGAATCACCACGGAACCCATTCCGCTGATGACGATGAAGGTACCTCACCAAGCTCATTACTGGAATGTTGTTCAACAACCCGTTATTTTGCAGCCTGACGAGCGAGGTATGGTCACACTTCCATACGGCACACTAGATTCCGACATGATGGAAGTGACGGGCGACTATGATAGTTCGGGCTATATATGGCAATTAGGGAAAGGCAGCATCACGTTTGAATTGCGAACGGATAAAACGGGGCTTGATTTGAAGCGGATTACGGTACCGCTGAATCATAGTTCTTTCAAGCCTTTCCGTGTGGAATACTTCCAGCAAAAAAGTGGAAAATGGATTCCTGTCGAGCGTGGAACGAGACTCGTCCTCGACGATGAAATCCAACAAGTATTGACTCCGAATCAAACGTTATTGCTTCGTTTTTCCCATAATGGAGCGTCGCGGTTAGCCTTACCAGAGCCAATTTTCCAGGTAGAGGGGGTGCGGAAATGGTAATCGAAACCGTTCATTTAGGGAAAAGATACGGGAATTTGCAAGCGTTGACGGATCTGAACCTCTCGATCGAGCCAGGGAAGGTGTTCGGTTTCATCGGCCCCAATGGTGCTGGTAAATCTACTACGATGCTTATCCTGTCGACCCTTCTCGAGCAAAGTGAAGGAGAGGCATTCGTCTGCGGGTACAATGTACGAAAAGATCCAGCAAGTGTCCGTCAGTCTGTTGGTTATATGCCCGATTTTTTTGGCGTGTACGACAATTTGACAGCGGTGGAGTACCTGGAATTTTATGCGGGTGCTTACAAAATCCCTGCATCCAAAAGACGGGCACTTGTCGCTGATCTATTAGAGCTGGTGAATTTGTCTCACAAAGCAGAAGCGTTCGTGGATTCGTTATCTCGTGGGATGCAGCAGCGTCTAAGTCTGGCTCGCTGCCTTGTTCACGATCCTGCTGTACTGATTTTGGATGAACCCGCATCAGGACTGGATCCACGAGCTCGTATCGAATTGCGGGAGATCATGAAGCAGCTACGTGAAATGGGCAAAACCATCATTATTAGCTCTCATGTTTTACCGGAGCTTGCCGAGTTGTGTGATGATATTGGTGTCATCGAAAAAGGCAGATTAATTGCCTATGGCTCCGTTCATGAGGTCAGCAATCGGGACACAGGGCAGAGCCTGATGCAGCTAAGAGCATTGCGAAACGTAGACAAAGCGGGCCTATTGTTAGCAAGCTCTCCATATGTACATCAGTTGTCCGATTATATGGGAGGCTTTCGCTTCTATTTTCAAGGGACCGAGCAGCAAAAGGCTGAATTGCTTCAAGAGCTGCTGGATGAGCAGGTCGCAGTCGTCTACTATGGCGATTCCAAAAAAGATTTAGAAGATGTCTTCTTAGCGATCACGGAAGGAGTCGGTATGGAGTGAGCGACTTCTTGTTCAATCCTCTTTTGGTAAAAGAAATGCGGGACAGATTCCGCTCGAAAAAGACGTTGCTTGTTTTACTGGTTTACTTATTTGTGATGGGGGGAATTCCAATGGGCTTTTTGCTCATGGATCCCCTGAAGGCTGAATCGTTAGGTGATAACCGTAATTTGTTCCTGATTTCTGCGGGGATTCATTTCGCGATGGTTTGCTTTGTGGCGCCTGCCTTAACTGCGGGCACGATCAGTGGCGAGAGAGAGCGTCAGACTTTGCATATTTTGCTGACAACTCAACTATCAACAAGAACGATTATTTTGAGCAAGCTCATCACGTCCTTGGCATTCTCTACACTGCTCTTGGTGGCATCGATGCCTTTGTATAGTATCGTGATGCTGTACGGAAGTGTTTCCCCGGAACAAATGGTACAGCTAGTCCTATTCCTAGCAGTGAATATGTTTTTTCTCGGGTCATTGGGGTTGTTTTGCTCGACTTGGATTAAACGAACGTCGATCTCGACGGTCACCACATACGGGATAGCCTTCTTTTTTGTGGTAGGTACTGGCTTGTTGTTCTTTTTCATCGGGGAGTCCTTGCAGCAGGCGTATCCGGAACGATATATCAATGCAGATGTTTGGAGCATGTATGAGCTGCAAATGCTGGCGGGCATGAACCCGATCATCGTTTTGTTCGATATATTGGGGGAATCCTTTGATCAATCCGATGATATCACCTTTGCGCCGTGGTTATTCTTCTCTTGTGTGTATGTGGTTCTTTCCTTTGTGCTCGTCGTATGGAGCGCTTATTTGTTAAAACCAATCCGTCGAAAATGGTGGAGTTGGAAGAAACGACCTGTTCGTGTACAATGAAAAAGGTGCTTGGGAAAAGGGAGGTTTTTTTGTGAGCGATCAAGAAGTGCAGATCATTGATTTTGAAGAATTGCTTCGAGCTATTGAGAGCCGTCTCGCGTCTGCAGGGATGTATGTCAAGCGCGAAGCAATCGTGACTATTCTTCAGGCTGAAGAGGCATTTTTGCTTGAAAAGGGTGTTCTTGAGGAGTATAGCGAGTAATCAGCTAACAACCTGCCTGAGGGGGTAGGTTGTTTTTCATGAGCAGCGAAGGCAGCGAGTCATTCGCCTGTTTGCTTCTCCCGGAAAAAAACGGTATGATGAAACAGTATACGAATAACAGCATAAGGACGTGAACACATTGACAGAAGAGAACAAAGACCTCGAATTGGGCGATATCATTACCCTGGATGATGAAAATGGTGAACCGTTGGGGGATTTCGAAGTATTGGCTATGTTCGACCTGAACGGTAAAGAATATATTGCCTTGGCTGAAGCACTGGAAGATGAGGAAAGCGAAGAGGATGAAGAAGTGGATATCTTCGTATTCCAAGTAGACGGTGGCGAAATGGTGCCACTGGAAGAGGACGAGGAGAGCACTGTTTACGCGAAGCTGAACGAAGTGCTGGAAGGTATCGAACTCATTAAAGAAGATAAGTAAGAATGAAACAAGCCACTGCTGGCGTTAAAACCTAAGCAGTGGCTTTTTCGTGCGGTCGATCAGTCATTCATTTTAATTATGTTATCCTTTAGGTCTCGTACACAGAGAAGGCATGTATAGTCCGTTTCTTGCAGTTCGCGAACCAGCGCAGAGCACTCGTCTTTCGTTAGACCGAGCTTTTCGAGTCGCGTACGGAGTTCTTTACCGCCATTGTCAAAGAAATGCGCCATGCTGTCAATGTGACCGACGGCACTTTCAAAGTGCGTACTGTATTTATAAAAATTGTTGCGTTGATTCGAGTGATTTTTATCCGGGTTCCATTTCAATACCCAAATGTCATCACTGTTGTATCCGGCTGAATTTAACGCATGAACGTCGGAAGCAAGCTCAGCATCATACTTGTGAAATTTGACGAACGGCTTGGTAGCACTGATCAAAATTATTCCCCTCCTTTTCGCCTCAGGAATCGATGCCTTACTAGGATGCCCAAAGCCAAAACGCGGATGAATGGAAATACCTGAGGCATATTTTCCTTGATAGCAGCAGGATTTACGAGGATGGGGGAGAAATAGAGAAAGGGAAACAGATGTTTTGGTTTTTCGTTTTGACCAATCCTCACCATTAGTGCTACACTAATTAATGGAATATGCATGTCATGTACAGAACGAATGTCAAACGAGGAATACTGAGTAGAATCGGCCATCTCGCTAGGGGCGAGGTGGCTTTTTTGGGCCATTTTGCGACTGGCGTTGAATACTATGGGAACCATACGGTACAATAGCGATTAAGTGTTCGCTTTTTGTCAAGTAAGGTGAATATGACGCTAGCCATCAGCAAAAAAGGCATGAAACGTTTTTGTACGTGTCCGAAGAGTAGAGGGGAGAGCGCGATTGAAGGAAACAGATACACAGCAAACACTAACGTATACGGAAGAAGATATTCAGGTCTTAGAAGGCTTGATTGCCGTTCGAAAACGGCCTGGAATGTACATAGGCTCCACTGGCTCGCGTGGCCTGCATCATTTGTTGTGGGAAATTGTAGATAACGCGAAAGACGAGGCACTCGCTGGTGTTAACGATAGCATCATCGTCACATTGTACAAGGATGGCAGCGTCAGCGTTGAAGACCATGGACGCGGGATTCCGACTGGTATGCATAAGACTGGGCGACCTGTGCCAGAAGTTATTTTTACAACGCTTCATGCCGGTGGTAAATTCGGCGGCGGCGGTTACAAAAAAAGTGGTGGATTACACGGTGTAGGCTCCAGTGTCGTTGTTGCCTTGTCCAAATGGCTTGAGGTCGAAATCCATCGCGAAGGCAAAATTCATAAGCAGCGCTTTGAGTATGTTGTCGATGCAAACGGATTGGAGCATGTCGGCAAACCAGTGACGGGTCTTGAAATCACTGGGAACACCAAACGCACGGGAACGACTGTACGCTTCCTGCCGGATGATGCCGTTTTTGGAAATGCTCGCTTTGATTATGAGACGATTCGTGATCGTTTCCGGGAGACTGCCTTTCTTCTGAAAAAGCTTCGTATGGTTCTAATTGATGAACGGGGTCCTGAGAAGAAGCGGGAAGAGTTTTACTTCGAGGATGGCTTGAAGTCATACGTGGCTTACCTGAACGAAGGCAAAAACGCCCTTCATCCGATTGTTTACTTCGAAGGGGAAAAGGATAACATCTACGTCGAGCTGGCCTTTCAGTACAATGACGGCTACGCGGAAACGCTGGTGTCCTACGTCAACTCGATTGTCACTACGGACGGCGGAACACATGTAACAGGCTTCCGAAACGGTACGACCCGGATCTTTAACGAATTTGCCCGGAAAAAAGGGTACTTGAAAGAAAAAGACCCGAATTTGACTGGAAACGATTTGCGGGAAGGTTTCCTCGGTGTATTGTCATTGCAAATGGCTGATGTCCAGTTTGAGTCCCAAACGAAGGACAAGCTGGGGAACGAAGAAGCACGGGCAATCGTGGAGCAGATTGTTTCCGAAAAACTAGGCTTCTTCCTCGAGGAAAATCCGGAAATAGGCAAGCTGCTGATTGACAAGGCGTTGCGTTCTGCTGAAATTCGCGAAGAGCTGCGCAAACAACGTGAAGCGCTGCGCGGTGATAAGAAAGGCAAAACAACGAAAAAGCGCAAATCGATTTCGGAAAAGTTCACCCCGCCTCAATACAGAGACTCCAAGCGAAATGAGCTCTTCCTCGTCGAGGGGGATTCCGCGGGGGGCTCAGCGAAACAGGCGCGTAATTCTGAGTTCCAAGCATTGTTCAGTCTGCGCGGAAAACCGTTGAATACGGAGAAAGCCAAGCTGTCGGAAGTATTGGCGAATGAAGAATTCCGGACGATTCTTGAGGTGCTCGAGACCGATATCGGCGAAGAGTTCTCTATCGAAAACTGTGCGTTTGACAAAGTCATCATCATGTCTGACGCGGACGTCGACGGCTCGCATATTCAGACACTACTCTTGACCTTCTTCTTCCGTTACATGCGTCCAATGATCGCAGCTGGTCATTTGTATATCGCCCAGCCACCTTTGTATCAGGTGAAAAAGCAGAGCAAGGGCAAGCAAACAGAAGGGATTTACTGTTGGAGCGATTACGAGCTGGAGCAGGCGTTGAAAAAGGCTGGACGCGGTGCTGAAGTACAGCGCTACAAAGGTTTGGGTGAGATGAACGCCGATCAGCTCTGGGAAACAACCATGGACCCTGAGACGCGCAAGCTCATTAAGGTTGAACTGGAAGACCTCGCTCACTGTGAGAAGCTCGTAACCGTTTTGATGGGTGACAAAGTCCCACCACGCCGTGAGTGGATCGAGAACCACGTCACCTTTGAAGTGGGGGAGGATGAATAAGCATGCTGTCCAATCAAATTATTAAACAAAGCTTCGCAGAGATCATGGGAAAGCGCTTCGGAGACTATGCCAACCTGGTTATTCTCTCACGTGCGATCCCGGATGCTCGCGATGGACTAAAGCCGGTACAGCGACGTATTTTGTACGCCATGTACCAAGAAGGCAATACAAACGATAAACCGTACCGGAAATCGGCGAAAACGGTTGGTTACGTGATGGGTACCTATCATCCGCACGGTGACTCCGCTATTTACGAAACGATGGTACGTATGGCGCAATGGTGGAAAATGCGGCAGGTGCTCATTCAAGGCCACGGAAACTTCGGTAGCTTGGACGCAGACCCGCCAGCAGCCATGCGTTATACCGAATCCAGGCTGTCGGCATTGGCCAACGAGCTTTTGCGCGATATTGAAAAGGATACGGTTACATTTATCCCGAACTATGACAACTCTGCCCAACAGCCGGCAGTTCTTCCTTCACGCTTTCCTAATCTTCTCGTGAATGGCGCTGCTGGTATTGCGGTTGGTTTTGCAACAGATATCCCTACCCACAATTTGGGTGAGGTGATCGACGCGGCTGTTGCCCAAATGAGAAACCCGGATATTTCGCTGGATGAACTGATGCAGCACGTAAAAGGCCCTGATTTTCCAACAGGTGGAATTGTTCAAGGGTTGTCCGGTATTCGCAAGGCGTTTGAGACAGGCCGTGGTCAATTCATCATTCGCGGCAAGACCCATGTAGAGGAGCCAAAGGGCGGGAAGATCAAAAAAATCGTCATTTCCGAAATCCCTTACGAAGTCGTCAAATCGAAGCTGGTTGCCCAAATCGATGAGCTCGTGATGGAGCGCAAAATCGAGGGGGCAACGGCTGTTCGCGATGAAACCGGTCGCAAAGAGGCGGAGCTGAAAAAAGTCCGGATCGTTGTCGATATTCGCAAAGAAGCAGATGAGCAGGCGATCCTCAACTACCTGTACAAAAATACGGACCTGCAAATCTATTACAATTACAATATGAACGTGATTCATGAGGGAACCATCCGTCAGATGGGACTCAAGGCCTTGCTGGGTGCGTATATCGACCACCAAAAAGAGGTCGTCACGAATCGCTGTAGTTACGATCTGGCACGGAAGCAAAATCGCGAGCATATCGTACAAGGCTTGATTCGCGCGAAGTCCATTCTGCGTGAAATCGTCGACACGATTATGGATTCGGAAGACCGTGCAGATGCCAAGAAAAACATCATGGAGAAATACGGCTTCACGGATACACAAGCAGATGCGATTTTGAGCATTCAGCTCGCTTCCTTGACCCGTTTGGATATCGTCAAGCTGGAAAAAGAGCTGGCAACACTGGCAAAAGAGATCGAGGAGCTTAAATCGATTCTGGCTAGTGAGAAAAAGCTGATTCAAGTCATCACTGGCGAGCTGAACGAGATCAAGAAGAAGTACGCGGAAGAGCGCCTGACTGAAATCCAGGGTGAGATTGAGGAAATCAAGATCGACATTGCGATGCAAATCAATGCTGAGGATTGCATCGTGACCCTCACAAACGAAGGGTACATCAAGCGGACGAGCCCGCGCTCCTTCAGATCAGTAGGGGGAACGCTGGAGACGTGTGGCGTAAAAGAAGGAGACCGGGTACGCTACTTCATGGAGACGAATACGTCCCACACCGCTCTCTTCTTTACTCAGGACGGCAAGTACTTTGCCACACTGGTCAATGCCTTCCCGGATGATAAGTGGAAGGATATCGGCTCCGCACTGGTTAACATCATCCCATTGGAGAAGAATCAGCGGATCGTTGGTTTTACGATTGTTGAGAACTTCAAGGAACCATTGTATGTATATCATGTAAGTAAAAATGGTTTGATGAAAAAGACAGCGCTGTCCGAATACGAAACGAATCGTTCCAGTGCCCTGGTAGCAGCGAAGCTGAAAGCAGACGATGACGAGTTCGTGAATGTGTTTGTAGCGGATGAAGCTGGAGCGATACTCGGTGGGACGAAGGACGGCATGGGCATTCGATTCCAGCGCAGTGAAGTCAGCGCAACCGGCCGAGCTTCTAGTGGGGTAAAAGCAATCGCGCTTGCTTCTGGCGACGATGTGATCACGATGCTTCCGATTGAGGAAGAGGACGCTCGTGCCTTTAGTTTGTTGACTGCTGAAGGAGTTGTAAAACGTACGGCGATTACGGCGATCCCATTGCAGGCTCGCGCAGGTAAAGGAGTACAGCTGATTCGTAAGCGCAAAAATAACCCGCATGAGCTTGTGGCGATCTTCATCGACGAAAACGTCTATGCGTGGACGGCGCAGAATGAATGGACGCTTGTCGAGACAGAACAAGTAATCGTCAACGAACAAGGCGGTATCGGCCGAAATCTGGTGGAGGGCGGCGTAAAAGCAGTTTCGTTTGAGACCGTCTTGCCAACGGATGAATCGAAGGATGAGGCGGCAACAAAAGGCTCAGGAGACGGAGCAGGGGCAGCAGGACAACAGAAAGCACCAAATGCCCAGGCTAGCTTGTTCGATGGAGATCATGGAGAATAGAAGGAATGATGAAGAAATGGCGTTTGAAGCCTTTGTTTCACTGCTAAGCTGGCAGCAGGTTTCGCTGCTCCTTGATACTGTGCAATATTTCGAAGACGCACCGAAGCTGCTCTCCCTTCCTCAAGAGCAAGGGGCAAGTGTGCCTGTTCCGATTACGTCAGACACATTGAAGGCGATGCTCGGTTGTTTGGACGAAGAGGAAGCATTTAGCCGCCAACCATTTTCCTTGCGATGGGAAGCAGATGGGGACGAGGGGAGTGGCCATCTCGTTGTCGAACTTCCGAATGGAGAGACAGTGAGACAGCCAACCGTTCTGTCAGCGTTTTCCCCGGTATAACAGATAAACGCTTTGGTGACGTGCATGCATCCATGTCAGGATGTGTGTCGTACAGCCAAAGCGTTTTTTTGCATAAGAAAAGATTGCCAGACAAATGGAATATGTGATACAGTTTGAACACCAGTTCTTGTATAATAAAGTTAGTAACTTACTAATGGAGGATGTAATCATGGAAAAAGTCATCACGCAAAAGGCATTTATGGACGTCATTCGTGAGCGTCGTTCTGTACGTCATTACGATCCAACAGCAAAAATCTCCCGGGATGAACTAAAAGAAATGATAATGGAAGCGACGTTAGCACCTTCCAGCTCCAATCTCCAGCCATGGCGTTTTTTGATCATTGATGAACAGCCATTGAAAGAGAAGCTGCTCCCCATTGCGTTCAACCAAAAGCAGGTGGTAGACGCTGCTGCCGTTATCGCTGTTTTGGCTGATTATGAAGGCTATAAAAAAGCCGAGAGCATTTACAATAAAGCGATCGAAGCTGGCTACATGACAGAGGAAGTGAAAGGCACACTGATCGAAAATATCAACAAGCGCTATGAAAATCGTGATCGTGCAATTATTAAAGAAATTGCCTTGGTTGACGGTGGTATCGTCGCGATGCAATTCATGCTTGTCGCGAAAGCAAGAGGGTATGACACTGTGCCAATGGGAGGCTATAACAGCGAGAAGTTCAAGGAAGCCTTCCAAATCCCGGATCAATATGAAACCGTCATGTTGATTGCCGTCGGAAAAGCAGCACAAGCTGGTCATCCGACAACGCGTTTGGATGTAGATGAAATTACGTTCTGGAATGAGATGCCGAGTAAATAAAAGATGAAAGAAGGAATAGCCTTGGCCGTTAAAGATTTTTGGGCCAGGGCCTTATTTCTGTTTTTGCCAGCCACAAGGGACAGACATGCTAGCAATCAAGCAAAATGGGGCGTACAATAAGGGAGACAATGCAGGACCTTAGAAGCAGCAGACGAGTGAAAGAAGGGTGTAGGATGAAACGATTGTTGGCAATCAGCGATATTCATGGGGAATTGGAGAAACTGGAATCGTTGATGGAACAAATTCATTACGATCCACAAAACGATCAACTGATCCTCTTGGGTGATTATGTAGACCGTGGGCCAGAGTCCAAAGGTGTCGTCGACAAGGTGAAACAGCTCCATGCAGAAGGAGCAATCGTGTTGATGGGCAACCATGATCATATGATGGTCAAATCGTTTGAACAGGACTCTGTATTTATTGAGCGATGGTTCCGTAATGGCGCCCAACAAACGTTGGCGAGCTATGGTCATGCCGCAGCAGCTACAGAGTCTGGGGCACCAGAGACCTTGGAAATCACGTCGGCGGTCAAAGAGCATCTGGAATTTTTGGCTGGGCTGGACTGCTATTATGAAACGGATGATTATATTTTTGTCCATGGGGGAGTACATCCACAGACTCCTGTTGCAGAGACTGACCCGTATATGCTGATGTGGATTCGTGATGAATTCCATAAAGGCTACCAGGGTGAGAAGACTGTCGTCTTTGGACACACGCCGACCAGCTACTTGCACGGCAAGCATGATGTGTATTACGGAGATAACAAGATCATCGGCATTGACGGTGGTGCCGTATTCGGTGGACGTCTGCATTGTTTGGAGCTGCCTAGTCGAAAAGTATACTCGGTAGAATAATAGACGAGGGACGGGATGAAACCCGTTCTTTTTTGTTTGTATTTTTGTAATATTCGTTGTATTTAGCGAAGTTATATGAGATGAATAATGTAAACCGAAGCATCCACTGCCGGATACAATTTCACATTTTGTTAGGAGGAGTGTTTATTGTTGAATGAGATGGAGCTGATGGACATTCATGTGAACGTCTTGTTTAAACACGATACGGATGGTCGCATCACACTTATAAACGAACCCCCGCACGATGATGCGCCGCGATTTTTTATTGGTGCTACAAAGGGAGGTACTGTAATCAGGTATCATCATCTTCTCACTGACCATGTTGTAAAAGAATTGGAAAGAGCTATTTCTATAGGGTCAGGTACTCCAGTCGCCGAAATCATTCATATTTTAAATCGAGTTCAACCGATTCAGCATGTTTCGATTGGTCCAGCGTTTCTGTTCCCCGATGTGCGAGAGCGATCAACGAAGGCGATACAAATAACGGAGTCGAATAAAGAGTTACTTTTACCTCACTTTCCCTATACATTTGACGAATGGGAATATAAGCAGCCTTGCTATGCAATCGTTCAAAATGATAGGGCTGTTTCTGTATGTTGTAGTGCCAGACAGTCAGCGAAAGCTGCCGAAGCAAGTTTACACACAATCGAAGAATATCGTGGAAAAGCGTATGGGGTAGAAGTTTCAAATGGATGGGCAGCAGAGGTTCAAAACCAGGAGAGATTGGCATTGTATAGCACCTCATGGGATAATTTTTCGTCCCAATCTGTAGCGAAGAAGCTGCAATTAATCCAATATGGAACAGACCTTCATATCAGCTGAGGTGTTGCTACGCGGAGAGCCAAGCATAAAGGAGGAGTAAACATGAGCATAAAAGTAGGCATCATTGGCTGTGGTTCTATTGCAAACGAACGGCATGCGCCGGAATATCACAACCATCCATTTGTCGAGCTTTTCCTTGTGTATGACCCCAATCCAGATCGCGCGCAAAGATTGGCAGAGAAGTATGGGGGAAAGGTAGCAGCTAGCTGGCAAGAGGTCGTTCACCATCCAGAAATACAAGCGATCAGCGACTGCTCTACTAATGAAATGCACCATATCATCACGACAGAGGCACTACTGGCTGGCAAGCATGTCTTGTGTGAGAAGCCGATCGCGACGACGAGTGAAGGTGCGCAGACTATGCTTGCAGCAGCCAAAGCGACGGGTGCGATTCTCATGATCGACCATAATCAGCGACTAGTCACCGCACATCAAAAAGCGCGCGAGATCATCGCTTCAGGTGAGCTGGGCCGCATCCTTTCCTTTAAAACAAGCTTCGGTCATAAAGGGCCTGAGCATTGGAGTATCAACAAAACAAATGCGACCTGGTTTTTCAAAAAGAGTCGCTCAACTTTGGGGGTTGCAGGAGATTTGGGCATCCACAAAGTAGATTTGCTGCGCTATTTGCTCCAGGAGGAAATTGTTGAGGTCAGTGCACTCACGGGTGTGTTGGACAAAAAGGATGAGGGAGGCAATCCAATAGAAGTATGTGATCATATGGTCTGCCTGCTGAGAACGCAGTCGGGCGCGGTGGGTACCGCCTCTTTTAGCTGGAGCTACTACGGTGAAGAAGACAATAGTACGATTGTCTATGGCGAGCGTGGAATCATGAAAATTTTTGCGGACCCACTAAAAGATATAGAGGTCATCACAGCGAGTGGCGAGAGAAGAGTGGAGCAAACGGGAGCAATCCAGACGAACGATAACCAGACAAACAGCGGAGTCATCAATTCCTTTGTAGAAGCGATCCGTAATCAAACAAAGCCACTCGTAACAGGGCAAGATGGGCTCATGGCTCTTTTGATTATCGAAGCGGCCATGGAGTCTGCTGCGACGGGCAAAACGATCTCTTTGCAACAAAATGTTGGATGATAGCCATGTTGCTTGGTCACACTAGGGTGGGAGGTGTAACCATGGAGCGAACTATTCAGGTCAATGGTGAGGATTATCATTTCGAGTCTACGTATGATGGTGATTCACAGTATAATGTAGAAGTGCGATGCGGCAAGAAAGTGGTATCGAGCTTTAAAATCTCAGCAGGATCGGAAAGCGAAGTATTTGAAGCTGCTCGTGCTCATTTCAGTGCGGACAAGGAATTGGGCAATGTAAATGGATAGCTTCTGGCCTCGGAACGCAGCTTGCGAATGCAGGGCTGCGGTTTTTTCTTGCACGAAATGAAATCTCGTGGTATTGTACTATTGTTTCCTCGGAAACAAAATACCGAAATAGATGAGGAGTTGATGCTGCATTGGACCCTAAAAATAAGATATGGAATCAATGGATCACCTTTCTACATAAGCAGGAGGAGCGCAGCAAGGTACGTGAAGAACTGCTTATACGACAGATCAGAAGCAGCGTTCCCGATTACGATAAAGTCGGAAAGCTATCGTTAACGGAGCTTCACGTCATACAAGAGGTAGGCGATAAAGATCGAGTAAATGTTACGACAATTGCACAAAATATTGGCGTAACCAAGAGTGCGATATCCAAAATAACAGTCAAGCTGTTGAAAAAAGGACTGCTCGACCGCTACCAGCTTGAGGACAACCAGAAGGAAGTTTTTTTTCGGCTGACAAAAGTAGGAGAGCTGGTCAATGAGATTCACGCAAGCTACCATCAGCGACTGCAGATCGATATGCACCGATTTTTGGAGAGGTATACTTCCGATGAATTGTCATTTCTGGAGAATGTCATTCGAGAAGCAACGGATGAACTAGGGAAAAATACAAACCTGCGCTAGCTTTTTTTGCGCAAATGGTTTCCGTAGACACAATAATATCAGGATAAGAGGAGAGCAATCATGAGTCCCAAAAAAGTGCTGTACCTGCTAGGGATAACACTCTTGCTAGGTATGTTCGCGCAAAATTTGTTTATGCCTATTTTGCCAGTGATGCAACAAGAGTTTCAGACGAGTGCAACCATGATTAACTGGACCGTTTCGATCTTTACCATCATGCTCGCGATCATGCAAATCATTTACGGACCCTTTATCGATCGGCTAGGTCGAAAACGTGTGATGATACCTGCTCTGATCCTGTATACGATCGCGTCAATTGGATGTTATCTGGTCGATTCGATCTATGGGCTTTTATTTTTCCGGGCTTTACAAGGAGCTGGGTTTGCTGCCATCCCAATTGTGGCAGCAACGATCATCGGTGACTTATTTACAGGTAGTAATCGTGCATCTGCGATGAGCACGTATCAGATGATATTAGCGCTTAGTCCGGCACTTGGTCCGTTGTTAGGTGGCTGGATAGGCGGCATTGGCGGACATTCTGCTGTATTTTTGTTTTTGGCGATCTGCGCGGTCTTTCTTGTCGTCATAAACGCAACACTGTTACCCGAGACGAAAAGCAACCAAGCTACATCATCAGGCGGGTTTACGTTAGGGTCTTTCCGTGATATTTTGCTCCACCCGGTCGGTGCATCCGTCATTTTGATTGGTTTTACCCAAATGTACGCCTATTATTGTTTTCTACTGTTTCTCCCGGCACAATTGACGCACCAATATGGAATAACCGCTGAGAAGATCGGATTGGTTTTCTTGCTCGTGTCCGCCGTCTTTATTATCAGTAGCAAGCTGTCTGCTTTTTTGCAAAATCTATGGGGGGCACGTACAACATTACTGGTGACTTCTGGCTCCAATGCATTGGCTATGTTTCTTTTTATGATTGCCGCTGATGTTTCTTTGCTGCTGCTTATGGTGACGAGTACGCTGTTTGCTTTGACCTTGGGAGTGGGTCTGTCCACTCACACCATCATGTTATCCGAAGTATTTGAGCGTGAGCGTGCAACGGCCATTGGCGTGTACAATTTCATCCGCTATACGGGGATGGCTGCAGGTCCGATTGTAGGGGCTATCCTGTTAGACTTGGGAGGAATCTGGCTCGAATTCGGTATAGCGGGTATCCTCATCGCTTTGGCGACTTTTTTCGCCGTACAAATGGTGAAAAGAACGGTAGCGGAGAGTCAGGGGTAGTTCTCATACCCTGACGGACTTTTCATGTTCGGCTAAATATGCTACAACAGGAGTGAAACAAAGGAGCGGGAGGAGCAATCAAAAGATGCAGCAACAAGAAGAACGGGACCCGAGGTTACTGATTGCAGGTTATCGCGCAAATCCATCCAGCATCCAATCATTATCCGAAGGTGAATGCTTATCATTACTGCAAATGATCGAACAGCATCGCCAAGAACATCCAGGAGAAGAGCTCGATTTGACGGAAGCGATGGTGCTGACGCGGATGTCTGTCATGCGGATGCACAAAACAGGAGGCCGTACGCTGGCAACTGAATGGGTGGATCGTGCACTTCAGCTAGCCCCTGATTATCGCAACGCAGGCGAAGTCAAGCTCGAGCTGTACTTTACACAGCTACGCTCCCATACATTCATGACTGATTTCAAGTCTGTGCGTGAAACGGATAATGTCGTCATGCGCAGGCGAACAGTCGAGGTGCTGGAGGAGCAAGCAACCAACGAGCTTGCTGAAATGACAAAGTGGCGCACTCTTGCGGAAGAGACGTTACAGGCCGCACAAAAATGGAACGATTCGGAGGCGGAAGCAACAGCAGCTGGCCTCGTACAGTTATACACGGAGCGGCAAAATTTACTGGCACAATTGCAAGAACGTGTGCAAGCGTACGGAGCGTCTTTATCGGGGGTCTTTTACTCAAGCGAAATGCTCGTCCAATTGCAGGAGACGATTCGCGCGCTAATCAACCAACAAGAACAGAAGAAACAGCTCCTGCCACAAAGAAAGGAAGACGTACAAGATAGCGATCATTCACCACAGCAGGAACTGTCTGCTCTGGAGCAATTGGAGCATTTGATCGGCTTGGACGATATCAAGCATCGCGTTCGGCAGCTAGCGCAATTCCTGCACTACCGTCAGCTTCGCGAAGAAAAGGGCTGGCATATGCAAGACCAGCTCCCGCTTCATCTCGTGCTGATGGGGAACCCTGGTACAGGTAAAACGACGTTGGCTCGATTGATTGCGAAGCTGTATCAGGAGCTTGGACTGCTAGCAAAAGGACAGCTCATCGAGGTAGATCGTTCTCAGCTGGTCGGAGCTTACGTCGGACAGACGGAGCAGCGTGTCATGGAAGCAATCAAGCAGGCTGATGGCGGCGTCCTGTTTATTGATGAGGCGTACAGCCTAAAACGTCCAGACAGCTCGGGGAGTGATTACGGGCAGGTGGCGATCGATACGCTTGTATCTGCTATGACGAGCGGCGAGTACGCAGGGCGTTTTGTCGTGATGCTGGCAGGCTACCCGGAAGAAATGCGTCATTTTCTATATGCCAACCCTGGACTGAATAGTCGTTTTCCGGAAACGGGCCACTTTTTATTGCCAGATTATGATGCGGATGAGCTGGTCCACATTGCCGAAGAGGTTGCGGTACGGAACGACTTTACGCTGACAGATGCGGCAAAAATTACGTTGCGCCAGCGGATTGAAAAAGCGCAAGTAGACGAGACGTTTGGCAATGCGAGGGCAGTCACGAATATCGTACTCGATGCGATTTTTGCCAAGGGACGCGAGACAGACGGGAAGGAACTGAAGTGGGATGACTTTACGATTCTGAAACCGGAAGATGTCCGTGGGTTTGAAGCACCGCAAAAGGAAAGAAATGCGGAAGCGCGCCTGCAAGGCTTGATCGGTCTGGCACAAGTCAAGACAGAGCTGAAAAAAATAGCTGCCTACGTATCCGTACAGCAAGAGCGTGCAGCGAGAGGTCTGCCGAAAAGTCCAATTGAGCTGCATGCCGTCTTTACCGGAAATCCGGGTACAGGGAAGACGACCGTGGCACAGCTGTATGCACAAATTTTGCAAGAGATCGGCTATTTGAAACGCGGTCACCTCGTTACGGCGAGCAGAGCTGATCTGGTAGCGGGGTATGTGGGTCAGACCGCAGCGCTTACGCGAAGAAAAGTTCGAGAAGCATTGGGCGGCGTGCTGTTTATCGATGAAGCCTATTCGCTGCTCGGTGGGGGAGAGCGAGATTTCGGTCAGGAAGCGGTAGACACACTCGTCGAGGAGATGACCAAGCACGAAGAAAATCTGGTTGTGGTCCTCGCAGGGTACCCATTGGAAATGAATCAACTGTTGATGAGTAACCCCGGCTTGTTGTCACGGTTTAAGAAATACATCGCATTCGCCGACTATACCGTAGAGGAGCTCGTCTATATTCTCGAACAGGCAGCGTGTGAGGTTGGGTATGCGATTGAGAAGAACGTTCTAGATATGATTGCGAGGTCTTTGGAAAAAGCGGTCAGTGATCATCGGGTGAATGGCAACGGACGTTTTAGCCATAACCTGTTGCAAGAGGCGATCCAAAACCAGGCCATGAGACTGATGGGCATACCGAAGCAGGAATGGAATCAGGAAATGTTGATGAAGCTGGCATGGTCTGATTTTCAACCGCTGCTAGCGTGGACGGAAGCGGAGGATGGGGCAAAAACTTAATTTTTGTCCCTTTTCTGCGCCTTCTTACTCTTTTGACAATTCACCCTTTCTCTTATAATAGGGGTAGTTCAAAAAGTCGACTTTTTGAACTCGCACGAATGGTTACATTACGCCATGGGGGAAGGGTGTTTTGTTTGCAAAAAAAATGGCATGCAGCTTTATGCGCTACACTTGTTCTGACACTTTCGCTAGAAGGCATACCGGCAGACGCCAAGCAAGAGGGAGAGCGTCGGGGAAATATCCAGATTGAAGCGGATAAAGGGCTTGCATTGGACAAGCTGTCGTCGAAGGAGAGGGAGTCCGAGCTCGTCATTATTCAGTTATCTGGCCCTGTTCGTGAGGAATGGAAAGAAGAGCTGGAGGATATCGGAATTACGCTCGGTGATTACATACCCGATTATGCATTCATCGCAAAAATAGAGGACGAGCAATGGAGAAGTGAAGTGGAAGAGCTGTCCTTTGTCGAAGACGTTATGGCGTTCACTCCGCAATCCAAGGTATCGCCCGAGCTTCGTTTTCCAGGAGGAAACAGAGAGCGGGTCGAGGTTGCCGTCATCGGTTTTAATCAACGGGTGGACATGGTTCACACGATGACAGAAATGACAGAGGATCAAGACATCCGAGAAATACAAACACCAGAAGATGCCCCGCATATTTCGATCGCGAAGATGGATCAAGAAACCATCGAGCAAGTAATTGAGTCAGACGATGTCATCGCTGTTGTTCCCGTGCCAGAAAACAAGCTGCACAATGATGTAGCGGCAACCATCATTCACGCAGACAAGCTCGCCTCGACAGGCTACACCGGTAAGGGACAAATTGTCGGAGTTGCAGATACTGGGCTTGATACAGGGAATCTACAAACGATGCATCCAGATTTTAAGGGCCAAATCGAGAAGCTCATCTCCCTTGGTCGAGCGAATGATGCCAGTGATGTCCACGGTCATGGTACGCATGTGGCAGGATCGATTGTCGGTACAGGAGAGGCATCAGATGGACAGTATAAAGGCATGGCCACAGATGCGAAGCTCGTTTTTCATTCGATTGAGAACGGGAAAGGAAAGCTCGTAACGGATGTCGAGACGATCTTGCAGGAAGCATACGAAGAGGGAGCTCGTATTCACTCCAATTCGTGGGGGACAGATGATAAGGGAGAGTATAGTCTGTCTTCGTTTCTGTTTGACCGCTTTTTATGGGAGCATCCAGACATGACGGTGCTTATTGCGGCTGGAAACGATGGCGAGAAGGGGTATAAAACGATCGGGAGCCCAGCTACAGCCAAAAACGTCATTGCAGTCGGGGCTACGGAAAATGTCCGGCCTAACTTGGGTAAGAACTCCAATGACAAAGATGACATCTGGGTATCGAGCAGTCGGGGGTTAACCAGCGATGGGCGCTTGAAGCCCGATATTGTGGCGCCTGGTTCCGCGATTTTGTCCACGCGCTCTTCACTGGCACCGAGCAAAAATTTCTATAAGCGTTTTAATGATCATTACGCCTATATGAACGGTACGAGCATGGCTACTCCGATTTTGGCTGGTGGTGTCGCTCAGATTCGCGAATTTTTGGATGAAGAAGGGGAAGAAAATCCGAGTGGAGCGTTATTGAAAGCGATGCTGCTGACGGGTGCAGACAACTTGGATGAAGACATGCGAGAGCAAGGCTTCGGTCGAGCTAATCTGGAGCAGGCGATCGAAACGAGCTACAAGGACGAGAAGGATGGCATTCGGACGCGCGAAAAAGTGACGTATAAGGTCGGAGTCTCCGATGATACCAAGCCTTTGGCGATTACACTTGCATGGACGGATTATCCAGCTTCCATTAATGCAAAGCGTGCGCTTGTCAATGATTTGAATTTGAAGGTCACGACGCCGAGTGGAGAAAAACTGAACGGAAACGACTTTTTTGAGGCGCCCTACAATGACGAAGTGGATAACCTCAACAACGTCGAACAAATATGGATCATGGAGCCGGAAGAGGGGACTTACACCGTTACCGTCGAAGGCTACAACATCCCGAAAGGTCCGCAGCCGTATGCGCTTGCAACAACGGGAAAATGGAAAAAGGTCGATGATGAAGAAGAACCAAAACCACCAGCAGAACAGAAACCATCGCGAACAGGGAAGCTGACGAAGAAGCAGAAAGAAATGGAGTACTTGATCCGCGTCAATGATCCAGGCGATTTGGAATTGACCGTGGAGTGGGATGAGGATGCAAATGTCGATTTATACGTTGCTGATAATCGGTCAGAAGAGCTTGCTTCTGCAATAAGTACCGACAATCCTAAGCAATTAACGGTGAATCTCGAAAAAAGCGGGCTGTACAAGATTCGGGTCGAGCTTACTGAAGGCAAGGAAGCAAAGTATCGCCTGTATATGAAAAAACCAGGAAAATAAAATGTCAGACACAACCTTTGTCTTCTGATTCGAAGCCACGGTTGTGTCTTTTTTTAGTGATGGGACTCTTCCTTGCTTAACCAGTCTCTTGCGCGCAGTGCGATTTCCAGACATATCCGGTTTTGTGTAGCCGCGAAGTCTTCCCCGAGAATCTCCTCGATTTTTTCCAGGCGATGATAGAGCGTCTGGCGATGGATGAACAGCTTCTGGGCAGCTTCTTGCTTGGACAGGTTAGCGTCCAGATAAACACGAAGCGTTTGTACGAGCGACGAGCCATATGCTTGGTCATGGGCTAACAGCGGGCCGAGATAATCGCTAATAAAGACTGTTAGCACGGGTTCATTCGGTACGTGAAACAGGAGGCGAAACAATCCGAGATCAGCGAAAAACGGACTGGAGGATTCATGGTAAAAAGCCAGTGCCTGCTCAGCCTCTGCGAGGTGCCGTCCAGCCTCAGACAACCGTTTGCCCATCCGACTAATCCCCATCCAGATTTGAACATCCTCTCCAAGTGTTTGGCCTATCATTTTTTGGACATCGCGAAAGGCTTTTTCGAGGGATCGACGTGAATCAGCAAGCGGCTGCTGCTCCATGAGCAAAAAGTAAAAACGATTGCCTATGCATCGGATGAAAGGACGAAAGCGATGCCGTGTCAATAACGAACGGAATATGGCTGTCAAATCGTGCGGAGGAAGGGAGTCTTCCACCAGGTTCTTTGACTTTTCAAACGATAGAATAATCATGTGAAACGAAGGGGTTTTACTGCCACCAGTCATCCCGAGCAGAGAACGCATTTGCTCCTCGGATAGGGAGCGATTGGCTATCAAATCATCAAACAACCGATTTTCGGTTGCGAGCGCCTGTTCCTCGACGAACATTTTTCGCATTAATAGTTGGGCCATCGCACTGACTGTATTGTCTAAGGTCAAGAGCAAATACTCATCCGCGCTGCGCTCATACAAGACAATGCCTACATAGGCGAGTACGTGACCCATCACCATCACTGGCTGATAGGCAAGCTGCCTGGTCACAGATAGAGAGAGAAAGCGGACGCCTGCTTCAGTACTACTGTCCATTTCGGAAAAATGCGAGCCCATCAAATCGCTCATCTCCACGGCGACGTCATGTGGAACCACTGGAGCAAATTGTGTGGAGCCATCCGGTGAGTAGTAAAACACCTGGGTTTGGACCGCGACCTGAAAATGCTGCAGTAGCTTAAGCGTGCCCGCTGCTTGCAGGCTGAGCTGCTGCAAACTGCGAGAGTACGCTTCGAGATTGCGAAGTGCTTGCATCTGTGCATGGATCAAATGCTCGTGCAAATCCTGCGTGATGTCCACAAAGCGGACAGGCTGATGAAAAACGAGCAACGGAAACTGGTGGTGATTCGCCAGCTCAATCATATCGTCAGGGATCGATGGGATGTAACGTCCCAGCTCGATGCACAACCCGACTGCTTTTCGCCGAATGAGCTCTGTTAAATACGCGAGTCGCTTTTCCTTTTCTTCACCAAACCCCAGTCCGGTCGATAGGATCAATTCACCTCCATTTAAAAACTGCCCAGTATCGGCCGTCTCCAAGACGTGAACCCAGCGAATCGGACGAGACAGCCCGCGATGTCCCGCTACCACGTGGGTATGCTGAAACAATGGACGCTTGATGATTTCTGCAATGGTCAGGCGCAAATCGTTGCTCATCAGGATCACCTCATCAATTTACACTTTGTATGATTAACCCTACGTAATGTGTAGCACTTTGTCTAGTGCTGACAGGCATTGTTTTTGGATAAAATGGAATTGTCAATTAATTGAACGTGAGGAGTTGAAGGGATGAACACAGCTACAGTTGGAAATCCGTTGAAAAACTATATCGGGGGGCAGTGGGTGGATTCGCTCACGACACGCTTTGAGGATGTGCCCAATCCGGCAACAGGCGAATTGCTGTCACGCGTACCACTGTCGACGAGAGACGATGTGGACAAGGCTGTTGCTGCTGCGAAGGAAGCGTTCGTGAGCTGGAGCGCTACCCCTGTCGTGGATCGTGCTCGCATTATGTTTCGTTTTCATAGTCTTCTCATGAAGCACGAGGATGAATTAGCCCGCATGATCACTATGGAAAACGGCAAAAATCTGCCTGAGGCTCAGGCTGAGCTATTACGCGGGCTGGAAATGGTAGAGTTCGCGTGTGGGATGCCGACTCTAATGATGGGGGAGACATTGCCGAATATCGCAAGCAGCATCGACAGTCAGGTGATCCGCTTTCCGCTGGGAGTCGTGGGCGGGATCACACCGTTTAACTTCCCTGTGATGGTTCCGATGTGGATGTACCCGATTGCGATTACTGCGGGGAATACGTTTGTACTGAAGCCGTCTGAGCGTACGCCGCTGTCCTCTATTCGGATCGCTGAACTGCTCAAGGAAGCAGGACTGCCAGACGGTGTATTCAACGTTGTGAACGGCGCGCACGATGTCGTCAACGGTTTGTTAGAGCATCCGGATGTAAAAGCGATCTCATTCGTCGGCTCTCAGCCCGTTGCCGAATATGTGTACAAAACAGCAGCAGCGAACGGGAAGCGCGTGCAAGCACTGGCTGGAGCGAAAAACCACCATCTGGTCATGCCTGATACGGATTTGAAGCGGGCGGCGAAAACGATCACGAGTTCAGCATTCGGCTGTGCAGGAGAGCGGTGTATGGCAGCCAGTGCGGTAGTGGCTGTTGATGAGATTGCCGATGAACTAATCGCGCATTTGATTGAGGAAGCCAACGCCCTTGCGATGGGGAATGGTTTGGAGGAAGGGATCGATCTCGGTCCTGTCATCCGCGATACACACTTGTCCAAAGTTCATGACTATATTGAAAAAGGTGTCACTGCTGGTGCCTCGCTTGTTCGGGATGGACGCGAGGACGCGAAGCAGCTGCCTGATGGTTACTTCCTCGGACCTACGATTTTTGACAAAGCAGATGCCGAGATGGTCATTGTTCGTGACGAGATCTTTGCGCCTGTCTTGAGTGTCATGCGTGTGAGTGACTTTGAAGAAGGCTTGGAGACAATCAGCCGCTCGCGTTTTGGCAATGGCGCGACGATTTATACGAACAACGGAAAATGGGGAAGAGAATTCGTCCAGCAAGTGGAGGCGGGAATGGTCGGTGTCAATGTAGGGGTACCTGCGCCGATGGGCTTCTTTGCTTTCTCCGGTTGGAAGGAGTCCTTTTATGGTGATTTGCATGCAAACGGGAAGGATGGCGTCCTGTTTTACACCAAGAAGAAAACGGTCACGTCCAGGTGGTTTGAAGATGGCGATACCAGCATCGGCTCGCAAAAAGTGTTTGTAAAATAACCGCTGCGCATTTTGCGTGAAACGAAGGAGGAGCGTGCGATGGAACAAGGACAAGTAACAAAGGATTTTGACAAAGAAAGCCTGCTGGATGCCGACCGTTCGCATATGTGGCACCATATGTCTCCCTACAATCCCAATCCGATGATCGTGACCGGAGCGAGCGGATCATGGATCACGGATATCGACGGCAACCGCTACCTGGATGGAATGTCAGGCTTGTGGTGCGTGAACGTTGGGTATGGCAGACAGGAGCTCGCGGACGCTGCTTACGAGCAGTTGAAGCAATTGGCATACTTTCCCCTTACACAAAGCCACGTACCGGCTATACGTCTTTCTGAAAAGATCAGCGAATGGCTTGGTGAGGAATATCGCGTGTTCTTCTCGAACAGCGGCTCGGAAGCCAATGAAGTCGCATTCAAGATTGCCCGTCAATACCATCATCAGAACGGGGAGCCGGGACGCTACAAATTCATTTCGCGACATCGTGCTTACCACGGGAATACGATGGGGGCTCTCGCTGCAACGGGTCAATCCATTCGCAAGGAAAAATACGAGCCATTAGCTCCTGGCTTCTTACACGTTCCTCCGCCTTATTGCTATCGCTGTCCGGCTGGTAAATCGTATGGCAAATGCAATTTGGAGTGCGCACAGTATTACGATCAAGTGATCAATTGGGAAGGCGAAAAGACCGTGGCAGCCGTCATCATGGAGCCGACGATTACCGGAGGCGGCGTCCTCGTTCCAGCACCGGAATACATGCCAAAAGTCCGCGAAATCTGCGACAAGTACGGCGTGCTGATGATCGTAGACGAGGTCATCTGTGGATTCGGTCGCTCCGGTCAAAAGTTCGGTCATCAAAACTTCGGTATCAAGCCGGATATCGTGACCATGGCAAAAGGCATTACCAGCGCCTACCTGCCGCTGTCCGCAACAGCTGTGCGGGCCGAAATCGCAGACAAATTCAATGAGCAAGGAAACAACCTGCATTTCCGTCACGTCAACACATTTGGCGGTAATCCCGCGGCATGCGCACTTGCTCTGAAAAATCTTGAGATATTAGAAGAGGAACAACTTGTAGAGAGAGCGGAGGAGCTTGGAGCAGAATTGCGTGCGAAGCTGGCGTTTCTTGCAGATCATCCTTACGTCGGAGACATTCGCAGCTTCGGCTTCCTGATGGGAATCGAGCTGGTGGAAGACCGCAAGACGAAGGAACCAGCCGCTCCAGCGAAATTGACGCAGGTGATTGCCGAGTGCAAGAAGCGGGGGTTAATCATCGGGCGTAATGGTGACACGATTCCGAGCTTCAACAACGTGCTGACACTCTCTCCGCCGTTTACCACCACGAGCGATGATATCGATTTTATTGCACAAGTCATGAAGGAAGCGTTTGATACATTGGCATAGGAAAAATAGCAGCCGCTTTCCACGAGAGGATGGAAAGCGGCTTGCTGATTTTATTCACGCTCCATCGCTTGATAGCGTTTTTGCAGTTTGTCCCGATGTGCGTCCAAAATTTCTTCAAAAGATACCTCATATTGGTTTGCCAGCAAGATCAAATTCCCCAATACATCGCCCAGTTCTTCCACCAGCTCCTGACGAGCTTCTGCAGCATGCTTTTCACCTTCATCAGGACGATCACGGCCAATTTCAATCGCACGTACTGCTCGTGCCAGCTCGCCAGCTTCTTCCATCAGGAAACCCACGCGGATAAAGGGGCTGTACTGCGTCCAACCGCGTTCTTCATAAAAATCGCCGACCCATTTTTGAAACTCAGTCATATTCACATATATCTGTCCCTTCCTGATTTTAGTATAATTATATTACACGCAAAGCAATTTACGGCAATCCATTCTACTTCAACAAGTTGGGAGGTTATTATTGACTATTAACAACCATGCAAATATGCATACTAATCATTCATGTATAATACGTCGTTCGGAGTACAGTCTAATGCCTTGCAGATTTTAGATAGTGTATCGAATTGAATTCCTTTGGTTTGATTATTCACTAAATCATATGTCGCCTTGTGACTGAGTTTAGCTTCTCTAATTAACCAATACACGGATTTTCCTTTTACAACGATACCGTGAAATTGAAGGTGAAGAAAGATCTCGTCTTCCTTTTGAGAGTAGGGTGGGTTTCTACTTCAGAACAAATCCCGATGAATACAAAGTACAGAAATCCTCGCGTCTCATTTGACGGCAAGTACTGGTATCTATCTGTCAGCATGGATCAAGAGGTAGAGAAGCCTTCTCTAACAAATGAAGCCATTGGCATCGACGTCGGTGTGAAGGAGCTTGCAGTTTGCTCTAATGGCATGACCTTTAAAAATATCAACAAAACAAAAACATTAAAGAAAGCAGAGAAACGTTTACGAAGGTTGCAACGTAAAGTTTCTCGCCAATACGAGATGAACAAGGAGGGAAACCGTTTTGTCAAAACTTGCAACATTGTAAAAGGGGAAAAATCCATTCGTTTGCTCCACCGAAGACTAACAAATATCCGTACCAATCACATCCATCAAGCTACCAGTGCGATCGTGAAAACCAAACCTCGCTCTGTAGTGTTGGAGACTTTGAATATTACAGGAATGATGAAGAACCGCCATTTGTCTAAAGCTATCGCACAACAAAAATTGCACGAGTTTACACGCCAACTACGATACAAGTGCGAGAAATATGGCATTCGCTTCTTGGAAGCAGACAAATGGTATCCTTCATCGAAGACCTGTTCTGGTTGTGGTCAAATCAAAAAAGACCTAAAGCTGTCAGATCGGGTATTCAAATGTGATTGTGGGCGAGTAATAGATAGAGACCTCAATGCCTCTATCAATTTAGCCAAATTAGCAAGCTAACACCTACAAGTTACTGCTAATATGTACGGATCGTTGTACCGGAATTTACGCCTGTGGAGTGTCATACCAAATGCAAGTAGCATCGGCAAAAGCAGACACAAAGAAGCAGGAAGCAAACAGAAGACTTTTACAATCTTTTGGCAACGGATGACATGAAACGTATTTGTGTTTATGCAGGATCCAATCCAGGTGCTAACCCGCTGTTTGAGCAATACGCACAGGAACTGGGAAAAGAACTGGTCTCTCGTGGTCTTGATTTGGTCTATGGCGGTTCCAGTATGGGACTGATGGGGCGTGTCGCAAATGCTGTTCTCGAAGGAAACGGTAAAGCGATCGGCGTCATGCCAACAGGATTGTTCCGCGGTGAGATCGTACATACAGGTCTGACAGAAATGCATGAGGTTCTGACGATGCACGAGCGTAAAGCGAAAATGATCGATTTGTCTGATGGCTTCATTGCTTTGCCCGGTGGTTTGGGAACCTTTGAGGAGATATTCGAAGTGGTGAGCTGGGGGCAAATTGGCATTCACCAAAAGCCGATTGGACTGTTGAACGTGGATGGCTACTATACGCCGCTGATGGAGATGGTTGAGCATGCGACTACAGCTGGCTTTATTCCCGCTATGCAAGGTGAATTGATCCTCTGCGAAAGCGATCCTGCGATTTTGCTAGATCGTATGCGAGATTACACACCACCAGTGAAAGTGAACAAATGGTCGGAACTGGATAAATAAACAAGCACAAAAAATAACCCGAAGCCTTCCACTTGCGGAAGGAATTCGGGTTATGCTAGTTATTGACAGGTGTACGGATGGAGTGCTAATGTATTTGATTATATCCCTAGTAAACACATAGGAATAATATTAATATGATTCGTCTTCATACGTCAGGAGGATTCTTCATGAACAGATCAGCGAAATGGTTACAACTCTCGACTTCCGCTGCCGTACTAACGGCCGCACTCGTATTCCCGACTGTAGTAGGAGCAAAAACAGCTCCAGTAGAGTGGAACAGCTTTTTACAGCAGCAATACGGGGTTTCTTTTGACAAGACCGTGACTCGCGAGCAATTTGAGAAAGCGTTGCTCAAGGTTATAGCAGCTACTTCAAGTATAGCGGAAAATGCAGAGACATCCAAAAGTTTCTTGCCAGCAGCAAAAGATGCTTCCAAGCTGCTTGTATGGGAAGCCGTCAGTGCTGCTGTAAAAGCTGCTGAATTAAAAGAACTAGGATATACATATAGCGAGGAGAAAGTGGCTGCCTCCTTGAAAAAAGCAGGGATTACGTACAAAAAAGGCGGAAACCTCACCTTGCAGGCAGCGCAAGAGCTGGCTGTAGCCCTTGACACGGGGCTTGTCTTTGCGAATACTTTGAAAGCAGCATCTGTGGAAGGAGCTGTATCCGCAGAGCTGGCGAGTGAATTGCTAGCAAAAGTAGCTGAGTTCCACGGCTCAGCCAAAAACTATTTGGGCACGATTGCAGATGAAGAGATTTTTGGCAAGCTCGCACAAGCTTGGAATGAATCGCAAATCATGAAAGCCGGAGCACTGCAAGAGCTCGTAGACAAGGGCTTGAAGCAAAACCTGATTACCGGCTACAACCTGAAGGACGCTGCATTTGATCCTCATTTTGATCCACAGCGCACGATTACGTACGGACACAGCGATATCGCCCACGCGATTCAATTGATTGGTCTGTTAAAAAGTGAAGGAATCGATGCCAAGGTACAATTTGAGCCGAAAACATCTGCATTTATTTACTTGAAGGAATGGGGAGAGCCTGTTCAGACGGCCGATTACCAGGTGGTTCAGATAGAAAACGGCAACTACATTGCGTATGCGAAGGAATACGATCTCAGCCTGGAATTCGACAGTGTAGAAGAAAAAGAGAAGTTTCAGCCACTTGTTTTGAAATATGCGAAAAGAGATCAAGAGGACATGACCGGATTGCTCAAGGCTTCTTGGTGGCAACCACTCTATCATTCCCGTACAGAGCTGGCAGATTATGCGGTTATTACGAACAACGTATTGAAAGATGGCCGTTATGTCGTGCAGTCGTTCTCTCTGAATGAGCAATCACCAAAAGTCGTGGAAGGCTTTCATAAGCTGAATGACAAAGTAAAAGTAGAGACCTACAAATTTTGGGTAGATCAGCCTTTCTTTCGTTATCTCAACGGTGAATCCAAGTAAATAGCGTACATCAAAAAGCGTCCTTTTACCTGCGCAAAAGCGAGGAGAAGGGCGCTTTCATATCATGTAATAAAAAATCCATTTAGCTGATTTTGTCTATTTCTGGTATAATTTAGGGATAACCGTTGATCTATGGAAATGGTTGTATAGTCATGCTGAGAGTTTGGGAGGGAATGAAGTGAAAAAGAAAGCGATAATTGTGCTGATGTCCTGCTGTTTGTTCGCTTCGACAGCATTCGCAGCAAGCGCATCAACGACAAAGCCAGCCTCAACGCAAAGCGGTACAGCAACATCCATGCAGGCACCAGCAGATTTGTCCAAAGGGCTGCTCGTAAATACCTTCTCTTCCCATCAGTGGAAACAAGATTCGCTCATGAATCTACTAGGAAAATCTGTGAAATTTTTTGATGAGTATGAGTACTATCCACAAGGAATCGGCATCAAGTGGGATGATAACAAACGAGTGTTTTCCGTGCTGGTTGATCCAGCGTACAAGGGTGAAATCGTGAAAGGCATCACCACATCCAAAAGCAAAGCTGAGATTGTACAGCTACTGGGTACTCCTCCATTTACAGATGAAAAACATGAGCTGATTGGCTACGCCCAACAGGATTATTATTTGTTCATCACATTCGCGCAGGAAAAAGTGAAAGACATGTCCATTTATCGACGTGACCCGATCACCGATACTACAGCCTTGGTTGAAATGGCCAAAAATCTGCAAGCATACGGGGAGAAGCTGGGGGCACCCGCCGAAAACGCGAGCTTTTCCATCTTTGGTGCTTGGGGTAAGCCGGAATTTGCCTATCACTTGCGGGGGGTCGGTACCTATTCGTGGGAGTATCCGTCCAGAGGGATCGCTTATGATGGTGCACTTGATGAGGCAACGCTTACCATTTACAGTAATTTTCCAGGCAAAGACAAGCTCACAGACTTGAAAAATGTAAAAAATGTCGTCTTCTCACAAGAAGATTCCCTGTTTATGATCGAGAAATTCAGAATAGAGAATGAAAAAGAAAAAATCGAGCTGGCGAAAAAGGCTGGAATCAGCTCGCCTGACAAGAAAAAAATTGCGGTCATTGATTCAGACAGTTTGTACAACAACGCAAACATTCGAATTTATCAGCCGGACTATACCCCACAGGCTCAACTGTTCCCAGGTTATTTTGTAGATCAAATAACATGGCTGGACAACAACTGGATCTTGTATCATACGATGCTGGGTGTGGGCGTTTTTCATGTTAATACGCATGAAAAGATAGAACTCGTAGGCATGGAGAAAAAAGCGAACGAGCCCTTTGAGATGCTAGACGTCAATCAAGTCCAGCCAGATCTCACAAAAAAAGCGATCGTGTTTGAAGTCAACACGAAGGAGAAGAAACAGACTTACACGGTTCGTTATGAAATCAAGGGCGACAAGATTACGTTCTCCTGGTAGGGGAATCATGACTACCGATTCTCACTGGCTCCGACCTCTGAGTTTCCGGCTTCTTTCTCGGCCAAGTATGAACGCATCCCGCGAATGAACAACTCGCGGATGACCTCTTGCTGTGTTTTGCTATTGACGAGAGAGCGTATTTGTTCCAGCTCGGCAACCAGTTCTGAATCAAGGTGGAGATTGACAGTCTTCCCTTTGCTTCGCGGATGTATTTCGTAGTGCTCCGCTGTTTTTTTCAAGGCTCCCACTATAGCAACGGCTCCATCCAATAGCTCATGGTCGGGGATATACAAGCAAGGTGCTTCTAAAATGATATGGGTCAGGTCTTCGCTGAAACGAATCGCGAGGGTCTGGCCCTTTTTTTTATGCAAGTCGCGGATTTGTCGCGATCGTTCTTGATTGGTGATTGTATTTTCCAGTGTGATAACGGCCAGTTCCATAGAGCCTCCTTACGGGAGTGACAGGTCTCCTTCTGCTACCGACAATAATACTTCTCCCGTTTTTTCCAATTGGACTTGGTAGGTGAAGCGCTGGTCGCTGCGCTCAACGGAGGTGATGATTCCCCAGCAGTGTATGTGTCCCGTGTTGACCTGGACACGATCTAATACCTCATAGATCGGGCGTAGATACCCTTTTTTATATAGGAAAGTCAGTACGGACTCACGAGGATAAAGAAATCGTTTGTTTCCTTGTTTACTGACCAAGAGGGGAAAGGCTTCCCGTTCGTCAATACAAATCCCTAAATAACCCTGATCTGCCCAGCGCTTGATGGTGGCCATACTGCCTACGCGGCCAACTCTTGCCTCCATCATCTCAAGAATTTCCCGAGAGGAGAGATACGCTGTGCGAGTCTCCAGCTGGGTCAAATAGTTCTTGTGCTCTGCTTCCAATTGAATGAGAAGGGCATTCGCATCCGCGATTTTTTGCTTCACGAGCCGGATTTCTCGGTCGTAATCCTTCATACGGGACGGTCCTTTCCTCCGTGTTTGCTTTTATCCTATTCGACCATGAAATCATTCATGTCAAAACAAGCAGATTGATTTCGTCACCACCATATGCAAATACGAAATGTAACAATCATAAAAAGACGATTTCGCACATTGATTAATAGCAAGCATGTATAGATCTGGTAAGGAGGTTGTGAACCGATGAGCATCCCGAATGATCTGACGAAAAACTTCGTGGAAGTCGTGCCTGCACTAAAACCGATGGAAGCAATCGATGAGGCGAACCGCTGCTTGTATTGCTACGATGCACCCTGTATCAAGGCTTGTCCTACGTCGATTGATATTCCCTCCTTTATCAAAAAAATTGCGACGGGGAATCTGTTCGGATCTGCCCGGACCATCATGGAATCCAATCCAGTAGGGGCAAGCTGTGCACGCGTATGTCCGACACAAGAGCTGTGTGAGGGTGCCTGTGTACTGAACAATGCTTCCAAGCCAATCATGATCGGTCTTCTCCAGCGTCACGCGACAGACTGGGCCATCCAGAATCAAGCGTCGCTGTTTTCAAAGGGCGAAGCAAATGGCAAACGGGTAGCAATAATCGGAGCGGGACCAGCCGGGTTATCGGCTGCGCGTGAGCTGGCACGTCTGGGCTATCAAGTTACCGTATTCGAAGCCAAGGATAAGGCAGGGGGATTGAACACCTACGGCATTGTTTCCTTCCGCTTGCCACAGGAAATCTCGCTCTGGGAAGTAGAGCAAGTAGAAGCCTTGGGAGTAGAGATTCGTACGAACACGCGAATCGGTGTGGATGTAGCGCCGGAAGAGCTGTTAGCCAATTATGATTCTGTCCTCCTGGCGGCGGGTATGGGCAGTGTACCGCAGCTTCACATTCCGGGAGAAGATTTGGACGGTGTACTCGATGCCATTGCACTCGTAGAGGAAACCAAGACAAAGCCGCTATCAGAAGAGATGGTAGGGAAAAAAGTCGTCGTCATCGGTGCTGGAAATACGGCCATTGACGCTGCTACCTGTTCGAAGCGTCTGGGCGCAGACAATGTGCAGATTCTTTACCGGAGGACAGTGCATGAGATGTCCTGTTACCAGTTTGAGTACGAGTTCGCCAAGCAGGATGGCGTAGAATTCCGCTGGCTCGTTGCACCAACACGTGTTCTGGAAGAAGATGGTCGAGTGAAGGGCTTGGAACTCGTGCGCATGGAGCTGGGCGAGCCGGATGAGAAGGGAAGAAAGCGTCCTGTAGAAATTCCGGGCAGTCATTTTGTAATCGAGGTAGATTATGTCGTCAAAGCGATCGGACAAAACAGACACCTGTCGCTCATTGAAGCATTGGGGCTACAGCACCGCAAAGGGATTGTCAGCGTCGAGGAAGGCACCTATCGAACCTCTCATGCCAAGGTTTTCGCGGCGGGCGATGTCATCTTTGGCGGAGGCAAGACAGATGCGATGGTAGTAGATGCGGCCAATCATGGAAAAAGAGCCGCTCATGCCATCCACCAATCACTTAGTGATCAAAAACAGCCGGTATAAAGGAGGAGACCTTTCATGGCAGATCTCAGCATCAATCTGGCGGGAATCCAATCGCCGAATCCCTTTTGGTTGGCCTCTGCACCGCCTACCAATTCAGGCTACCAAGTCCAGCGTGCTTTTGAAGCAGGGTGGGGTGGAGCGGTCTGGAAGACACTCGGAGAACCGATCATTAACGTCACCTCCCGCTTTGCCGGTCTGAACTTCGGGGGACAACGCGTCTTTGGCTTCAACAACATTGAACTTATTACAGACAAACCGCTTGAAGTCAATTTGAAGGAAATGGACGAAACGAAGCGGCGTTTTCCGAAGCACACGTTGATTGCGTCGTTAATGGTTGAACATACCCAGGAAGCATGGCACGAGATCGTCAAAAAGGTGGAAGCGATCGGCGTAGACGGGTTGGAACTGAACTTCGGCTGTCCACACGGCATGGCAGAACGCGGGATGGGATCTGCAGTTGGTCAGCATCCCGATTTAATCCGGCAACAGGTCGAATGGGTAAAAGAAGTCGCCAAAACGCCCGTCATCGTGAAACTCACACCGAACATCACAGACATACGCTTTACAGCACGGGCAGCTAGTCAGGGTGGAGCAGATGCCATCAGCATGATCAACACCATCAACAGCTTGATGGGGGTCGATCTCGATAAATGGCTGCCGATTCCTCATGTGGATGGAAAAGGGGCTCATGGTGGCTATTGTGGACCAGCTGTCAAGCCAATCGCCCTGAACATGGTGGCAGAGTGTGCGCGTGATCCCAAGGTGGGAATCCCGATCTCTGGTATCGGAGGTATCTCTACCTGGCGTGATGCCGTTGAGTTTTTGCTCATGGGTGCAACGGGTGTTCAAGTGTGTACAGCAGCGATGCACCATGGATTCCGGATCGTCGAGGACATGATTGACGGGCTAAACAATTACTTGGACCAGCGAGGAATCGCCTCTGTGATGGATATCGTAGGTAAAGCCGTGCACACGTACTCGGATTGGGGACATCTGAATCTCAATTACAAGGTCGTGGCTCGCATCCATGAAGAAACCTGTATTAATTGCAACAAATGTCATATTGCTTGTGAAGACACCTCGCATCAATGCATCGATATCGTCCCTGATGCAGCGACGGGCAAAGAGCGCCTGGTCGTGCGCGAAGATGATTGTGTCGGCTGTAATTTGTGTTCGATCGTATGTCCTGTAGAAGGAACGATTGAGATGGTCAAGATTCCAAGCGACAAAGCCCCTCTGAGCTGGAATCAACGGCAGGCTGCTTTGGCGCAAGGAAGTAGCTGTGAGTTGTAAGGCAGTGAGCCTGCATGCATCTTTTGGGCCTAGAACGCATAGCGTGTACTAGGGAAGGCATGTCTACTCGGTGACGGGTTGAAGAGGAGATGATTGGATGAAGAAATGGATTCGAAATGGCACAGTCGTGACAGCGTCAGACACGTATCAGGCGGACATTTTGATCGAAGGGGAAAAGGTAGTCGCAATTGGCTCCCATCTGGATGTGAAAGATGCAGAAGTGATTGATGCTACCGGATGCTATGTTTTCCCGGGAGGAATTGATCCACATACTCATCTCGATATGCCATTTGGCGGAACCGTTACTTCCGATAACTTTTATACAGGAACAAAGGCCGCAGCGTTTGGTGGAACGACCAGTATCATTGACTTCTGTCTGACGAATAAAGGGGAGCCACTGCATTCTTCCATTTCTACCTGGCATGAAAAAGCAAGGGGCAAGGCGGTTATCGACTACGGCTTCCATCTGATGGTTTCCGATGCGAATGACCAAGTTCTCGAGGAATTGGGAGCTGTCGTCCGAAATGAAGGCATTACTTCACTCAAGGTATTTATGGCCTACAAAAATGTGCTGATGGCCGATGATGAGACACTTTTTAAAACATTGATTCGCGCGAAAGAGCTGGGAGCCCTCGTCCAGGTTCATGCGGAGAATGGCGACGTCATTGATTATTTGACCAAGCAGGCGCTAGCAAAAGCCCAAAAAGATCCGGTGTACCACGCTTACACACGGCCTCCTGAGGCTGAGGGGGAAGCGACTGGACGTGCAGCGGCACTGACTGCACTGGCTGACGCACAATTGTATGTCGTGCATGTCTCGTGTGCAGACGCTGTACGCAGAATCGCGGAAGCACGTGAGAAAGGCTGGAATGTGTACGGGGAGACGTGTCCGCAATATTTGGTACTCGATATTACCCATCTCGAGAAGCCAGACTTTGAAGGAGCGAAGTACGTCTGGTCCCCACCACTCCGGGAAAAATGGAATCAGGATGTCCTGTGGAGTGCGCTGAAAAACGGCATCTTGCAAACGGTCGGCTCTGATCACTGTTCCTTTAACTTCTCGGGTCAAAAAGAGTTGGGCCTGGGTGATTTCACGAAAATTCCAAATGGCGGACCGATCATTGAGGATCGGATGCGCATCCTCTTCTCGGAAGGTGTGGTGAAGGGGAAGATCAGTCTGAATCAGTTTGTTGATATTACCTCAACGAAAGTAGCCAAACTGTTCGGGATGTTCCCGCAGAAAGGCACGATTGCGGTAGGCTCTGACGCCGATATCGTATTGTTTGATCCGACTGTGAAGCGAACGATCTCCGAGGAAACGCACCATATGAATGTCGATTACAATCCGTTTGAAGGTATGGTGGTGAACGGCGATATTATTTCGGTGCTTTCGCGTGGCACCTTTGTCATTCGCGAACAGCAATTCGTCGGTCAAGCCGGGGCTGGCCGCTTTGTGAAACGATCGACCTTTGCAAGACCGTAAAAAGGCGAGGAGGACGAATATGGCAGATATCATTCGCATCGGCTTGATTCAGGCTAAAAACGATGTCCACGGAGACGAACCGGTTCATTTGCACAAAGAAAAAGCCATTGAGAAGCATGAGAGGATGGTGCGAGAGGCGGCGGGCAAAGGGGCACAAATCATCTGCCTGCAAGAAATCTTCTATGGCCCTTATTTTTGTGCCGAGCAGCAACCGAAATGGTATGAATCAGCGGAGGAAGTCCCGAATGGACCAACCGTGCAGCTGTTCTCGTCTCTTGCCCGCGAATTAGGAACGGTATTGATTTTGCCTGTGTACGAGCGAGTGGGGATCGGTACTTACTACAACACCGCGGCTGTAATTAATGCGGATGGCACGTATTTAGGCAAATATCGCAAGCAGCACATTCCACATGTGGGAGTGGGCAGCAGTGGGTGTGGCTTCTGGGAGAAATATTACTTTAAGCCGGGCAATCTTGGCTATCCCGTTTTTGAAACCGCTTTTGCCAAGGTCGGGGTCTATATTTGCTATGATCGGCATTTTCCAGAAGGCGCACGATTGCTAGGCTTGAATGGCGCAGAGATCGTCTTTAATCCATCTGCGACAGTCGCCGGCTTATCCGAATACCTGTGGAAGCTAGAGCAGCCTGCTCATGCCGTAGCCAACGGTTATTATGTCGCAGCGATCAATCGGGTGGGGACAGAAGCGCCTTGGAGCATGGGAGAGTTTTACGGGCAATCGTACCTGGTCGATCCACGAGGACAATTTGTCGCCATGGGGAGTCGGGATCAGGATGAGGTTGTTATCGCCGAGATGGACCGCAACAAAATTCATGAAGTACGGGATACGTGGCAATTTTACCGGGATCGCAGACCGGAGACCTACGAGGATATGGTAAAGCTATTACCTTAATACAAGAGTGAGGGAGGTGCCAGACACGCGCCTTCCTCCTTTTCGCATCATTGGAAGGATTCCATCAGAGCCAAAAGGAGCGTTCAGGGATGAGGCAGACTGTATATCGAGGAGTTGAATATGGCGAGGGACTTCGCGTCGCGAAAGCGCAACGGTATGAGAGGGAAGAGCGACGACATTTTATAAACGGTGCAAGTGCCAAGGCAGTGTTTGGCTCCGGTGTCTACTTGGTGAGCAATCCGGAGATTGCTGCACAGTATGCGATTTGCCATGCAGAGACGAATGGAGAGAAGGCAGTCGTACTGAGCCAGCAGCTACATTTGCAGGGTCTCGTATGTTTGGACGAGCGATATGGGGAAAACGAACTACGCATGGATGCATTGCGGGCTGCTTATTCAGAAGAGGAACTAGAAAAAAGACAGGGCGCCATGGGACATGAGGAGTGGCTGGAATGGACGGGAGATAAGGTACGAGCCTATTTGATCTCCTGTGGATACCGGGGGATACGGTATCGGATCAGCCCGGAGCTTACGTACTATATTTGCTATGAGCCTGACGTACAAATTGAAGAGATCACGATTCTTTCTGTGCTCGATGTGTGAGAAATAGTCTAAGACTATCGACGTATTCGACATAGTTTGGTAAGATTAGACAATATTCGAGCATTTTCAGCTTACCTATCTGACACAGGAAGGATTGCCGACAACGATGAGTTTTTTACGCAACCTCAGCACCCGAGCCAAACTTTTTAGCTTGATCGTGATGATGGCGGTCTTTTTGTGCGCTGTTGGATTCACGGGATATTTTCATGTAAAAGTCTCTGGCGAACGAATCCAGGCAATGTACGAAGATCAGCTTCTTCCAGTAAAGTGGATTAACGACTGGAGACAAGAAATACGCGCGATTGACGGATTGGTCTATAAAATGATTCTTGATCCATCTCCTGCGATATTTGCCGAATACAAGACTGAGCTGGATGTACGAATGGAATCAGCAGATCAAACCTTCCAATATCTCCAGGCAGCTAAGCTAGATGAACAAGAACTCGAACGAGTGACGATGCTCAAGGAGCTCACCGAGCAGTATCGCAAGGATCAGGGCGAAGTCATCAAAATGATCCAGCAGGGGCAATCGGATCAAGCCTATGCGTTTTATCGTGCAACCGATAAGACTTTGAATTGGATTAATCAAGAACAACTGGAATGGGCGAATTACAAGTCAGAGCAGGCAGTCGCCATGCAGAAGCAAAACCAGGCCGAGACAAAGGATGCGATTACATTCCTGATTGTGGTTGGCATACTGTCGATCGTGGTAGGAAGTGTACTGGGGTTCATTATCTCCAAGATGATCGCTGACCCGCTGCGCATCGTTTCGAGTCGCATGCAGCAATTAGCTAACGGAAATATGGCAGTTGCCCCTGTTACCTACGTGACACGTGACGAGGTCGGTACGCTAGGAGTTGCCTTCAATGAGCTGGTAACCAATTTCCGTTCATTGATTGAGCAAGTAAAAGTGGCAGGTGAGCAAGTCGCTGCTTCTTCTGAGGAATTGTCAGCGAGTGCTGAGCAGTCCGCGTACGCAACAGAACAGTCGATCAGCAGTGTACAGCAAATCGCATCCGCCTCCGAAGTACAGACCCAACGCACCCAAGAAAGTGTACGTGTCATGGAGGAAATGTCGATTGCCATTCAGCGGATTGCCGACACGTCTGGAGCAGTATCAGAATCCTCCGCACAGGCAGCAGATGATGCTGAGCAAGGAAATATTCACATTCAACAAGCTGTTGTACAGATGAATACCATCTCCGACTCGGTTAATCATGCTGCAGATCTCGTACAGCTTCTCGGCGTTCGGTCAGAAGCCATTGGCCAAATTGTCGACGTGATTACGGGGATTGCGTCTCAAACGAATTTATTGGCGCTCAATGCTGCGATTGAAGCGGCGCGTGCAGGAGAGCATGGCAGGGGATTTGCGGTTGTAGCTGACGAGGTGCGCAAACTCGCAGAACAGTCAGAGGAATCTGCGCGTGAGATTGCGAGACTGATCGGGGAAATCCAGCAAGAAACCACGCAAGTCGTGCATGTCATGATGGATGGAACCGAAGAGGCCAAAAAGGGTGCAGAAGTCGTTCAAGAAGCAGGTGTTACCTTCCAGCGTATCGTAGCAGCTTCTCAGGATGTTGCAGGTCAAATCCAAGACGTTTCAGCGGCAACCGAGCAAATGTCGGCAAGTATTCAGCAAGTTGCTTCCGCAATAGATGAGATGAATCGACTCGCGCAGGAAGCAGCCGTACATACGCAGGGCGTATCAGCAGGAGCAGGGGAGCAGCTCGCTAGCATGCAAGAAATCGCCCGCTCTAGTGCGAATCTGAATCAGCTTTCCCAGGAACTGCAAGATTCTATTCGTCAATTCAAATGGTAGCGTGAACGATCATACGAAAGACTGGCAAACCCGATGGGCAGCCAGTCTTTTTTGTACCTTGCTATTAGGAAGCAATCGTTTGCTTGGTGTTTGCCGTAATTTTCTCGTAATCTTTGGCACTCAATATCGTAGAGTCGTTTTTCATCATCCAGGTATAGATCACGAGCGAAATCAGTAGCCCGATCGTCCAAGCATTGTCCCATATAATACCTAAGCCCGGAATGTATTTACTAATAAAAGGAATCGCGATCCCGATTAGCATCGCCCAGATTGCTCTGCCATTAAAGCCAGTCTTGTATGCGTAGATCCCATTTGTTTTGTAAAGTTCGGTTAAATGAATGCGCCGCTTGCGCACGAGCCAATAGTCCGCGATGGCAATTCCGTCAATGGGTCCTAACAAGGCACCATACGTTCCTAGCCATAGGAAAATGTAGTTGCCGAAGTTCTCCAAAATGTACCAAGGCTGCATCAAGAGCGACACGACGCCTGCAATGATCGCACCGGCTTCATACGAGAGGCGACGAGGTGCCAAATTCTCCACTGCCCGCGCGGGAGCAACGATATTGGCTGCGACGTTGGTCGTCAATGTGGCGAGAATGATGCCGATCGTTCCGAGAAAAATGGCAAAAGGCGAGAATTTTGCCAGCACAGCTGCCGGGTCCCACAAAGCTTCTCCGTAAATGACGACAGTAGCGGAGGCGACGGCAACACCGATGAACGAGAAGAAGCCCATCGTGGTCGGCAACGAGGAGGATTGTCCGATGATTTGTGCTTTTTGGCTTTTCGCGTATCGACAGAAATCAGGAATGTTAAGAGCCATGGTCGCCCAGAATGCGATTGCTCCCGTCAAGGCTGGGAAGAAAACCTTCAAGAATTCTGCATTCGTAGTAAATTTCGACGGTGCTGAGAGCATCGGCCCCCATCCGCCTGCTTTTGTAAGTGCCCAGGCGAGGAGAGCCAAGCTCATGATGATCAGGATCGGGGCAGCCCACGCCTCCATTTTCTTGATCGTCTCTGGTCCTTTATAAGCGACCCATACGTTTAACAGCCAAAATCCGAAGAAAGAGATCCAGAGATGGCCAGGAACATTTTCCCAGCTTGTCATCGACATCAAGAGTGTATCGATGGCAGCACCTCCGAACCAACAGTTGATGCCAAACCATCCAGCGCCAATTAAACCGCGAGCGACGGCCGGAATATGGGCACCCTTGGAGCCAAACCATAGGCGCGCAAATACTGGATAAGGAATGCCAAATTTCGTCCCGGCATGAGAGTTGAGGAGAATGGGAATAAGGACAATACAGTTACCGAGAATGATCGTCAAAATGGCCTGCCACCAGTTCATACCCAACGAAATCAGCCCTGCCGCCATTGCATACGTCGGCAAACAGATCGACATACCGATCCACAAGCTGGCAAAGTTGTAGGATGTCCAGTTGTGCTCTGCCATCGTCGTCGGCCGAAGACCTTCATTATAAAGCGGACTGTTCTCGATTGACTCTACGCCTTCTTTCGTCAGGGTCACGATTCCATTTGTATCCGTTTGCGTCTTCACTTCTTTCCCTCCTTTTCATTTCAAGATGTCTCGTATTCGGACAAGCGCCTAGTTTGTCTTGAATACAAGTTGTAACATTATATTGGGGGACAGAAGGCCTAATACCTGATTTTTCGTCGAAAAAAGACGGCCACCTACGACAAGTTCCAGCATGGACAATGGGAATAATCTACCTTTTTACCTAATGTGGATGGTAAGATGAAGCAAGAGGTGAGCGAGCTGTGGCAACAAGCAAAATACGTATGTCTTTGCAAACCAGAATGATCTTATTGATTACTATTGTCATTATTCTGATTGTTTCGTCAGTTGGGGCGGTGTTTTCATCCATTGTCGCTTCGTCGATCGAAGACCAGGTGGGGAAAAAAGCACTAAATGTAGCAAAGATCGTTGCGAGTGATCCTGAGCTGCGTAAAGCATTTTTAACGGATCATCCTTCTGCGCTGATACAACCAATCGCAGAAAACATCAGGATCCAAACCGGAGCAGAGTTTGTGGTTGTGGGTAACCATGAGGGGATTCGTTATGCGCATCCGATTCCGGATCGAATCGGGAAGGAAATGGTGGGAGGAGACAACGAGCCTGGTCTTTCACATGGTCAATCCTACATATCGAAGGCAGTTGGCAGCATGGGGCCATCGCTGCGCGGGAAAGTACCGATCAAAAACGAACAAGGGCATATCATCGGAATTGTTTCAGTCGGATTCTTGCTGGAGGATATCGAGGAGGCCATTGATCTTTATCAAGATCGCGTATTGATCATTACGCTTCTCGCCTTGTTATGCGGAATTGCTGGTGCGATTGCACTGAGTCGCTATTTAAAGCGTTTAATTTTGGGATTGGAGCCGGAAGAGATTGCAGCGCTGTATGTAGAAAGAAATGCAGTTCTAGAGTCAGTACGCGAAGGAATCGTGGCGATTGACCGCAATAATCGCATCACGATGATGAATAAGGCTGCGATTCGGATTTTGAACTTACCGGAACAAGATGTCCACCGCAAAGAAATTTTCGATGTACTGCCAGACAGCCGTATGCCTGAATTGCTAGAATCGGGCGAACATCAATTGGATCGGGAGTCCATGATGGGTGGAAAAGAAATCATCGTGAATCGGCTTCCCATCAAGCTCGGAGATAAGATCGTAGGCGTGGTCAGCAGCTTTCGCCCCAAATCGGAAATTGACCAGCTGGCTTCCGAATTGTCCCAAGCGAGGCGTTATGCAGATGTACTTCGGGCCCAGACACATGAATTTCACAATTTGTTGTACACCATCTCAGGCTTGCTACAGCTTGGCTCGATTCAGGAAGCCGTAGAGCTGATTACGAGTGAAACATCGGCACAACAAGAAATGATTTTGTTTTTGGCAAAGCAAATTCCTGATCCATTAATAGGAGCGCTGCTGCTAGGAATGCACAATCGAGCCAAAGAGCTAAAGATTCAGTTCGTCATCAATCATGACAGTCGTTTGAAGGAGCTCCCCACGACGATCAACCGCCAGCAGATTGTTGTCCTGTTGGGTACACTCATCCAAAACGCGTTGGAAGCTGTCAATGAACCCAGTGTGGAGCATAAACGTGTGGAATGTTATTTGTCTGACACGGGTGATGAGATCATGTTCGAAATCGAGGACTCGGGGCCGGGTGTTGCGGAAGAATTGCGCGAAAAAATATTCGAGTACG
Organism: Brevibacillus jepli; assembly: GCF_047229145.1. NCBI lineage: Bacteria > Bacillati > Bacillota > Bacilli > Caryophanales > Paenibacillaceae > Brevibacillus > Brevibacillus jepli. The sequence goes on from NZ_JBFEFW010000001.1 coordinate 395,562, forward strand.
GTTTTTCCACGAAAAAAGGAGCGGATCGAGGGATTGGTCTGGCCAAGGTGCATGGAATCATTAATGAAATGGATGGCTATATCCTCGTGGGCAACAGCGAGCTAGGAGGCGCTCTATTCACCGTATCCTTGCGAAAAAGAATGGAGGTGGCGTCTTGAGGAAGTTGGAGGTTCTCATCGTAGAGGACGATTTGCGGATTATCGATATCAACAAACGATTTGTCAGCAAGATCGAAGGCTTTGAAGTAATTGCTACCGCGACCAATGGCAGTGATGCCAAAGAATTGCTATCGTATACGCGCCCTCAGCTCGTTTTGCTGGATGTGTACTTGCCTGACATGCTGGGGACGGAGCTGGTCTGGTTTATTCGGCAGCATTATCGAGAGGTAGACGTCATCATGATTACGGCAGCCAAGGAAATGGAAATGGTTCAGGAAGCGCTGCGCGGCGGAGTATTCGACTACATCGTCAAGCCATTGGTTTTCGAGCGTTTTCGTGAACGGCTGGAAAGCTATCGTGAGCACGTAATACGGACGAGAGAAGCAATCGAGGTGGACCAGGAAGTCATCGACCAAATGCTGACGAGAAGACTGGTAGCCTCGAAAAGTCGGGAAGTGCTCGCGCCAAAAGGAATTGACCTCTTAACGTTGGAAAAAGTGAGCGAAGCGATAAGACGGACGGGAGACAAAGGGGTCTCGGCAGAGGAGATCGGCCGAGAGATTGGGACCAGTCGAACGACGGCACGACGGTATTTGGAATATTTGGTGCTGGAAAAAAAGGCGCGTGCTGACTTGATTTATGGCACAGTAGGCAGACCAGAGAGAAAATATCGCTACATCTCATCCTGAGCCATGAACAAAATGAACAAAAAGTTTCTAATTTTCTAAATAGACCTTATGCACGAAAACTATTCCTCCTTAGGACCTAGTGGTACATTAGGTTCAAGCGTGACAGCGCTTACAATCAGGCGGTTTAAGGGGGATATTTGTTTGATGAAAAGAAAAAAAGTACTGATCACAGTGTCCACTTTTCTTACACTAGCATTGGCTGCTTGTGGTGGAGGTACAGCGAATACGGGAACAGCAGGTCCGGGAACGCAACCAGCACCAGCTGCACAGCCAGCGGCAGAGGCGTCTAAATATCCTGAAAAGCCGATCGTGTACGTGGCTCCGTCCGGTGCAGGAGGAGGCTGGGATAAGACAGCTCGCTCGCTGGCAAAGGTGCTCGGTGAAAGCAAGCTGGTGACAGAGACTATCACGGTTGAAAACAAGCCAGGCGGTGGCGGAACGGTATTCTTGGCTGAGTATGTCAGCAAAGACAAAGGCAATCCTTATAAATTATTCGTGAGCTCCCCGCCTATCTTGATTAACAATAACAAAAAAGAGGGGAACAGCCCATTTGGCTACAAGGATGTAACACCACTGGCGCAAATGACGAAAGATTTTGGCACCCTCGTAGTGAAAGCGGATTCACCGCATAAGGACGTCAAAAGCATCCTAGACGCGATCAAGGCTGATCCAAGCAAGATTACACTCGCAGGTGGATCTGCACCAGGATCGATGGATCACTTGATCGGCGTACTCCCAGCAGCTAAATATGGAATTGACCCGAAAAGCGTGAAATACGTCTCTTATGACGGTGGCGGCGAAGCAATGGCTGCATTATTAGGCGGTAATGCTGATATCATTGCGACTGATGCTTCCAGTGTCGGTGAATATCTCAAGGCAGGCAAAATTCGCGTACTCGGCGTCACTTCGGAAGAACGCCTCGGCGGCAATTTAAAAGACATCCCTACATTAAAAGAGCAAGGAATCGATGCGACCTTTACAATTTGGCGCGGTGTCTTCGGTCCTGCTGACATGCCAGCAGACGCAAAAGCTTATTGGGATACAAAGCTGAAAGAACTGTCTACTCATGAGGCTTGGACAAAAGAATTGGCAGCAAACGGTTGGGAGAGCGAGTACAAGGACGCAGCGGCCTTCACTACTTTCCTGGATGAACAAGATAAGCTGGTAAAAGAACTGTTGACATCACTCGGTATGTCGAAGTAGGGAGAGGAGGGGCAACCCCTCCTTTTTCCACACCTTAGGAGGTATACATGAACCTGATGTTTGATCGTATTGGCAGCCTGTTTTTTGCGCTAGTAGGCGCATTGTTTATCGCTGAAAGCCAAAATATTTCGTCCAGCGCATACGGAAGTCAGGTCGGACCCAATATGTTTCCATTCGGACTTGGCGTTATCCTGATCCTGTTAAGCTTGCGGCTGTTGTGGGAGACCTATAAGAAAGGTACGGCTGCTTCTTCATCCGAGTCACAGAGTCCACTGCGATACAAGCGATTTTTTTTCATTTTGGCAGCAACCCTCTTGTACGTATTGCTATTGGAAATACTCGGCTATGTCATCTCGAGCTTTGCTTTCCTTACATACGCCTTTACCATGATGGGAAGTAAAAGCGTTCTCAAGTCGGTCATCGTTTCGTTGTTGTTTTCTGTAGGAGTTTATGGCATCTATGTGCATTTGCTCAAAGGTACGCTTCCAGGACTACCTTCCTGGCTCGGCGTCTAGGGAGGGGATACGATAGCATGAGTGCAATGCAATTTTTGGCGGACGGTTTTCTTGTTGCCTTACAGTGGCATAATCTTGTCTTTGCATTTATTGGCGTCCTGATCGGTACCGCGGTAGGTGTTCTTCCCGGTATTGGTCCGATGAGCGGAGTCGCGCTGTTACTGCCTGTAACGGCTTCCCTGACCTCTGGATTACCCCCAGAAAGTGCGGCGGCCAGCGCACTGATTTTGTTGGCCGGGGTTTATTATGGCGCGATGTACGGTGGTTCCACTACTTCGATTTTGTTAAATACTCCGGGTGAATCCTCCTCGGTTGTTACGACATTGGACGGATATCAGATGGCCAAACAGGGACGTGCTGGCGCAGCTTTGTCGATTGCAGCCATCGGTTCTTTTGTCGCAGGGCTTGTGGCGTTAATTGCCCTCGTGTTTTTGGCTGATCCATTATCTGATCTGGCTTTGAAATTCGGCCCTGCCGAATATTTCTCCCTCATGCTGCTGGGCTTGTGTGCGGTAAGCGGACTTGGGGGGAAATCGATGACCAAAGCCCTTATTATGACAGTCATGGGACTCTTGCTTGCGACAATCGGGATGGACACTGTCTCAGGTGTAGCGAGATTTACCTACGATATTCCCGATTTGTACCAAGGCCTTGAGTTCCTCACGATAGCGGTTGGGTTGTTTGCGCTTGGAGAAGTGTTCAAGACAATCCTCGAAGACGATCAATCGTCAAAGGATATTATTAAAGTGGGGCGCGTACTTCCTACCAAGCAAGACCTCAAGGAAAGTGCCGGACCGATTACACGCGGTTCCTTGCTCGGGTTTTTCATTGGTGTTCTACCTGGTGCGGGTGCCACCCTTGCCTCATTCTTCTCGTATATTTTTGAGAAAAAGCTGAGTAAAGATCCTAGTCGCTTTGGAAAAGGTGCGATTGCAGGCGTAGCTGCCCCGGAGTCTGCAAACAACGCTGCTTCTGGCGGTGCGATGATACCTCTGTTGACGTTGGGTATTCCTGGGTCTGGTACAACAGCCATTTTGATGGGGGCATTACTGATGTATAACGTACAACCAGGCCCGCTCTTGTTCACGGATCATCCGCAGATTGCTTGGGGCTTGATTGCGAGTATGTTTATCGGAAATGTGATGCTGTTGATTTTGAACATGCCATTAGTTAAAGTGTTTGCAAAAATTATTGAAACACCGTCGCATTTCTTGATTCCGTTAATTATCGCGATTTCCGTGTTCGGTGTGTACGCTGTGCAGATCAGTACCTTTGACCTGATCTTGCTCGTCATTTGTGGTGTAGCTGGCTATTTCTTGACGAAAAACGACTTCCCGCTGGCTCCGCTCGTACTCGGTCTTGTCTTGGGACCAATGATTGAAAATAATATGAGAAGAGCATTGACCACTTCGAATGGTGACTTTTCCATCTTCTTTACGAAGCCGTTGTCCGCTGCTTTTCTCGTATGCGCGCTCCTGTGGTTACTGATCCCTATCCTGTTAAAGCGTAGAGGGAAGCAAGTCGTTATTAGTGAAGAAGCGTAGCATCCGTTCAATTTTCTTGCTTGACAGAATCCTCTCATGCCCGTATCATTGGAAAAATTTCGGGAAGCTGTACTGCTTAAAGGCTGCGGCAGAACAGTAGAGGAGAGACAGACATGTTAAAGATTGAACCTGTAATCTTGGAAGGCAAGCTCGTCCGAATGGAGCCGCTTAGAATTACCCATGTGGACGGAATCTGGGAAGCAGGAGCGTATGAAGAGATTTGGCCCCATATGTCCACGAAAATAAGGACGAGGGAAGATGCCGAGGCTTTTATACAGCAGGCGTTGAAAAATGAACAAGCCGAAACAGAGCTGCCGTTCGTTATCATTCGCCAATCAGATGAGCGAGTCATTGGAAGTACAAGGTTCTTGGGGATATCGAAAAAGGATCGCGGATTGGAAATTGGGTTTACGTGGCTCACCCCGTCGGTTTGGAAAACGGGAGTGAATACAGAATGTAAATGGCTTCTCCTGCGCCACTGCTTCGAACAATTGGGATGTATTCGCGTGCAGCTCAAGACAGATTCGCGAAATGTGAATTCGCAACGCGCCATTGCCCGAATCGGTGGCATTCGAGAAGGTGTCTTGCGCAATCACATGGTCATGCCTGATGGCTACATTCGTGACTCGGTATATTTCAGCATACTCGATCGTGAATGGCCAAAAGCCAAGCAAAATCTGCAATTGTTGCTGTTTGGTGAATAAAGGCTTGGATTGATTGAAGGGCGTTCAGCGCATGTGTACAATAGGGGTGAACCAAGAGGGTTTACTCTGACAAGACCCGGAAAAGAGGGTATACATGAGACTGCGTTTGTCACCGCCTGGCTATTTATTGCTGCTCGGGGATCTGATCGCCTTTCTGCTTTTTGTTTATTACGGAAAAATCATTCATAACTATCCGGTCACAGTTTTAGGGATACTCGAAACATTGGCCCCGTTCCTAGTAGGGTGGATCATTGCGATTGTGCTTTTCAAGAGCTACGGACAGCGAACGTACGAATCTGCCGGACGACAATTATTATCGGTGCTTCTTACATGGACGGTAGCCGCACCAATCGGCTTGATCATTCGTTCTTGGTGGACAGGTGTACCGATTACACTTATTTTTACGAGTGTCACTTATTTCATTACCCTCGCGTTTTTGCTCGGTTGGCGTGTACCGTTCGCCATCGGTTACGCAATTTACAAACGAAACAGACGTCTAGTCACCAGCTAATAATGTGACCCGAATTGGTTACGCTATCCTATGAACGACATAGGAGGTGAATCAATTGGGAAAGAACAACAACAGCAAGGACCTCGGCAAAAACCGTGGCAAAACGCTGAATGAGAATGATCGCAACACCAATTTGCGACAATCGAACCATAATGACCGGAATGAAGGTACTGCAAAAGACCGCTGAGCTCTCAGCGGTTTTCTTAATGAATATGGGTCATGATGTGATATAATAGATTTTGTTTTTTTCTAGCGAGTGGAGGGAAACGTATGACGGAACCGATGCAGAATGTACAGCCGGTGACCTTGTCGTCACAGGCGTTTTTACTTTTGTGCAGACTATATGATGGCTGCTACGACGAATTGAAACAAAATGAACAGGTACGTGAACTTGTGGAGTCCATCGGTGATATTTTGCTGGCTGGAGTGGAAACACTGGAAAAACAGGAAACGAAGCCGAAAAATATTACCTTTCCACTTACCGTGCAACAAGCATTTTTCTTGCGCAGGCTAGTTGTTGAGCTGTTGGCTCAGTCTCCGACGGACCAAGAAGACAGAACGACTCAATGGTTGCAGGAGTGTGTGACGGCACTTGCTGGAGGCGGTGTCCAGCCTGATGTCAAGCACTCGTGAGTTACATGTGATTACAAGCGGTCGGCATTCGCTTGACGAAGTATTGCGAATGGCAGAAGCTGCTTATGCAGGTGGCATGAACTTTTTACATATTCGTGAAAAGCAGCGTACGGCAAAGGAATGTATGGATTGGGTAAAAGCTCTGGCGAATGTCATTCCGCTCTCGTCCTTGATCGTAAATGATCGGGTTGACGTGGCCGCTTCGTCAGGGTGTGCCGGTGCCCATTTGGCTTACCATAGTTTGTCTCCGGAACAAGCGAGATTGGTACTGAAGCCCGGTCAAAAAATAGGACGCTCCGTCCATTCTACGATGGAAGCGCAGTTAGCTGTCGCGGCCAAGGTAGATTATTTGCTATACGGGCATATTTTTGCGAGTGGATCGAAGCCAGGTCTCGCGCCAAGAGGAACTGCGGAACTGAATCAAATGACGCTCGAATGGAACATACCGATCATCGGACTTGGAGGCATCACGCCGGAGCTGGTCGCACCAGTTTTGGATGTAGGCTGCGCGGGCATTGCTGTCCTGTCAGGGATCACCGAAGCAAGTGATGCAAAAGCAGCAGCACTGGCTTATCGTAAGGCATTGGATCGATGGGAGGGAAAGTAGAGCATGCGAGATATACAAAGACTTCGGGAAAAAATGGGCGTTTACTTCGTCGTTGGTACGCAGGATTGTGGGTATTCCAGCGAAAAGACCGTACAAATCGTGGAACAAGCACTACGCGGGGGAGTGGGGACGCTTCAGCTTCGAGATAAAGGAAGCAAGCTGACTGCTGAAGAAAAATACGAGCTGGGACGGCAGCTGCAACAGCTATGCCGTGACCATGATGCCGTATTTTTTGTGAATGACGATGTGGATCTGGCTATTCGATTGCAAGCAGATGGCATCCATGTCGGGCAGGATGATATGCAATTGGCTGAGGTACGAGCCAAAGTTGGTTCCGAGATGTATATCGGTGTTTCTGCAGGTACTGTCGAAGAGGCGCTCGTTGCCCAAAACGGCGGCGTTGATTGTATTGGTGTTGGGGCGATGTACGCTACCCGTTCCAAGGCAGATGCTGGCGAGCCTATCGGACCTGCTGGGCTAGAGGAGATTCGCAAGGCAGTCGGAACGCAACTGCCTATCGTTGGGATCGGCGGGATCACATTGGAAAATGCCTCCCAAGTGATTGCTGCAGGGGCCGATGGAGTCGCGATTATCAGTGCGATCAGCCATGCCGAGTCACCTGAAAAAGCAGCGCAAGCGCTACAGCGGATTGTACGATCAAGTTAGCACGGACAAAGCGCCGATTACATATGGTAGGGTAAAATTAAACACACATCCGTGTAGAATTGTGCAATACTGGCGACCAAAAGGAGGTGAAGCCGATGAAAAATCGGATTTACCGCATCGGATATGAATGGGTGAGCAAAAGGGAATTGCTGGAGCGATTGTTCATGACCGACTGCATATTGATCAAACATAAGCGAATCCATCCCCCACCGGAGGATCAAGATACGGATTTGCCACCAGAAAAGGAATGTCATGCTGTTTTGCTTCGCAGTCAGCGCCGCCCGGGCGAATGGGTGACGTTTAACGGGCTATACGAGATACAGTCGAAAGAGCCCATCCCTTGGATTGATTCCCCGTTGGAGTACCATCAATTCGGAGTAGAATTGATTCCAGGTAATATGCGCAGGGAAAAGGCACCTCAAGGAAGAATACCCGCACGAACCAAGCTGCAAATCGCAGCCGTGCGTCAAGATACTGTTTTTGTCACTGTTCCTGGGCATCCATCACGGCGTTACGAGATGTCGTTGGCTCACGCGCGTTTTGCCAAGGATAACCCGACAGAGCTAGAAATGAAGCTGCAAGTATACGCTTTCCCGCCACGTAACGACATTTTTGTAGAGTGGCTTTTGAAGGAAGGGCGCAAAACTGGCATTATCACGCGCCCCAATCAGGAAAGGGTAGAAAAATCAGCCTTTCAGGTGTGGGACGATCTTCGCCAAGAATACGGCATCAGTGTGAGTGCAGCATTGATTGCGATTAAACAGGCGTTAATCGTTCTGGATCGCGCTGGTGTAGAGACCGATTTTCCTTACCCGACGCAAGAACGATCGGATCTATCTTTGTTCAGCGAAGCAGAACGGGACGCCTTTTACTCCTATCAATCCGTTCGTTGCGCGATGGCGGCTGTCGCTGCCCTTTTGACCATTGACCCCAAAGATCCCTTGCAGGATACACTCCTGATGGACATCATGCTTGAGCAACAAATCAACCGCAGGCGCGAATAGCGTTTGCGGTTTTTCGTTTTTTCGCCAAAGTAGTAGTATAATGGACTTGGTAGAGAAACCCAATGAAAAGGATGTGTGACCATCATGTATGTATCCATGAACAGACTGACTGTACCAGCAGACTATCAATCCCACTTGGAACGCGCATTTGGTAATGGGGGAGAACGGATGAAGGAGGTTCCTGGTTTTCTGGAATTCCTTTTCCTCGCACCGACAGAAGGGGACGAATACATCGTCTTTACAAAGTGGACGGACGAGGAATCGTTCAAAAATTGGACGGAAAGCGAGGCTTTCAAACGCGCACATACAGGAACCAACCAAAATAGCCCGGTAAAATCCGATTTGCGCAATTACGCTGTCAAAGCCCATTCATAAAGCGAAAGCATTTGTCTCTATCTCTATGGGGGCAAATGCTTTTTGGATGATTGAATAATAAACATCCTTTACTTTTTTATGCTTGATCATGATATGATAGAAAATGGTAGGAAAGCGTTTTCACTCAAACGTGATAAGGAGGTGGAGGCGTACATAGTTGGCAATAGAAAGCGCGCGATATTAGGATGCTAGCCGAGATTGTTTGTCTGTAAGGATAAGAAGAGAACCTGATTGGATGGTGCTATTCTCTGCACCAGGATATCATCAAGCCGCTTTACATCTTGTCTCATTTACGTCCATAATAGAGCCTATACATACTTGGAAAAATAGCCTCAATGAAGCACGGAGAAAAGGAGCCAGAGTGTTTTGAAAAATCGAATAAGTAAGTATCTTACTCATTTGGTCCCTGCGGCGGTGGCCAAGACGTTTTCCTTTCTTTCAGATCATCATTACTCTGCTTTGCTTCTAGAAGACCGCGAATATACAGAGGCTTTGTTTATTCAGCAAATCACGAAATGGATCGAAGTGGTCAAAGTTAGGGACATTTATGCATTCGAGCGGGAATTAGGTGAGATTGCGTATAATTTTTCGTTGCATGGAATGAATCTTACGTATTTGCAGCAATTTTTGCGCAAATGTCGAGACATCGTTATTGAAGAAATGAACAATGACGCATTTTCTCTCGCTCAGACGGAAATGGAGCGAGTAGAGCTTTACCAAGGACAGCTTCGCCTCTATCAAGGAATGGACTACATCTTGAATCAACTGGACGATGTCTTCAACAAAAACACACAGCCATTTATGGTAGAAAAAGTACCATCTTCCTCTCCAATCATCGCCAGTGGAGAGCATGTTACGATGCTCGCTGAGCAAGAGCTTGTTCAATTGGTTCTTCAGTCCAGCGATATTGCGGTTTTGATGATCGATCGCCAGCTAAGAGTCATTGAAGCGAACTATGCGGTGTGCCATTTGTTTGGGGTAGATCGGAATCAAATCATTGGTCAAAACATTGATCAGGCGTTTCGCCCCCATGCAAGCGAGCGATTTGTCCAATGGGTGATTGAACGAGGGCAGTCCGGCCATTATGTAGCCGAATACAGCGGAAAATGGACGACGGTTAGTACGAGTCCTATCTATTACGATGGTGAGATGTGGGGAGCCATCGCGGTTCTGCGGAATGTCACAGAAAGCAAAAAGTACGAAGAAGAGCTAAATAAACGGGAAGCACTTGCAGCAGTTGGACAGCTAGCCGCTGGGATGGCACATGAGATTCGGAATCCACTGACAGCGATAAAAGGCTTCATCCAATTGTTGCGTGAGCAAGGAGAAGCAAATCGTAGCGAATCTTATTTTTCTGTCATATTAACCGAAATTGAACGGATTGATGGGCTATTGAACGATGTCCTTGTTTTGGCCCGGTACAGGGATGACAAGATCGTATCTGAGCGTTTTTTAGTGATGGACGAGTTGAATGGAGTCATTCGTTTACTGGAGCCAGAAGCGAATCGAAGAGGAATCAAGCTTGAGCTGGAAATTGCTCAAGGAGAATGGCATGTATTCGGCCATCGTTCGCGAATTAAGCAAGCCATCCTGAATATCTTGAAAAATGCGCTAGAAGCTTTGATGACCCAAGGCAACCTTGTTCATGTAAAAGTGTACTCCTCTATCAATCAAGTAGTGATTGTTGTAGAAGACAACGGACCTGGTTTATCAGAGTCATGCTTGCAAAACTTATTCGTTCCTTTTTATACGACCAAGCAGGAGGGGACGGGGTTAGGCTTGTCTACGACACAACGAATCATCGCGGATCATGGTGGCGAAATTTTTGCTGAAAACTCTCCTAAGCTGAAGGGAGCTCGTTTTGAGATTCGTTTGCCTCTCTCCCTTTCCTAAAAATACGAAAAGATTAATGTGACTGTAGACGGATCCATTATCCGTCTTTTTTTATACCTAAATAAGTAGATAGTCCTATTATCGAAAAAGTTGCAAGTCTTTCGAATCAATCTTTTTGTAAGTTGTTGTCAAAGACTGTCGTTCAGTGGAATAATTTACAAAACGGTTACAATTGAACGGAGTTGAACGACGGTGATACGGATGCTGAAAAAAAACGAGAAGAGGTGGAGCTACTGGGAGGTTTGGTATGATGAAACAGAGCACCTTTACACCGTTCATTACGGGAAGGTGGGGGAAGTCGGCGACCATTTTTCTGTCGTAGCAGAGCAGGTTGAGGGTAGACCTGACGAGGTTTTGCAGAGCTGGGCAGAAGAAATGAAAGAGCAAGGGTATGAAGCGATGAGGGTTGACGATTTACATCAGATAATCGTTCGTTTTGCGCATTTGTGCGAGTCTGAGATCGAGATGCGTTATCTGATCGAACAGCTGCTGGACGAATGCTTGGGAAGGACAGGCAACGGTCACAGTGACGGGGGTGAAGACAGCGAGAGGACACTGGCTGTTATTTGTCGGGTCATCGATACGAAAAAAGCAGCGGCTGCCGTATATGAAGCTATGTTTAACACTGAGCTTTGGGCTGGCATCTCCATAATAGTAAAGCAGGAGGATGGAAATTTCATTCCACTTAGTCCTCCTGCCTGAAGATGTCTGATTTATTTCACGATTTTGTGTCGCAGAGCTTTTGCTACTGCTTGTGTGCGATCCTCGACACCCATTTTTTGCAATATCCGATGAACGTGTGTTTTGACTGTTCCTTCTGAGATAAACAGGTTTTGCGCGATCTGATCATTTCGGTAGCCGTCTGCAATCTGCTGAAGGACATCGAGCTCTCGATCCGTCAACTCATCTAATAAGACTGAATGCGATGTAAGCGTATCAGGTGTCTCTCGCTGACCTTGCAATGCTTCTGCAAGGGCTTTTGCAGCTGTAACAGTGTGAAACATGGCCTCACCCTGGTGGGCTCTACGAATCAGGTCCAGCATCTCCTGTGAATCGGCATCCTTGAGCATATAGCCGACCGCACCGGCGCGAATTCCTTCTACCACATAATTGTGATTGTCAAACGTTGTAAGAATCAATACTTTTGTTCGGGGGTGCTGCAGCATGATTTCTCTTGTCGCTTCAATTCCGGACTTGTTGGGCATCTGGACATCCATCAACACGACATCTGGTGCGAGGGAGCCAATCAATTCTACTGCTTCTACTCCATCGGATGCTTCCCCGATTACTTCCATATCTGATTGCATCTGAATGACGTAGCCCAAGCCTTGGCGGATCATGGTTTGGTCATCAACAAGGACCACGCGAATGGTTCCTTTTTTATGTTTATCCGTCATGTTCGCATGCTCCTTTCAGGCTCAGTCTGGCGTAACGGAAAGCTGAAATCGAGTTGAAAACCGTGGGGCTCTCGAATGCGATACGCGAGAGTTCCATTCAATATTTTGATCCGTTCAGATATGCCAGTAAGGCCAAAGCCAGGTTTTATTTTTTGGTCACTCGTAATGCTTCCATCGTCGCGAATTGATAACAAAAGGATATCATTCTTTTGTTCTATTATGACGAGGATTTCCTTAGCGTCAGAGTGTCGCAACGAATTAGTGATTGCTTCTTGTAAAATTCGATAAAAGGTAATGGTCATTTCCTGAGAGAGCGGGATGTCTAGATCAGAACATATCAGCTCCATTTTGATGCCTGTATGCTTTTGAGCCTGCGACAAAAGCGCCCGTAATGGCGTTAGTCCCAGGGAGGTTTTATCCAGAGCCAGTGTATGGACAGAGGTGCGAATATCATCCAGACTTTGCTTGGCAACTCCCAGCATGTTTCGTACGGCTTCTTGTGCGTTGTCAGGCCCATTCTGGAGCATGTATTTCAACGCATGAAGCTGGACGATGAGCGAAGTCAGACTATGGCCCAAAGCATCATGAATATCGCGGGCAATTCTCGTTCGTTCCTCAAGAACTGCGACTTGAAGGGAATGAAGGGCGGCTTCTTGAAGCTGTGAGTGTGCCTCCTGTAGCTCTGTATGTGCTTGTTGCAGCTGCTCCAGGTGCTGTTGATTGGTTTCGTATGCTTCTGTTTGGATCCGATAGCCACGTGCACCAATATAGCAGCCCACATAGGTGAGAATGTAAGAGATGATGTGCGTGAATTTCAGATTTTCTTCAAAATATAAAAAAAGAGTACTGCACGTTCCAAAAAAGGTAGCATAGGCCAAAGCACGGCGTCCATGAATATGAAATCCGATGAAAACAGCGAGTGGTAGCATTAAACCAAAGCCTTCTCCACCTAAGATGAGGGACTTCAGCAAGGACACGATACCGAGAACAACTGTCACTAACTCAAATTGGAAAGGCTTCCATTTTTTCTTGGAAGTCCAAAATACCACAAGGTAAAAAAGAAATAGTACAATGGTAAGAGAAAACTGCAATGGTGTTTCCCGTTTAAACGAATCAGGTAGTAAGGCTAACACGATTAAGATGGAAAACCACATGATCAATAAACGTTTTTGAATGGCTTTCATCATTATCTTGAACAAGGAGAAGTCCTTCTTTCTCTGCCGGATAATCACTTAACTTCATTCTAGCATGCGTTGTCGTCTATCTCTAGATAGATAAATCCTTGTCAGAAATCTACCCTAAGGTAGACTTCACTACATATACAATTTAAGTAGAATTATTTTTGGGAAATAAACGATTAGTTATGGGTGAAGTAGTGGTTAAGAAGGATGGCAAGGGAGGTTCTCATGAAAGAACTGATTCAGTTGGCAAAGCTCCTCCAGGAAGCAAGTGTCTTGTTTACCACGATTTCTGAGCAAGAGCTGGATACCAGTGATGTCACTTGGCAGCAAGTCTTGATTCTGGAGCAGCTTGGAAACGGGCCAAAAACGATGGGGGACATTAGTAAAAGCGTCGGTCTTTCTTACAGCACAACCTCGGGTCTTATTAACCGGTTGGAGCAGGAAGGCCTGGTACGCAGGTTCCGCGACCAATCTGACCGCCGAATTGTGTGGGTGTCACTGACTGAGCGTGTTTACCAACAACGCGACGTGAAATGGGGAAATTCACAGACTGTCTAAAATTGTTTCACCCCTCGATATTTCGCTTGGCGAAATGTTGGTCTTGGGCTTCCTCGATCATTTCGTAATAAGAACTATTGCTGACAAAAATTTAACAGATATACAAAGAAGAGGTGAGTGGATTGAATCTTTCTGAACTATCGATTAAACGCCCGGTCACCATGATCATGTTGACCTTGGCAATGATGATTTTTGGTTTCGTTTCACTACCTCGCTTGTCGATTGATCTCATGCCGGATCTGAACTTCCCGGTTGCTGTCGTGGTTACATCCGTTGATGGCGGATCTCCGAGTGAGGTAGAAAAACTGGTTACGAAACCAATTGAGGATGCACTTGCAACGGTATCCGATTTAGATAGTATACAATCGGTATCGATGGAAGGAGCATCTCAGGTTATCCTCATGTTTAACTGGGGAACTGACCTTGATCAAGCAACACTCGACATGCGGGAGAAGGTAGATCAGGTTCGTGGTGCTTTGCCTGATTCAGCCAAAGCACCACGCGTACTGCGCATTGACCCGAACAGTACACCGATTATTGAGTTTGCGGTAACGGGTGAGCAAGATATCAACAAATTGAAAAAGATGGCAGAGGATATGATCCAGTCGCGCCTTGAGCGTATTGATGGGGTCGCATCTGCTTCTATCAGCGGCGGGCAGGGCCGTATTATCGATGTCACAGTCGACCCAGCCAAACTAGCAGCGTATGGACTGTCACTAGACCAAGTTCAGCAAGCTCTACAGAGCAGTAACTTGTCTGGTTCCGGGGGATCTGTACGCGAGGGTGACGCCAAGCTCAACATCCGTGTGCAAGGTGAGTTTGCCGATATCGAACAAATCGCGCTGACACCAATCTCTGTTGGAGGGAACTCCATCAGACTCAGCGATATTGCCGAAGTAAAAGACACGCATCAAGATGTAACGCAATTGAGTTACGTAAATGGAACACCTAGCTTGGGTATTAAAGTGACAAAAGCTTCTGGCGGTAACACCATTGAGGTAGCAGATGATGTAAAAGCTGAGCTGGAGAAAATCAAAAGCGAGCTTCCAGAAGGCGTAGAAATCATTACGACGCTGGATACGTCCATCTACATCAAGGATTCCGTTTATACCACCGCGGAACATGCCCTGTTGGGTGGCGGTATTGGTATGATCTTGCTGTTCTTCTTCTTGGGCAGCTTGCGATCCATGGTAATCGCGGTCATCGTTCTTCCTGTATCGATCGTTGCCACGTTCCTGTTGATGTACATGACTGGACAGACGATCAACCTGATTTCCCTTTCCGGTTTGACACTGGGATTGGGATCATTAATTGACTTTGCGGTTGTTATGCTCGAGAATGTTTTCCGTCATCGAGAACAGGGAAAAGGCATGATGGAAGCCGCCTTGGATGGCTCCAAGGAAGTAGGTACTGCAGTTATGGCTTCGGCTTTGGCGCAAATTTGCGTATTCTTGCCGATTGCTCTTACAGAAGGTATTGCTTCCGAGTTGTTCGGACCACTTGCATTGACGGTCGTGTACTCACATATTGCGGCGCTTGTATTCTCCATTTTGCTTGTGCCGATGCTGAGTTCGAGGATTTTAAACAAGATTCCGTCGCATACACATCACGAGAACTACCGTGGTATCAATCCTGTTACTTGGTTCAACATCGGATTTAGCAAAGTAGAAAAAGGTTATCACAGGCTGCTAAAATGGTCATTGGGCCATCGTAAAACGGTTATGATTTCTTCAGTCGTGATGATGGTAGGCTCACTCGCATTGACTCCAATGATTGGGGCAGAGTTCATCCCTGCAATGGACCAAGGACAAGTCAATATCTCCATCAAAATGCCAAATGGTACAGTTCTGGCTGAAACCGAAAAAGTAACCAGACAAGTTGAAGAAATTGTAAACACTGTACCGGAGAAGGATATTGTTGCGACTTCAGTTGGTAGTAATGCATCACCGGTAGCTAGTACATTGTCATCCAATCAGGGAACAATCAGTCTGATGCTGGTAGATATCAAGGAACGCACGCGTTCCTCCAATGAAATTGTGATGGATCTTCAGGAAAAGCTGAAACATATTGCTGGACCTGAAATTAAGGTAAGTGCACCATCCGGTATGTCTACTGGCTCCCCAATCCAATTGAAAGTTAGTGGGGATGACCTGGCCGTATTGAAAGACATTAGTGGTATCATTAAAGGCGAAATTGAAAAGGTACCAGGAACGAGTAACGTAACAACGAGCTTGGAGGAATCAAGACAAGAGCTGGAAGTGAAGATCGATGCTGAAAAAGCGAGCTTGTACGGATTGACGACCGGACAAATACTGTCCAGTGTTCGCACGTCTTTCCAAGGACAAACAGTCACCTATTATCGCACAGGTGATGATGAGATCGACGTTAACCTCAAGCTGCCTAAAAATTATCAGGAAGATATCAACTTCTTGAACAATATGCGCATTTCGGCTCCAGGTGGGGCTCAGATCGCTCTCACTTCAGTCGCGACAATCAGCAAGGTTGATGTGCCAGTATCGATTAATCGTGCCAACTCAAGCCGTGAAGTCCAAGTAACAAGTGATTTGGCAGGGCGTGACTTGAGCTCTGTATCACGGGAAGTGCAAGCGAAGATTGACAAGCTGAATCTCCCTGATGGTTACAAGGTCGATTTTGGTGGGCAAAGTGAGGAAATGATGGAATCATTCAGTAGCCTTGCTCTCGCGATTGTACTGTCAGTTGTGTTGCTCTATATGGTAATGGCAGCACAGTTTGAATCGTTCTACACTCCATTTATCATCATGTTCTCCGTACCACCGACCGTGACAGGTGTTTTGCTTGGACTATTGGCAACAGGCACAACGATCAGCGTCGGGGTTTTGATCGGGTACATTTTGTTGATCGGTCTGGTCGTGAACAACGCGATTGTATTGATCGACTACGTGAACCAATTGCGTGCAAAAGGTATGGAGCTGTATGATGCGATCCTGCATGCTGGACCGATTCGTCTTCGTCCGATTTTGATGACGACACTCACCACGATTCTGGCGATTGGACCGCTCGCATTCTCTGGCGGTGCCGGTTCAGAGACGAACGCACCAATGGCCGTGACGGTTATTTTCGGTCTCGGATTCTCTACACTGATTACACTGGTTCTGGTTCCTGTCGTTGCTTCTTGGTTCGATGATTTAGGGAAGAAGAGACGCTTGAAGAAAAAGTTGAAACTAGAAAAGAAACTTGCAAAGAAACAAAAGAATATCAATCCCGCTTTGGAATCGTAAGACGTTTGTGGGAAGAGGAGGGACATTCATGAAAGTAAGTACGAAACCCGTCATTTTGGCATTGCTGGCCATCACGCTAGTGGCAGGTTGCTCCAGCCCGCAAGCGGAAACACCGCCTACGGAAACTGTGGAAGCTGCAACCCCTGTTCAAGTTGAAACTGTCGCAACAGGCACGGTATTATCTGAATCTGGTCTCACGGCGAAGCTAGCGCCTAGTGAGGAAGTACAAGTTTCCCCGAAAATGGGTGGGAAAATTTCTTCCCTGCCAGTGAAACTGGGCCAATACGTGACGAAGGGTCAAGTATTGTTCAAGCTCGATGAAAAAGATCTGGTGAACAGTGTCAAGCAAGCAGAGGCAGCCTACAACGTATCAAAAGCAAGCTTAAACCAAGCAGGCAGTAGCTCTGATCAAGGTTTGGTCCAAGCAAAAAATAGCTTGAAGCAGGCAGAAACGGCACTTGCTGATGCAAAAATAAACCAACAGCGTATGCAACAGCTCTTTTCACAAGGAGCGATTTCCGCTCAACAAATGGAACAGGCAAATTCACAGCTGACAACTGCGCAGACTTCTTATGATAACGCGCAACAGGCAGTGCAATCTGCTGGGCAAAAAACGAGTGTGCAAGTTTCAGAAGCATCTGTGCAGCAAGCGCAAGTGAGTCTGCAAAATGCTCGAGAGCAATTAGCGAATGCTACCGTTACTTCACCGATCAACGGATATATTTCGAGTGTAAATGGCGCCGTTGGTCAAATGGCAGGTCAACAGCCGGTCGTGGTTGTCGTTAACACGAACCCACTTCTGGTAAAAGCGAATCTGTCAGAAGCAGATATCACAAATGTAAAAGTAGGTACGAGTGTAAAAGTAAACGTGCAATCTACAGGTAAAACGATCGATGCGAAAGTATCGGCTGTAAGCCCTGTAATGGATTCACAGCTCAAGGCTTACCCAGTGGAAATTACCATTCCGAATCCATCCAATGAACTGAAGTCTGATATGGTCGTGAATGTGATCTTCCCATCGGTTGGAGAGACGGGAGCAAAATCGCTGGTCGTATCACGCAATGCGGTCTTTGATCGCGATGGCAAACAGTTCGTATTCAAGCTCGAGGGTGAAATTGCGAAGCAGGTCGAGGTTACTACTGGCAAATCCTCTAGTGATCAGATCGAAATTTTGACAGGCTTGTCTGCAGGCGATAAGGTTGTAGTAAAAGGGCAAACACTGCTTCAAGATGGCGGCAAAGTCACCATTCAGTAGGAAAAAGAATAGTAAAGAGAAGGGGCGGAGCACATCCGCCTCTTTTTTGTGTACAATGGAGATGTTCGTTCTCACTATTAACAGAGGAAGAGTTGAGCCGTTTAGTACCTGCCACATTTGTCACATTCATTGTTTGACCTGTAGTAGTGGATCGGTTTGACCCATCCAATTTTACCCTTATTGCCTAAAAACGTTGACATAATAAATATTATGGAAACAAAAATGTAACGGATTTAAGACAAAGTGCAAACGATACTTTTGAAGCTGGAAAAGATTCGATACAATAGGAGGATAGTGGACAAAATACCCACCGGAGGTACATATGACTGGCGATATTACTGTATTTTTGGCATTTGCGGCAGGCTTCCTTTCGTTTATTTCACCTTGCTGCCTGCCACTCTATCCGTCCTTCCTGTCTTACATAACAGGGGTTACGGTAGATGAGGTGAAGAAAGGGAGAGCCGTATTTCGAAAGCAAGCTTTCTTACATACCTTTTTCTTCATCGTCGGATTTTCAATTATTTTCATTGCGCTCGGGCTATCTACTTCTTGGATCGGCAGCTTGTTCACTGATCAACAGGACCTGATTCGTCAACTGGGCGGTATTTTGCTTGCGGTCATTGGTTTGGTTATGCTAGGCGTGTTTAAAATGGACTGGATGATGCGTTCCTTTAAAATCGATTTAAAATCGAGACCGTTGGGGTATACTGGGTCCATACTGGTGGGAATGACTTATGCAGCTGGATGGACACCATGTGTGGGACCAATTCTTTCAGGCATAATCGTCATGGGCGTTTCCAATCCGTCAAGCGCCTTGGCATATACGTTGGCGTATACACTTGGTTTTGCCATTCCTTTCTTTGTCATGACGTTCTTCATCAGTAAAGTGAACGCGATTGTGAAGTATTCCGATCTGTTTATGAAGATCGGGGGAGCTGTAATGATTTTGTTCGGTATCCTTCTGTATACGGATAAACTGACGGATATTACACGCGTTCTCATTCAAATGTACGGAGGCTTTACGGGATTCTAATTGAGCAGGCAGAGGTGACAAAATGAAAAAGCTGTTGCTCGCGGTGCTTGTATTATTGGGGGTCGGACTTGCTGTTTGGGAAAAACCTCAAGAGACAGCCGCAGTCGTAGCAGAGGTTCAAAAGCCGGAGGTTGGCTTTGCGGCTCCTCATTTTACACTGACAGGATTGGATCAGCAGACGTACAAGGTAGAAGGAAAAAGGGCGAAACCACTCGTCCTAAACTTTTGGGCTTCCTGGTGTGGACCATGTAAGCTGGAAGCGCCTGATTTACAAAAAGTCTACGAGAAATATGGCGGACAGGTTGATTTATATGGCGTAAATGTCACAAGTAATGACAGCCCGGAAGCAGCGATGGCATTCGTAGCAAACTACAAGCTGACTTTTCCTATACCGATGGACGTCGCTGGTACGGTGTCGAACCGTTACAAGGTGATGGCATTCCCGACTACCTACTTGATTGACACAGATGGGATCGTGAGAAAGAAGATTATTGGCGTGCTTGATGCCCCTACACTGGAGCTTGAGCTGCGCCAGTTGTTAAGTCCAAGGCCGTAATAAAAGCTCAAAAGTCGCTCTCGAGATAATTCTCCGGCGACTTTTTTGATTTGCAGACAGGTATGACAAGGCCCATTTTGCAGGCGTCTATCTGGATTTTGTATGTTTGCCTAAAGAGCGGGGTTGTTCTCCTTCATAGACTGGAGTGATCCAGGGCAAAGGGAGGCAAGCGGATGGCCAAGGGTAAAAAGATCAAGAAGAAAAATACACGGCAGCACCCGAATCAAGTGCAGCTGAAAATTGTAACGTCTCACACATGCCAAGTATGCAAGCAGCAGTGCGCACGGGGGTTGGCATATCTGGAACAAATGTCCCAGCCCGGAGCGATCGGCTTTGGTGTACCGTGCATTCTCACAAAGCAGAAGCCATAGCCGTCCCTTGAATATGTGCGGGTATCCCGATCACGAGAGATAGTCCCTTCAGGTTCGTTGAGAAGGGATTATCTTTTTTGACGTGTGATGCGAGGCACGCTGGCAGGTTTAATCGCTGTGTATTATACTGGAGAGACTGATGAAGGCAAGCGAAAGGAGCGGAATTCATGCGTCCGTTACAAATATCACCTGATACGGCTGTTAAACTGGCAGAAGCGCTCCAGGTACCTTTAGAGCGTCTCATGCACATGCCGCAGCATATTTTGTTGCAAAAAATGATGGAGCTGGCTAAGCAAGAGAAAGAAGCGAGCGAAGCAACGCCAGAAAAGCAGGACTAAGCAAGATACATAAAGGAGGAGAAAAGATGGGGGCAAATGTCGCGCATAAATTTCGGACGGGTCTAAAACCGCAAGCGTTCGTGGATAGCATGACAAAAAATCAGGATACATATCAAAGCTGGTCGGAAGCATTTTCTTGGGAGGATGAACAAGACCGTGCATTTTTCGCCTCGCTCCAGCATCGTGATGATCTGAGATGCTTGATTTTGGCGGCAGATTGGTGCGGAGATGTTGTGCGCAACTTGCCAGTCGTCCTGCATGCTCTGAAAGAAACAGATATGCCAGTGGAAATAATGGTGATGGAAGAACATCTCGACCTCATGGATGAGTTTCTCACAATGGGCGGTAGGGCGATTCCTGTTGTGATTTTCGCTGACACTGGCGGACATGTTCTGGCCAAATGGGGACCTAGACCGAAGCATGTCCAAGCTGTCATGACGGCATTCAAACAACATAACCCGGACAGAAACGCACCAGACTATGAAGACAAAATCAAAGTGGCGCGTGCCGACATGCTTGCACAGTACGGAGAAGGCACTGGTTATCAACAAGTCATTGTAAAAGAATTAAGAGAGCTGCTTTCTTCGATCTAATCGACAACAATAGTAACAGGGCGGAGTCTCGGCTCCGTCCATTTTCATGCAGAAGGGCTGAATAACATGTATTACTACGGAAATGAAACCATTATGTCATTGGAGCAGGTGCTTCGCTTAAAAGCATCAGAAGTTCGCATTCTGGAGTGGGTGCGTACCTACGAATTTTTAGAAAACAGCTACGGAATTGATGAATCGGTCCCATACTTTTTGGATATAAAATGCGAGGAAGATCAAGTGAAGATTCGCAAAAACCGGATTATAGACTTCCCCGAATACACCTGTGAGGAAGAAGCACAGTTTCAGGAGGTGGACGAAGCACTGCACGTCTTTCACGAGTGGGCACAGGAAATCTTGGCTAAAAAAGAAAGTCAATCCGAATAAAAGTATTGACGCGAAGCAAAGTTCATGATAGATTAATAAATGTCGCTTCTGGTTGAAGAAAGTAGATGCAGAAGAGAGACAGCACATATTGTGGGGAGATAGTGAAGTGGCTAAACACGGCAGACTGTAAATCTGCTCCCTCCGGGTTCGGCGGTTCGAATCCGTCTCTCCCCACCATTGATTTTCTTTTTTCATAGATTCACTTGCCGGTGTGGCGGAATGGCAGACGCGCGCGACTCAAAATCGTGAGGGAAACCGTGGGGGTTCAAGTCCCTTCACCGGCACCATTATCTAAATACGAATGCACACTAACCATGATGGAAACAGAGACATGGAAGGTGTGTTTTTTTGTTTGTCAGAAAAAGGTGGAGAGGGGGGACGATCATGTACACTACAGATGAATTGGAAAGAATGATTCGAGAAGTAAAAACACTAGGAAATTACAAGTTTCATGAAGAGAAGCAATGCTTCTATGGTGATGCAGAGATTGAAATCTATGCACGAAAATTAGGAAATGACACTTATTCGGTCTACGAGTTTTACTATTTCGATGGTATCGAGGTTAGTGCGTACCGTGAAGGAGAAGAGCCGTACGTTTTTCAAGGTACAGAAGAAGAGGTGAGAGCAAAAATTATCGATTCTTATCATTCTGAATCCGGGATTTTTATGGGCTATCCTGTTTTATACATAAATATTTCTGTTGTGTTTGACTTTGATGCCAGGGAATATGATGAGTATTTTGGAATCGTGAGAGAATAAGGAGACAATCATGAACAGCATCCTGGAAAGAATCGAGATTATACAAGGTGACATAACCAAAATTTCAGCTGATGCAATTGTAAATGCTGCAAATTCAAGCTTACTTGGTGGCGGCGGTGTTGATGGTGCCATCCACAAAGCTGGTGGAAAAGACATATTGGAGGAATGTAAAAGAATTCGTGCAAAGCAAGGTGGATGTAAAACGGGAGAAGCAGTCATAACAACAGCGGGCAAACTTTCCGCTAAATATGTTATCCATACAGTCGGGCCAGTGTGGAATGATGGCAAGAGTGATGAGGAAATGTATTTGCGAAGCTGTTACCGAAAAGCATTGGAGTTAGGCGAGAACTATGAAGTAAAGAGCATAGCATTTCCTACTATTAGTACAGGAATATTCAAGTTCCCAAAAGATCAAGCATGCTCCATTGCAGTGGATACAGTGATATCCTTTTTAAAAGAAAATACTTCAATAAACAAAGTGATATTTGTTACTTATGATGAGGTCAATTACAGATTGTATGTGGAGAAAATGAAAGATTTACAAGCATGAGATCATCCACAACGACAAAATACTTCAACTGTGTAAAGTATTCATATAGTGACAGAAGGCAGAAATTATTTAGAAAAAGGAGAATCAGGTTGAGTACACTAGAAAAGGCAATTGTCATTGCGACACAAGCCCATGCCGGGCAAATTGATAAAGGTGGGAATCCGTATATCCTGCATCCTTTACGAATCATGTTAAAAATGACAACAGAAGAAACCCGGATCGCAGCGGTATTGCATGATGTTCTGGAAGATACAGAAGTAACCGAAGATGAACTCCGAGCGGCTGGATTTCATGAAAAGGTTATTGCTGCAGTAGTTGCATTAACCAGACAAGAGGAAGAATCGTACATGGAGTTTATTAAACGGACGAAACGCGATCCCGTTGCAAGAATTGTGAAATTGGGTGATTTGGAAGATAATTGTGATGTAACACGTATCCCCAATCCAACTGATACTGATTTGGAGAGAATCAAGCGTTATAAGAAGGCGATTCACGAACTGCTGTCATCGTAGCGGGTAATTGTATGGACAATTCAAAAAGATCGCTATATAATTGGTAATAGTTGGAGTGAAGAGATGACAGCAAGTAACAAATTGCGGGTGTAGTTCAATGGTAGAACTCTAGCTTCCCAAGCTAGCGGCGTGGGTTCGATTCCCATCACCCGCTCCATAGTAATCAGAGCGTAGGAACCTTGATATATCAAGGTTTTTTCTTTTTGTTTCTTCGGAATATGCACAGGGTGTTCTATTTATCCAGTCAGTACCATCGGAGTCGGATCGAGCTGCCATTGTTGTAGGTCAACGATTTCGACTAGGTAAAGTGAGGAGAGTTTCAAGACAAAAGAAGGCAGACAAACACCCGTTTTGCAAGATATCCATATCTGTCATATTCACCCTAAGGAAAAAAATCATATCCTATCTGGTAAGTCAGAGACTTTGGCTGTCCTGTCCAGACACACATGCTTGAAACTGCTAAGCGAAAAGGAGTTGAGAAGTTGTCACGTTCTGCGAAAAGCACCTTCAACAGCTCTATCAAAATTGATGTCCTGATCCCAGCTATTGAGAAAGACCTTGGCACTCTTCCCTATGTCATTGACAGTATCCGTAAGCAAGTGAAGCATCCGGTCGGTAAGATCATGGTTGTATCGCCACCAAGCAAGCGAATCCAAGCCCTTTGTCGGCGTAAAAACTGCACCTTCATCAATGAAAGACGCGTGCTTCCGATTACAAAAAAAGACATTCACTACCAAACCAAACGCACCAATCGCTCAGGCTGGCTGCTCCAACAATTGTTGAAGCTGGCGGGAGGAAGCTTGACCAAGCAAAGGTATTATCTTGTGATTGACGCGGACACCATTCTCATCCGCCCACATGTCTTTCTCGTCAACGGGAAAACTGTTTTTTACTGCCGTAACTGGAGTCGTCCCGAGTATTTTCGCACCTATAAGAAATTACTGGGGACCAAGGCAACCGCCTCGCGCTCTTTCGTTGCCCACTATATGCTGTTCGACAAATCAAAGCTCTCCCGACTAAAGTATAAAATTGAGGCCAGGCATAAGACTAGGTGGTATTGGGCGATTATCAAGAAGACCAACAAACAGAGTTACGCCGGCTTCTCCGAGTTCGAAACTTACGGTAACTTCGTGAAAGCTCACTATCCCGGTCATCTGGTTGTAAGAAGTACCCTTAACAAAAGCTTCTCTTCAAAACCGTCATCACTTACTCGCAACCGAATCATCAGACTGGCTCAGAAATACAGGTCCATCTCCTTTCATAAACGCGCTTGGTATATCCGGAAGAGGAGCGTGAGAAAATGAGTCCAACTGCTTGTTATGTGAAAGTGCCCGGTCCATTTCGAGTCAACCATATTTTTTCTACATCCACGCGGTCTGGGTATATCCATCCAGGTTTGAACTTGGCCCCGAAGCCAGAGCGGACCACTTGCAAGGGTCTTCACAGGCTTCGGAAAGGTCAAAATCTAGGATTGTACCCTTCGGCATTTAACTGTAGAAGAGTAGAATAAAAAAGACGGGAATATATGCTCAAATATGTGAAACGGAAAAAGACCGTCCCTTTGCCATATTCTCGGCATTTGGGACAGCCTCTTAAGGGTTACCTAAATTTACGCAGGGCACATACAATGTTTTCCTGCTGGTATACACTCCCGAGGACACGGACGATATGAGCTAGCACCTAATTTTTGAAGAAATTTCTTCAACATTGTTATTTACCTCCCTTAAATGGAAAAATATAACTTCTTTAATAATATTAACACACAAACGCTGTAATTGGTATAAAAATCAAAAAAATCTAACTATTAATTGACGAAGAAGTTAAAGGTCAGTATGGTAGTTTTAGCTGTTTATGTGTGGAAAATAAGGCTTCCTCCATTGAGAAAGCCTTATTTAGGTACTGCCGAGAGTACCTAAACAAAATATGAAAACTTTTTGTTCTATCTGTGTTGGTCAAAAAGTATTGGATTTCCATCGGGGTCTTCAATTACAAAGCTGGCTGGTCCTGTTGAAGTTAATCTTGCATCGCCAATAATATTGATTCCCTTATTTCGTAAATCTTCTTGTATTTCTCTTACATCTTTGAACGGATTTATTTCTTCAGCTTTGCTATTCCACCCCGGATTAAAGGTCAAAATATTTTTGGGAAACATGCCCTGGAACAACCCTATTGTGGCATTGCCATTCTGCATGATCAACCAGTTTTGAGTAATATCTCCGCCAAAAACATGAAACCCAATCTTTTCGTAAAACGCTTTAGATGCATGAATGTCTTTCACACGTAAACTTACAGAAAATGCACCAATACTCATGTTATTCTCCTTACTATTAATTTTAATGTATTCTTCTATTAGTAACCAATTATTCGTTGAGCGATTCCTGCCCGTTATCTTACTAGCTAGCAGAACTATATTTTCACGAATAGATTTCGCCCTCATCACATTGATGATCCAGATTACTGACACTTCCTTATTCTTTTGCGTTAATTCTTCGGGGGCAGGGTGGCGAACAGCAACAATGGTATCGAAATCAGAATCACGGAGGGGTAATAAATGAACGTTTCTTTGATGACAAGTACAGATGCAAAGCAAGTCGTAACTTGGAAATATCCGCAGGAATATTCTTTTTATGATTTTGAAGAAAGTCCAGAAACGTTCCAGGAACTATTAGACGGTACCTATTATGCAGTTCGAGATAATCATAGTCAGCTTACAGGCTTCTTCTGTTTTGGGTTCAATGCTCAAGTGCCAGAAGGTCGAAAGCAAAATCTTTACAATGGCGAGAACGTGTTAGATATCGGGCTCGGAATGAAACCAGATTTAACAGGGAAAGGGATAGGCTATTCGTTTTTAAAGGCTGGAATCGAATTTGCCAATCAGCAATTTGAACCAAAATATCTACGATTAAGTGTTGCTACCTTTAATAGTAGAGCAATTAAAGTTTATACAAGAGCGAGATTTATCGAGACGGCTTCATTCGTAAGCAATGGGACCGCATTTATCGTGATGACGATGGATATGGACAATCTTGGATAGGTAGAGTACATAGCATTCCTTCCCCCGGAACCAGTACGCCGATCACGAGCATTACAACCAGCAACAACGTTAATTTCCCTCATCCATCCAGGAAACACATTGGTATGTAATTTTCATAGAAACGCGACAAAAGTACCGATGAGTAGAGCGGTTAACATTGCTCCTCCCTGCATTCTATTTGCACATAGAGCTTGTTTGTCCATTCTCGCCCTCGAAACCAGCTTTGAAAATTACAAATTACTGCGCCAGGATTTATCAAGATGAAACAGCCCCTGCTGCGTAACAGGAGCCGGTTTGTCAGCTGCAAATATCGAGACTTCTTTAAGGTAGCTTGGTTACTAGAAAAGTGGAGACTGCTCTTCTGACTGAAGATTGGTTAAGAAAAGTGAGAATCCATTCGTTATGAGAAAAGGGGTAGTTCTCAAGTACAGATACTGGTTGATTACCAGTCATTGTCCATCCAGCACTAATGACCCTTCGAATACCTATGTTTCTTAGTCTAATTTCATGTACTGAATTTGGAGCAATTGATACTTGAGTAAATTCGATGATAAAAAAGCCATTTCCAAGATCCTGTGTAATACGTACATTTTTCGGACCTAAGGTGGTGGTTTTTCTCCATTTTCCACCTGCTTTTTTTACAAATTTGCGAGTTGGTTTTTTATTCATAATGCGAGCTGGCCTTTTATTCATAGTTTTTCCTCCTACATGTAATCAAGCTTGAATATAGTAATAGCATATGAAGGCAAGCAGTAATTGCTTGGACAAATATATTAGGATATAAAAAATGGGTGCTAGTAAGGTTGAGTACGACCACCGTGTCTGTATTGAATCTGCTGTTCATTCATGACACAATGAAGAAAATGGCAATTAATGAGCAAGCATATGACCGACTTAGTAGAATGGGGGGAGCGAAGTGAGAACAATACAACTTGGCACTAGTATGTTAGAAGTACCTGTCATCGCAATCGGTTGCATGAGGATAGGGTCATTGGATAAGCTGCAAGCGGAGCGCTTTGTGCAGACGGCGCTGGAAGAAGGGGCGAACTTTTTCGACCATGCGGATATTTACGGAAAGGGCAAATGCGAGGAAGTGTTTGCAGAAGCGATTCACATGAGCCCCCGTGTACGAGAAAATATCATTTTGCAATCGAAATGCGGTATCCGCCCAGGTATGTTTGATTTTTCCAAAGAGCATATCCTGGATGCAGTTGATGGCATTCTAAAGCGGCTTAAAACCGAATATCTGGATGTGCTGCTTCTGCATCGACCTGACACGCTTGTCGAGCCGGAGGAGGTAGCGGAAGCGTTTGATCTGCTCGAAACCACGGGCAAAGTACGCCATTTCGGTGTTTCCAATCAGAATCCAATGCAGATTCAACTGCTGAATAAATATCTAAAACAACCAATCGTTGCCAATCAACTGCAGCTAAGCATTATGAACGCCACTATGATCTCGCAAGGCTTTAACGTTAATATGGAGAACAACTCGGCTGTGAATCGCGACGGCAGCGTACTCGACTTCTGCAGGCTTCATGATATTACCATTCAACCTTGGTCGCCGTTCCAGCATGGTTTTTTCGAAGGCTCTTTCTTAGGGAATGAAAAGTTTCCTGAACTGAACAAGAAAATCGATGAAATTGCAGCGAAATATGAAGTATCGAACACGGCGATAGCCATCGCGTGGTTGCTTCGCCACCCGGCAAACATGCAGCCTGTCATCGGCACGACGAATGTTGAACGAATGAAAGATTGCGTTAAAGCCGCACATATTCGCTTGACACGGGAAGAATGGTATGGCATTTACGGCTCAGCTGGCAACGTTTTGCCGTAATTATACAAACGTTCGAACTACGCAAAACGCATCTTTGTTTGTGTGAGAGCGCCTTAAAAAGGGTGCTCTTTTTTACTCATCAAAATATAAAACACCCCAGACATTCATCTGGAGTGTTGTGCAATGCTTCACTTGCGATTTAGTACTTACCATTTGAAAACGTTTGTACATCTCCAAAGACAGTGGAGCAGTATAAGCGAATCCGAATTGTATCCGCTGGTACATCAGCAATTAGGCTTACATATGCCGTCTTCAGGTAGTTTATCATAACAGCCGAGAAGACTCCTACTTCTAAGTCTTGCATAGCTTGGCGAAAGTGGGGGATGAATCGGCGCTGCGAAGGAAGGACTTCTGCTTTTTGGGTTGTTCCCGCAATCTTTTTGTAGAACATACGTTCCTTTTGTGGTAAACTTTTCATGGGAGGAGGTGAATCAGGATGCTACGTAAAAAAGCGTTTCAGTTTCGTATTTTTCCCAATCAGGAACAAGCCGTACTCATCTCGAAAACATTGGGTTGCAGTCGGTTTGTGTTCAATCGTTTTCTGGCACGTTGGAACGAAACTTACAAACAAACGGGCAAGGGGTTAACCTACCATTCTTGTGCTGTCCAACTACCACAATTAAAAAAGGAACAGCCTTGGCTCCAAGAAGTAGATAGCACCGCCCTTCAATCTTCCCTCGACAACCTCGCAGATGCTTTCACCCGATTTTTCAAGAAACAAAATGAAGCGCCACGTTTCAAAAGCAAGAAGAATATCGTTCAGTCCTATACCACGAAACATACAAATGGAAACATCCGAATCAACGGGAACCAAATCAAGCTGCCGAAACTTGGCTGGGTGACATTCGCAAAATCCCGAGAAGTAGAAGGTCGGATTCTAAACGCAACGGTTAGACGAAATCCAAGCGGGAAATATTTTGTTTCGGTGCTTTGTGAGGTGCCTTACTCGCCGTATATTCCTGTAGACAAAGAGAAAACCATTGGCATCGACCTGGGTCTCAAAGAATTTGCTGCGTTTTCCACGGGGGAAAAGATCGGAAATCCCAAGTACCTTCGTCGGTATGAAAAGAAGCTGAACCAATGGCAAAGGAAGTTATCACGCCGAAAAAAAGGTGGGAAAAATTACGAAAAAGCGAGAAGAAAAGTAGCGATCTTGCATGAAAAAGTAGCCAACACCCGAAATGACTTCCTGCATAAACTGTCCACCAAGCTGATTCGCGAAAACAAAGTGATCTGTTTGGAGGACTTGCAAGTAAACCACCTGATCAAGAATCACAAGCTGGCGAAAAGCATTGCAGATGCGTCATGGTCCACTTTTCGCGCCATGCTGACTTACAAAGCCGAATGGTATGGACGAACGCTCTCCTTTGTTGGCAAACAATTTCCTTCCAGCCAACTTTGCTCCACACCAAACTGCGGGAACCGCAATAAAGATGTCAAGAATCTTAACTTGCGAGAGTGGACATGCTCGAACTGCGGGACACGGCATGACCGTGACGAGAATGCCGCGATCAATATTGAGCGTGAAGGACTTCGTTTGTTGTGTGAAACAACTTAACTGTCGGGACGACAGGGATAGCTTGGCGCATTTCACTTCGATAGAGGTGACTACCCAAGAATCCCCCACCTCTAAGCAATAGCGTAGGTGGAGGGAGTGTTCAATTAGCGAATGTAGATGCAATCACTTTACGATAGTGTTCCCATCGAAAATAAAACGGCCCGATGTTAATTTTGAATTGGTAGTGATCCTTGTAAAAATCCCGCCAAATGACTAGATTGTTTTTTCTCTCAAGTTTCGCCGATATGAACCCGCATTCCAGATCGCCACATTCGGGACAGACGAAGAGAGGTACTCGGTACCACAATAGAGAATGAGGCTCTTGGAGTAAGAAAAGACGAATCATTTCTTCTTGGTACTCCTTGGACCCCCATCCCAGACTAGGTACTAAATCATACTTTTCAAGTCGTTCGTACAAGGAATAACCATCAATAATGAAGTCATTGAATGTAATATGGTACGATGGGGTTCATCCGTTGTAAAACGTTGTCTTGTCTCCGTTGAAAGTTCATGGAATCGCATAAGTGCTTTCTCCTTATGTATGTTACATCAACAAGATTTTCCCCGTACGCTTATGCCCCTCCGCAAAATTCACAGCTTTATTAACATCTTGCAAAGCAAATTTCTCACCTGGTTCTGCTAAAACAAGCCGACCATTTTGCACGAGCTCGATGACCTTCTCAAACGTTTCGTGCCATGTAGACACAGATACTCGTTGATTCCAGTGTCGCAATAAAAACAAGTGGGGAAGGACTCCGAGTTGTTTCGAGATGAGTGCCCAATCTACTTGAATGCCAGATAACAGGCCTAATGACAAGAAAATTCCACCGGTGCGTGTCGACCTTGCCAGTTCTAAACCTTCTGCACCGCCAATGGAATCAATAGAGGCATGAGCACCTTGTCCGTTTGTGACAGTCATGATGGCATCGTAAATAGGCGCGAGTGAACTGTCGATGACATGCCATGCTCCAAGCTGCAGCAGCTCCTCTGTATATCTTGCATGTCGGACGATGGCGATCACTTTAAATCCAAATAGCGTGGATAATTGAATAAACAGACGACCTATGGCTGAGTTAGCTGCATTGACTACCAAAATCTGATCAGAAGAAAGTTGTAGTGTCTCGCTGCAGATAACCCACGCAGTAATAGGATTGATGTACAACCGACTGGCAATATCATCCTGGATCGAATCAGGTACCTCAATCGCTAGCTCTGCTGTTGTTTTTACGTATTCTTGCCACGTACCCTCGCCACGCAAGGGCAGAACACGTTTCCCTATGAGAGAGGGGGAGGCCAAGGGACCTGTCTCCACAACGGTACCAACACCTTCATAGCCAGGTATAGCGGGAAGGTTGATCCGGTGCTTGTAGGCTCCGCGAATGGGAATCACATCAGACGGATTAATAGGGCGGGCGCTCATTTTTACCAGGATTTCATTTTGTTTCAGAGGTTCAATCAGTCGTTGTTCAACCTTTAGTACTACATGAGGTTCGCCATATTGATGGTATCGTACCACTTGTGCATACATGGGCGTACACTCCTTCCAACAAAACTGTATACATTATCAAAGGTTGTAACGGTGTGGGATGGATACGAAAAAACCTTACGACGGTCGGAGTAAGGATCGAGGGTAACGAGGATAACTCACATGATATACAAGTAATAAACCGCATCAATCAACACGAGAGCTTGAAAGGCGGCCACCCCAAAAAACAAATAAGCGATCTTATGTTTTTTCTTTAACTCAAATGTCCCTAGAGAAACCATGATAATTGCTAAGCCCAGCATCGTTAGTACACGTAAGACAGAAGCACTTGTTATCAGCGAAGCGATGGCCAACACGATAACCATGATGGAAACAACGTTGAACCAGAGAGGATTCCTTTTCATTCGATACTCCCACTTCCGTTAGCCCAATTTTATAGTAAGACTATCTTAATAACAAAGAAAAATAAGAATGCCCCTAATAATGCAGTGATAGCTGCTGAAGGGAGATATTGATTCGGATTATGGATAACTTGTCTCAGTGTATTAAAAAAGCTTAAGAGAAACAAAGCTACTACAAAACTAACAAAGTACAACATCGGATCAGAACCTTTCCAGTTACATTCTTCAAAATTATACCAAGATTTCGATGTCGAAACAAATTTACATATCAATCGAATGAGAAGTAAAAAAGAGCGCATCTGCGCTCTTTTCATCCATGTGCGCCCAGCATGGGCGTTATCTCTAGGGTTAAAGTCCCGAATGGTGAAGGCAGTAGTAGCCATTAGCTTAAGAC